>JANOFY010000162.1:0-6324 GCA_031413895.1 Planctomycetota bacterium | reverse complement strand
TCGACGCGCTGTTCCTGTGGTACGGCCTCGTGCCGAACCAGTACTTGGTGTGGAACGCATGAGAGCCGCACGACTCCTCGGCGCGGTACTCTGCCTCGCTACGATCAGCTTCGTCGCGCTCTATTCGTGGTCGACGCGCATTCCCGATGTCGAGCTGCGCACGCGGCCATGGCGAACGCACAGCGGCACGATCACGGCGGGCGTTCCGATCGGGCAAGGCTTCGTCTGCGAGAGCGACGGCTTGCGGGCGATCGACGTCGCGGTGAGCACGGGCGGTGGCCAAGCCATCGGCGAGTTCGAGCTCACGCTGCGCGAGCGCGCGGCGGACTCCAACGTTCGGCGCAGCTCGCGAGCCTCGATCGCTCTCGTTCCGCCCGGCGGCGATTTCTTGCGCTTCGAGTTCGATCCCATTGTCGACTCGCGCGACAAGTCCTACGCGTTCGAGCTCGCGCCCGTGTCGACGGTGCCGCGCGCGTTGCTGACTCCGTACGTGATCTATCGCGGCCAGGCGCAGGACGTCCGCACGTGGGGCGACCACGTCGCGTCGGCATCGGAGCTCGAAGGCACGTTCGTCTGCGAGCATCCCGATCTGCGCGCCCTCGCGATCGGCATGGTCGCGTTCGATGCATCGGCAGGCGGAGCTTCGCTCGAGCTCTGGTACGCGGGCGCTGGCGGTCCACCGATCGTCCGTGCGGAGATCGCGCCACGCGCACCGATCGACAATGGCTGGGCGTTCTTCCCGATGCCGGTCGTGCGCGAGAGCCGCTGGAAGACGCTGCGTTATCGATTGACACTTCCCCAGGGCGCGCAAGCGAGCGCGGGCCCGGCAGGGCTCTCGATGATCAGCTACCACGGCAGCGGGGAAGTTTCACCGCGCTTGCTCGGGATGACGGTGCGCGGGGAAGTGCTCCGCGACCGCGATCTCGTGTTCCGAGCTTGGTCGCGCGGCGGCTTCGCGCGGACGTGGGAACTCCTCGGCGTGCGCGGCGGCTTCCCCGTCGCGATCGCGTGGTGCCTGTGGATCGCGGCATCGATCGCGATCCTGTCGCTCATACGCCGAGCCGCGCGCTGAACGCGCGCGTTCGCCAGCCCTTTGTGATCCAGCTCGTTCACGCCGGCCTTGGCGAGATGACCGGTCGCGACGGCTGTCTCGACGGTCTTCGATTTCGACTTCGCCATCGATCGAGTCCTGCGGCTGCGTGACGCGGCCGGCAATTGAGCGCGGCTCGAAGCCGAGCGATCGACCGTTGCCGGTTGTCGCCGTTCAAGTCCGTCGAAGTGCGGCGAAGTACCGCGTCCGAAGTACCGCGTCAGACACTTTTCTTCGCCCCCCCCCCGGCGCCGCGCGGGGGGGGGGCGAAGAAAAGTGTCTGACGCGGTACGTCGGACGCGGTACTTCGCCGCACTTCGACGGACTTGAACTTGCCAGTCGGCGGCGCGCCCATCATCGTGGTCCTTTCATGAAGCGCCCCGCTCAGCGCGATGTCCTCGCCGCCACTGCGACGTTTCTGTTCGCAGGCGTGGTCGGTGCCGCGGGCGGCGTAATCGCGTTCGGGTTCCAGACGCTGGTCGAGTTCGCGCAGCGGCTCTTCGTTGGACCCGGGGGATCCGGGGGATCGAGCGGATCGGGGGCAGCTGCAGGATCGGGATCCTCCATCCTCGACGCCGCGCGCACGCTGACTTGGTGGCAGTGTCTCTTGCTCCCGGCCGCGGGCGGACTCCTCGCCGCGCTCGTGATCCGCTGGCTCGCGCCGAAATCGAGGCCGTTCGGGATCCCCGGCATCATGGAAGCCGTATCGGTGCGGCGCCGACGCATCAAGAGCCGCCCGATCGTCGTGCGCGCGCTGGCGTCGGTCGCGGTGATCTCGACCGGCGGATCCGTCGGCCGCGAAGGTCCGATCGTTCAACTGGGAGCCGCGCTCGCTTCGAAGTTCGCGCGGCTCGCGCGCTTCGATCCGCGCCGCCACTCGCTCCTCCTCGGTTGCGGCGTCGCCGCTGGAATGGCCGCGGCGTACAACGCGCCGCTCGCAGGTGCCTTCTTCGTGATGGAGGTCATCCTCGCGAGCTTCGCGATCGAGATCTTCGCGCCGCTCGTGGTCTCGTCGGTGTTCTCGGCGATCGTGATGCGCGCGCTGCGTGGCGGTGACGCGGCCGTGTACGCGATGCCTGAAGGCATCGAGATGACGGGCCTCGCCTCGATCATGCTCGCGCTCGTGCTCGGGATCCCCGGTGGAGTCGTCGCGGTCGGCTTCCAGCGTATTCTGCAGTTCGCGACGCACGGCCTCGCGCGCATTCGCGTCCCGCTGGAAGCGAAGCTCGCGCTTGGCGGACTCGCCGTCGGCGCGATCGGGATGCACTGGCCCGAGGTGTTCGGCAACGGATACTCCGCGACGAGCGAGATCCTCGCCGGACGTCTCGCGATCACGTCCGTCGCGGCGCTGCTCTTCTTGAAGCCGCTGGCGACGATGATCTCCGTCGGCTCCGGCGCGCCCGGTGGCGTGTTCACGCCGGCGCTTCTTACAGGAGCCGCGCTCGGCGCGCTGTTCGCGAGCTCGGTCGGTGCCCTGTTTCCTGCGATAGACACGGCGCCGTCCGCGTTCGTCGTCGTCGGCATGGCGGCACTCATCGCGGGCATCACGCATGCGCCGATCATGTCGATGGTGCTGCTCGTCGAGCTCACGCACGACCTTGGGCTCGTGCTCCCACTGACGCTGGCCACGGTCGCCAGCGCGCTCACGGCCCGCTTTCTCGCACGCGATTCGATCTTCACCGAGTCGCTCCGTGCGCGCGGCGTTCCGATCGACATGGGCATCGAGGAGCTGACGCTGCGGCGCATCCGCGTGCGCGACCTGGTGCGCTCGGGACTCGCGTCGCTGCGCGTGAACACGCCGCTCGACGCGGTGCTCGAGCGCTTTCGCGAGACGCGGCTCGACGTCATCTACGTGACGGACGGCGACGGCTCGTTCTGCGGCTCGATCGACTTGCACGACGTCAAGGACTTGCTCAACCGCGAGAAACTCGGAGCGGTCGTCATCGCAGCGGACGTACTGGAAATGCCGCCCGTCGTGTCGCCCGAGATGTCGCTGGCGGACGTGCTCGAGATTTTCGGCGACCCCGAGCGCGAAGAGGTCCCCGTCGTCGAGACGCGCGGCGACAAGCGCATCCTCCTCGGACGCCTCACGCGCCGCGACGTGATCGCCGCGCTCAACCTCGAAGTGCTGAAGCACCAGACGCGGCGCACGCGCCTCTTCGTCTCCGGCACGCGCGAACCGAACTGGGTCGAGCTCCCGAACAGCTACCAGATCGCCGAGCTCGAGGTCCCGGATCATCTGCGCCGCGGCACGCTCAAACAGAGCGGCCTCGCCGACGAGAAGGGCATCACGGTCCTCTCGCTCGTCGAGCGACTGCCGGGCGGCGATTCACGCAAGACCGCCGCGGATCCCGAAGCCGAGCTCGGCCGCGTGTCCGCGCTCGTCGTCATGGGTCGCCCCGTCGACATCGAAGCGCTCCGTTCCCGAACCGAGCCCAAAGAAAAGGTCTGATGCAATACGGCTTCTTGATCGATCATCGGCGCTGCATCGGATGTCACGCGTGCACCGTCGCGTGCAAGTCCGAAAACGACGTGCCCGTCGGCAGCTTCCGCACGTGGGTCAAGTACACGGAGAAGGGTCGCTTCCCCGCGATCAAGCGACATTTCTCGGTGCTGCGCTGCAACCACTGCACGACCGCGCCGTGCGTCACGATCTGTCCGGTCAACGCGCTCGAGAAGCGCAAGGACGGCATCGTGGACCTCGATCGCGACGCGTGCATCGGCTGCCGCGCGTGCATGCAGGCGTGTCCGTACGACGCGATCTACCTGAACGAGGACTCGGGCGCGGTCGAGAAGTGCCACTTCTGCGCGCACCGCGTCGAGAAGCAGCTCGAGCCCGCGTGCGTCGTCGTGTGTCCCGTGGGCGCGATCGTCTCGGGCGACCTGCACGATCCGACGTCGAGGATCGCGCAGATGGTCGACGAGCATGCGACGCTCGTGCGGCGCCCCGAGCAGCACACCGGTCCAAACGTGCACTACCTCGGCGTCGAACCGATCGCGCTGCAACCGGGCGCTGCGGAACGACCGGAGACGTACTTGTGGAGCGAGCGTCCCTCCGACAAGCCTGAAGCGTGGCCCGCCGAGTTGCCGCTCGAGCCGGACACGCGCACGGTGCTCGACGCGGGTCACAAAGTGCAGTGGGGTTGGCCCGTGGCCGCGTATCTCGTGACGAAGGGGATCGCCGCGGGCGCGGCGATGCTCTCGCCGTTCACCGAGGCGCTCGGGCTCCGCGGCTGGTCGGCGACATGGGCGCCGGAAGTCGTCGCGCTCGTCTTCACACTGATCACGACGTTCCTGCTCGTCGAAGACCTGCACCGGCCGATGAAGTTCTTCACGCTGCTCACGCGCCCGAACACACGCAGCTGGCTCGTCAAGGGTGCGTGGATCCTGATGGCGTTCAGCGCGACGGTGAGCGCGACGCTCGCGGCGCAGTGGTTCGAGATGGAGACGCTCGTGACCGCGCTGCGCTGGGTGAACGCAGTGCTCGGACTCGGCGTCGCCGGCTATACGGCGTACCTCTTCGCGCAGTGCGAAGGACGCGACCTGTGGCAATCGAAGCTCCTGCTCCCCCACTTGCTCGTGCAAGCCGTCCTGTGCGGCGCCGTCGTCCTGTGGTTCTTGAACGCGGGGAGCGGCGCGCTGCACCTCGTGGCGCTGCTCGCGCTCGTCGCGCACGGCGCGTTCATCCTGATCGAGAAGCGCAAGCACCACGACACGGACAACGCGCGCCAGGCCGCCGCGTTCCTGGGCGTCGTGCGTTGGGGCGGGATCCCGGCCTATCGGTTCGGCCTGTTCTTCGGCGTGCTCGCGATGATCCCGCTCATGAGCGCGCTGGCCGGCTACGTCGTCTTCCCCGTCCTTCTCGGCCTCTACGTGTACAAGTACGCCTACATCCGCGCCGCGCAGCTCCCGCCGCTGTCGTGAGCACCCCCCGCATGCCCGAGTTGGAGTCGGGCGCGATTCTTCAGGATCTCAACGGACATTCCCATGCAACCGACCGGATGACCGGGCGGTTGATGAATTGGACGCTCGCGGCGGATCGGGAATGCGTTCGGCGACTCGATCGCCACCGAGCTCAACGCGTTCGGACAGAAGTACGAGATCCGGGGTAGGATCGAAGGCCCGACCGGCAAGGTGGGGATGCTCGTTGCGGTGTGGATCGTGCTCCGCGGTGAAGACTCTCCTCGCTTCGTGACCGCGTTTCCGGGAGCAAGAGTATGAGCTTCAAGGAACTTCAGACCGTAGTTCTGAACCGGGATCTCCCCGAACTGGGGCTCCGCAAAGGCGACCTCGGAGCGGTTGTTCAGGCGTACGAGCCGGACGGACTCGAAGTCGAATTCGTCGCCGCGTCCGGAAGGACGGAAGCACTCGTGACACTCAAGGTCGCCGATGTCCGTGCAGTGGCGGACACCGATCTCATCGCGGTGAGGCCGCTCAACCGGTCTGCGTGAAGGAAACACGCGTCGCGCCGCTGAGCTGAAGGCCTGCCGCCGCGTCTGAGCGGCATCGCGGATGCCCGTCGTCAGCGGGTGTAGCCGGCGAAGTCACGATCGCGGACCTGTCGTCGACTCGATCGCTAGCTGTTAGGCTCCGCGCCCGATGCGATCCCACGATCAAGGCGAGATGTCCGTCACGCCGCTCGAGTCGTTCCCGCCGATGGCGCAGTGGGACGACTGGGTCGAATACGACGCGCAGGCCTGGCCGCGCAAGGTCGAGCGGCGCTACACGCTCGTGCCGACGACGTGCTTCAACTGTGAAGCAGCGTGCGGCCTCGTCGCGTACGTCGACAAGACGGACTTCAAGATCCAGAAGCTCGAAGGCAATCCGCACCACCCCGGCTCGCGCGGCAAGAACTGTGCGAAGGGTCCCGCGACGAAGAATCAGATCGAGGATCCGGGTCGCATCCTGTATCCGCTGAAGCGCGTCGGTCCACGCGGCAGCGGCAAGTTCGAGCGCACGACGTGGGATCACGTCCTCGACATCTTCGCCGCGAAGATCCGCGCCGCGATCGTCGAGGACCGCAAGACCGAGGTCATGTACCACGTCGGCCGACCGGGCCACGACGGCTACATGGATCGCGTGCTGCAGAGTTGGGGGGTCGACGGCCACAACTCGCATACCAATGTTTGCAGTGCGGCGGCGCGCCTGGGTTATGCGCTTTGGACAGGCGCTGATCGCCCGTCGCCCGATCACGAGAACAGCAAATTCATGCTGTTGCTCTCATCGCATCTCGA
>JANOFY010000161.1:0-3677 GCA_031413895.1 Planctomycetota bacterium | reverse complement strand
GCGCCGAGCCGCGCCGTGCCGCGCGCCCGGCGCCGCGCGTGACGCCGCCGCGCAGAGCGAAGGCGGGCGAGCCGGAAGTGGTCGAGCACCGCGTGATCGCCCCCGCGCCGCTGCGCCAGGAGGCGCTGCCGTTCGCGGACGGCCGCGGCGAGGGCCCGTACAAGCTGCCCGACCTGGACCTGCTCGCGCGCGGGCCGGAGTCGAGCCCGAACCTCGACCGCGATGCGCTGATCCGAAACTCGCAGATCCTGGAGAAGAAGCTCGCCGACTTCTCCGTGCTCGGGCGGGTGGTGAAGGTCCACCCCGGACCCGTCATCACGATGTACGAGTTCGAGCCCGCGGCCGGAGTGAAGGTCTCGCGGATCGTGAATCTCTCCGACGACCTCGCGCTCGCGCTGCGCGCGATCTCCGTTCGCATCGTCGCGCCGATCCCGGGCAAGAACGTCGTCGGCATCGAGGTGCCCAACGTCGAACGCGACGTGGTCGTGATTCGCGACGTGATCGCGCACTCGAGCTTCCAGGAAGCGGAATCGCGCATTCCGATCGCGCTCGGCAAGGACATCTTCGGCAACCCCGTCACGGCCGACCTCGCGTCGACACCGCATCTGCTCGTCGCGGGCGCCACCGGCACCGGGAAGTCCGTGTTCCTGAACGCGCTGCTCTGCAGCATCCTCATGCGCAACACGCCCGAGGACGTGAAGCTCCTTCTGGTCGACCCGAAGATGCTCGAGTTCTCGCTCTACCAGGGGATTCCGCACCTGATCGCCGACGTCGTCACCAATCCCAAGCGCGCTGCAGCGGCACTTCTCGGTGTCGTGAACAAGATGGACGAGCGCTACCAGCTGATGGCGAAGCGCGGCGTGCGCAACATCGAGCAGTACAACAAGGCGATCGCGAAAGACCTCGCGATGCACCGGCCGAAGCCCGACGACGAGATCGTCCCGAAGAAGCTCCCGTACATCGTCGTCGTGATCGACGAGCTCGCGGACCTGATGATCGTCGCGGCGCGCGACGTCGAAGAATCGCTGATGCGGCTCGCACAGATGGCGCGCGCGGCCGGCATCCACCTCGTGCTCGCGACGCAACGCCCGAGCGTCGACGTGCTGACGGGCATCATCAAGGCGAACTTCCCGTCGAGGATCTCCTTCCAGGTGAGCTCGCGCACGGACTCGCGCACGATTCTCGACGCGAACGGCGCCGAGCGGCTGCTGGGCATGGGTGACCTTTTGTACGTGCCGCCCGGCAGCTCCAAGCTCGAGCGGATTCACGGGCCCTACATCTCCGAGAAAGAGGTGGAGCTGGTCACGGCATGGGTACGCCAGCAGGGCTCGCCCGAATTCGACCCCGCGCTGATTCGTCTGAGCCAGGAGAGCGAGAAGACGGAGGAGCGAGGCGAGGAACAGGATGAGCTGTTCGATCAGGCGGTCGAAGTGGTCGCGCGCAATCGAATTGCATCGATCTCGTTCGTTCAACGCAAGCTCAAGATCGGGTACAACCGGTCGGCGCGGATTCTGGAGCAGATGGAGGCCGACGGCATCGTCGGGCCTCAGGAGGGAACCAAGCCCCGTGAGATTTTCGTCCGTCCGCCCGACGACTAGCGCCCGCGCGCTGTTGGCGTGCCTCGCGCTCGCACTCGTCGCTGCAGATGCGGAGGACGAAGCGGGCAAGACGCTCGACGCGGTGCAGAAGCGCTATGACGGCGTTCGCGACCTGCGCGCGGACTTCGAGCAGACGAGCTTCAGCGCCGCGCTGGGTACGGAAACGCGCTCCAACGGCGCGGTCACCGTCGAGCGACCGGGCAAGATGCGCTGGGAGTACGCGGCGCCCGATGGGCGCGTGATCGTGCTCGACAAGGAATCGATCCGGATCTGGAACCCCGAGGAGAAGCAGCTGCAGATCGCGGCACTCTCCGCAGGCAACGTTTCGCCGACGGCACTCGGTTTTCTGCTCGGCCAGGCCGTGCTTCGCGACACCTTCGACGCGGAGCTGATTCCCGCGCCGACGCGACCGGAGCGCGGCTTGCGGCTGCGCCCGAAGAGCGATGGCGGCTTCGAGAGTCTCGAGCTCTGGGTCGACCCGAAGACGTATCAGCTTCGGGAGTCGGTGGTGCTCGACCTGTTCGGCAATCGCACGCGCGTCCGCCTGGACGGCATTCGGGAGAACGTCGGCGTGAAGAGCGCGGAGTTCGAATTCAAGACCCCCGAGGGCGCGGAGGTCGTCGATCTGCGATGAGCAAGTGCGGGCAAGCACCACGAATCTCCGGCGCGAGGCACACCATCGAAGAGTGGGCACGCCGGAATGCCCGAGAGGTGGCGGAGTCTTGACACCTGAGCCGTCGGCGATCTGTCGCGAGCGAGCGCCCCGACTCGGGACGGGTGCCCGGCCCATAAACCCTGGAGCCTCAAGGAGTTCCGGGCTTGCGTGCGCGCCCGGGGCCGTTGAAATGAGAGATCGTTTTGATAGAATCCGAGAAGCCTCTAACCTTTTGTTTTATCAGGTGATTTTGGACCGAAGCCGGGTTTTCGAGTCAGCTCTGCCTGTGGCGTTACGGGCTCACCCGCACCGATACTCCCGGGCGGACCTTACTGCGGCTGCGTCTTCCCCGTTCAACCCTTTGATCCATTTCGGCTTTCCGCCGTTGCCGAGCGACCGCAGCGAGCGCGCGCGCGGCGGCGGCGGGCACAGGAATCCGCAGGCTGCGCTTGGTATGTCGATTGCAGTTCTCGGCTCCGCGGACCAATCGAAGGCGAGGAAGATCAATGAGCGACTCGGG
Source organism: Planctomycetota bacterium (assembly GCA_031413895.1). Taxonomy (GTDB): domain Bacteria; phylum Planctomycetota; class UBA1135; order UBA1135; genus JANLUN01. Next base: position 904 of record JANOFY010000161.1, on the reverse strand, counting down.
ATCGGGCTCTGGGAGACGAGGGTTCGTTCGAGACGTAATGAAGCGCATCTCCGTAACGCGCGGAGCTGACGACGACCGGGAGACCCGCTTGCCTGACGAGACGGATGAGATCGAGAAGGTTCGAGATGGACTGCGCTTCCTCGGGCCGGAGTCGGCCGAGCTCGCGCGACGCGTCGAACGCGTGCTGATGGAGTACGACCTGCTGCGCCAGCGGCTCGACCGGCAGCGCCAGCAGTCCTTCGACTCCGAGCGCCAGAACGAGAAGCTCGTGAGCGCGCTGCAAGACGCGAAGCAGCAGATCGACCTGCTCAAGCAGGAAGTCGACAAGCTCTGCTCGCCGCCGAACACCTACGGCATCTTCGAGCGCACGAACAAGGACGGCACCTGCGAGATCAACGTCGACGGCAAGATGATGCGGGTGAACTCGCACCCGGACGTCCGCGTCGAGGAGCTGATGGAAGGTCAGCTGATCGTGCTGAACGAGGCCTTCAACATCGTCGATGCGACGACCTTCGATCCGCGCGGCGAGGTGATGACGGTTTCCGACGTGCTCGACGACGGCCGCGTGATCGTCCTGGGCCACGCGGACGAGGAGCGCGTGGTCAGCCTCTCGCAGCCGATGCGGCGCGAGAAGCTGAAGGCGGGAGACAACCTGCTCGTCAATCCGCGCACCGGCTTCGGTGTCGAGAAACTGCCGAAGTCGACGGTCGATCAGGTCATGCTCGAGGAAGTCCCCGACGTCACGTACGAGGACATCGGCGGTCTCGGCGATCAGATCGAGGTTCTGCGCGACGCGATCGAGCTGCCCTATCTGCACGCCGATCGCTTCAAGCGGTACAACCTGTCGCCGCCGAAGGGCATCCTGCTCTACGGTCCTCCGGGCTGCGGAAAGACCATGATCGGC
>JANOFY010000160.1:0-2946 GCA_031413895.1 Planctomycetota bacterium | reverse complement strand
GCGCAGGGCGAGAGCTGTGCGCAGTACCTCGCCAAGGGTCGCCCCGTCGCGATCGACGGACGACTCGAATGGCGCGAGTGGGAGGCGACCGACGGCTCCGGCAAGCGCCAGGCCGTCGACTCAACCGAGTGCTCTCCGTGGGGATCGACCAGCGCTGGCGGCGCGCCTTGGTCGCCCGCGCCGGCGATGTCCAAGGACGCGTCGTGCTCGACTTGTGCTGCGGCACGGGCGATGTGGCGCTCGCGTTCGCGCGCGCGGGAGCGCGCGTGCTCGCTTTCGATTTCACGCACGAGATGCTGCGCTGCGCGAGCGACAAGGATCGGCGGAGGAGCGGCGGCAGCGCGCCGGTTCTCTTCGCGCACGCCGATGCCCTGCACGTTCCCGCCGGCGACCGGAGCGTCGACGTGTGCTCGGTCGCATTCGGAATGCGCAACGTGGCGGATCCCGCTCGCGCGTTGACGGAAATTCGGCGTGTGCTGCGGCCGGGCGGACTAGCGCTCGTGCTCGAGTTCAGCATGCCGGAGGGCGCGGTCCTTGCGCGCGCCTACCGGGCCTACTTCACGCGCTGTTTGCCGGCGCTCGGCGCGCTCGTGTCGCGCGACAAGGACGCGTATCGATACCTGCCGCGTACCGTGCTCGCTTGGCCGAAGCCGCGCGAGTTCGAGGTGATGATGGCGAGCGCTGGATTCGGCGACTGCGGGTACACGCCGCTCTCGCGCGGGATCGCGCACCTTCACTGGGGACGAGCGCGGGATGATGCGCATGCGTGAGCTCCATGCGTGAATCGGAGCTCGCCGGCCCGCACGCGCGCGAGCACGGCCCGCACCCTGTGCAGAAGAGCCTGTCGCTCGGCTTCCTCGCGATGCTACCGCTCCTCGTGTCGTACGAGTTCGCGTCCCAGCGGCTCGGCGCGCAGAGCGCGGCCGAGCTTCTCCTGAGTCTCCCGATCGCGCTGCTGGGTGAGCACGCGGACCGCGCGCGCTGGATCGTCCTCGCCCTGTGCGCATTCGTCGCGGCCTGGCGCACGTTCGCGTCGTCGCTCGGGCTCGTGCCGCGCCTCGTGCGCATCGTTTTCGAAGGCGCTGTCTCGGCCGCGCTCTTCGGACCCCTCCTGGTCTTGCTCCTCGCGCTCCTGGGCGCGGAGCCGCCGCGTGTCGAGCCGACGCCGGCGGTGCCGAGCCTCGCGCTCGCGGGTCTCGTGTGCGGCGGCGCGGCGTTCGAGGAGCTCGTGTTTCGAGTCGGAGTCCAGAGCCTCGTCTACCTGCTCGCGTTCCGAGCGCTGGGCGCGCTAGGTGCGAGCGAACGGCCCGCCCGGGCCTTCGCCGAGGCGCTTTCGATCGCAGTCGCTGGGCTGGTCTTCGCCGCCGCTCACCTGGCGGCGTTCACGCAGCCGCTGGGCTCGGGCGGGGAAGCCTTCGACCCGCACGTCTTCACTTGGAGAGCGGTCGCGGGCATGCTGCTCTCCGCGCTGTTTCGCTGGCGGGGTCCGGGGGTCGCGGCGTGGGCACACGCGCTCTTCAACCTGGCACTCCTCGTCGGCGCGGGTCCGGACGCATTCCTATGACGCGATTCTTCTTGGGGATCACCGGCGCGAGCGGACATGCGTACGCACAGGCGCTGCTGCGCGCGCTCGTCGAGTCCGGTCACGAAGTCGACGTCTCCATCACCGAGGCCGGCGCGAAGGTGATGCGTCACGAGCTCGGCATCGATCCGGGCGAACGCGGTGAGCTCCTCGCCGATGTGCTGCCGCACTGGATCGGCCAGAAGTTCCGCATGGTCCGCGCGTATCCATCCGATGCGATCGAAGCGCCGCCGTCTTCGGGGACAGCGCTCGCCGGAGGCGCGATCCTGTGTCCGTGCAGCATGGGCACGCTCGCGCGCGTGTCGGTCGGGTTCAGCTCGAACCTCGTCGAGCGCGCGGCCGACGTGGCGCTCAAGGAAGGGCGTCGACTCGTGATCGTGCCGCGCGAAACGCCACTGTCCGCGATCCACCTCGAGAACATGCTGCGCCTCGTGCGCCTCGGAGCCATCGTGTTGCCCGCGATGCCGGGCTTCTATCACCGGCCGAAATCACTCGACGACCTCGTGAATCACGTCGTCGGCAAGATCCTCGATCGACTCGGCGTCGAGAATCAAGTGGGCGCGCGTTGGAAGGGGATCTCGCCCGCGGCGGAGGATCCGGGCACGTCCGCGTCATCCACGTCATGACGCACGTGCGCGACTACTTCTCGCTCGTTCGATTCAGCCACTCCATCTTCGCGCTGCCGTTCGCGTTGCAAGGCGCGTGGCTGGCGCAGGGCGGTACGCCGAGCGTGCGCGTGCTCGTGTGGATCGTGGTCTGCGCGGTCGCGGCGCGCACGGCGGCGATGGCGTTCAACCGCCTCGTCGACCGCGACATCGACGCGCAGAATCCGCGCACGCGAGCGCGAGAACTGCCCGCGGGCCGGATCGGCGAACGAGCCGTCGTGTGGCTCGTCGTGATTGCGAGCCTCGTGTTCGTCGCCGCTGCGTTCGCGCTGAACGAGTTGTCGGGTTGGCTTTCGCTACCCGTGCTGAGTGTGCTCCTCGGCTACAGCTACGTGAAGCGCTGGAGCTTCTTGGCGCACGCCGTGCTCGGCCTCGCGCTGGCGCTCGCTCCGCTCGGCGCGTGGCTCGCGGTGCGCGGGCGGATCTCGGGCGATGTGGTTCCCGCACTCTGGCTGGCCGTTGCCGTGCTGACCTGGGTGAGCGGCTTCGATCTCATCTACGCCTGCCAGGATGCGGCGTTCGACGTTCGCGCGGGACTGCACTCGATGCCCGCGCGTTTCGGTGTGGCAGCGGCGCTGCGCGTGTCGGCGCTTCTCCACGTCGTCACCGTCGCCGCGCTCGCGTTCGTCGGCTGGACCGCGGGGCTTTCCGTGATCTACTGGGTCGCCGTCGGGATCGCGGCCGTGCTCCTCGTCTGGG
>JANOFY010000159.1:0-2364 GCA_031413895.1 Planctomycetota bacterium | reverse complement strand
CGTGATGGAACGCGAGCGCCAGTCCGCGCTGCACGGACAAATCGGTGTCGACGAGCTTCGTGCGCTCCGCGACGAGCCCCGCGCTGAACGCGTCCGTCACGCCATACGTGAGCGTCGACCACGAGTAGTAGTAGTTGTCGTCGCTCTCGTCGGCGTCGAACACGTACTCCATCTCCGCGTACCACTCGAGCCGCTTCCACGAGAGATCGAACTCGAGTCCGGGCGCGATCCCGTCCGTCTCGCCGGCGACGACGCCTAGCATGGGCGTGAACGCGGCTTCCAACTCCTCGCCTGTTTCGAAGGTCCAGCCGGCGAAGAGCGCGACGGTATCGAGGTCCTCGTAGTTGTAGCGTGCCTCGAGATGCAGCTGTCCTCGGTCGGCATAGCCGATCGCCGTGAGGCGATCCTCGGAGCCGGGCGGGTCGGAATAGAAGACGCTGCTCGCGAATTCCCACGCGTCGACCGTTTCAACTTGCGCGAACTCGATCGCTGGATCCTGTGTCCACGCGACCGTCTCGACGAACGTGGTCGGCCAAAACATGGTTCAACCTCCAAGTGCGATCGTGATGCCGACGAGGACGACGCCCACCGCCACCATCACAAGGCCCGTGCGCAGCGCGCCGAGGCCGGCATAACGTCCGAGCAGGTGACCGGTGATGTAGAGCATCACGAGGGCCACCGCATTGGAGATGCGCATGGCGAGGTGCAGCGGCTCGAAGAACAGGAACGGGATGACGACCGGGAAAGTGGAGAGGAAGACGAGCAGAAACACACCCACGGCGCCGCGCCAATCGCGTCCGGTCAGATGGGGCCGATCGCGGATCGTAGGGACGGCGACCAGCTTCGCGCGCGCGCTCTCGAGCGCAGCGCCCTCGAACAATTGGTCGAGCGGCTCAGGCAGCGCCTCCGCCAAGAGTTGTCGCCCGCGCTCGGGATCCGCGCTGGCGCGCACCGACCGCGCGATCGCGAGGTTTCGTCCGCGCTCGATCAAGAGCGTGAGCAAGTACATGATCGCGTCGACGATGCCCCACGCCAGGTTGCAGCCGATGGCGCCGATCAAGACGGCGCGCACTTCCTCCCGCTCCGTGTCGGCGGCGCTCATCGAACATGTGAACGAGAGCACCATGATCAGCCCGAAGAGGATTTCGGACAGTCGCTCGATCGGATCGAGGACCTGCTCGTGACGTCCAGCGCTGCCGACGCTCACGCCGCCACCGCCGGGAGCAAGTAGAAGAGCGCCGCGAGGATCAGGTAGAAGCCCACGAGCTGGGCGCCCTTGAACCAATTCGCGCGGCCGTCGCCGGCGATGGTGATGCCGATCAAGACGGCGAAGAAGAGCGCACCGATCTCGATTCGGGTGAAAGCCAGCGTCAGCCGCTCGGGCGCGATGAAGCGACTCGAGAGCACGAGCACCGGCGTCACGAAGAGCGCGATTTGGATCGAGCTGCCCATTGCGATACCGACCGACAGGTCCATCTTGTCGCTCTTCGCCATCGCGATGGCCGCTCCGCTCTCCGCGGCGCCGCCCAAGATCGCGAGCAGGATGATGCCGATGAACACCGGCGTCATGCCGAGCGCATGCCCGGTGGCCTCGGCCGCGCCGACGAGCACCTCGCTCATGAACGCCGCGCCCACCGAGGCGGCCACGAGTGTCGCGCCGGCGCGCACCTTGCTCCAGCGCGGTGCGTGGCTCTCCTCCTTGCCCTTCACGACGGAGAAGAAGTCGGGATGCGTGCGCAACATGAACACGAGGTACAGGCCGTACAGGACGAGCAGCACGATCGCCACGCCGGTGTCGAGCGCTTGTGCGTGGCGCGGAGCGGTGTCGCTCAAGAAGCGGTGGAAGCTCGCCGGACCGACCATGCTCAGCGCGGCGAGCAGCATGATCGAGCCGTAGGTGCGCGCCGCCGCGGGGTTGAATTCCTGCACGTGGCGCTTGCGGCCACCCACCAGGAATGCGACGCCCATCGCGAGGAGCAAGTTGGCGAGTAGCGCGCCGATCAGCGACGCGCGCACCATCTCCATCAGCCCCGCGCGCATCGCGACCATGGCGATGATCAGCTCAGGCAGATTGCCGAACGTGGCGTTCAGCAAGCCGCCGATCGCCGGTCCGGTGCGCGCCGCGATCTCTTCGGTGCTGTGCACGATCAACGTCGCCAGTGGGATGATGGCCAGGCCCGCTGTCAGAAAAATGAGCGGCGCCGGCGCTTCGGCCGCGTCGAGCGCGAGCGCTGCCGGCGCGCCGGCGAGGAGCCAATTGACTGGCTTCAGGAAGAAGGACTTCTCGTGCGGCTCCGCAGCGTGTTCTGTCGTGCTCAAGTTCGCTTGGCTCCTTCCGCCGCGATGGACGCAGCAACCGGTTCG
>JANOFY010000158.1:0-4068 GCA_031413895.1 Planctomycetota bacterium | reverse complement strand
GACGCCAAACCAACCCCGGCCAAGTCGACCGGCGACGGAAAAGCAACTGTCCCCAAGCCCGAAGCAGCCGTGAAGACCGAATCCCGAGTGATGCCCGCTGCTTCGCGGATGTTGGCTGAGCATGGACTCCAGCCCGGTGACGTTCCTCCCAGCGGTCCGGGAGGCCGACTGCTGAAGGAAGACATCGAGCGGCATCTGGCCGGCGGCAGCAAGTCCACACCGGCAGCGCCAGGCGAAGGGGGCCGCACCGAAACACGCGTCCCCATGTCGCCGATGCGCCAGACGATCGCCCGCAGACTTGTGCAGGCGCAACAGTCGGCCGCGCTGCTCACGACGTTCAACGAATGCGACATGTCGGCCGTCAAGACGCTGCGGGCTCAGTACCAGGATGTTTTTCAGGCGAGGCATGGCATCAAGCTCGGCTTCATGTCGTTCTTCGTGAAGGCGGTCGTCGACGGCCTCAATCAGTTCCCGCAGATCGGAGCCGAGATCGACGGCACCGACCTCGTCTATCGCAACCACTGCGACATCGGCGTCGCGATCGGCGGCGGGAAGGGGCTGGTCGTACCCGTCATCCGCAATGCCGAACGTCTGAGCTTCGCCGAAATCGAGCTTGCTATCGCCGACTTCGGCAGCAGGGCGAAGGACAACAAGATCACGCTTGAGGAACTCGAAGGCGGCACCTTCACGATCACCAACGGCGGCATCTACGGCTCGCTCTTGTCGACGCCGATCGTGAACCCGCCGCAGAGCGGCATCCTCGGATTGCACGCGATCCAAGAGCGGCCGGTCGCGCTCAACGGACAGGTCGTGATCCGCTCGATGATGTACGTCGCGGTCACGTACGACCATCGATTGGTCGACGGCCGCGAAGCCGTCACGTTCCTCAAGCGCATCAAGGAATGCGTCGAGAATCCCTCGCGCATGCTGCTGGAGATCTGACGCGGCGGGCGTGAGCGAGATCCGGCCTGATGGACGCGCAGACTGAGCTGACCAACGCGGACTGAGCTGAGCAACGCAAACGAGAGCTGATCTCACAGTCGATCGAGAACCGACCTTGACGAGTGCAAAGGAGAGCTGAAGCGTGGCGAGTGCGAAGACCGAAACCGGCGTGAGCGCGACGCCGACACCGCGCGCGACTTCGTTCGACTTGGTCGTGATCGGTGCGGGCCCCGGCGGCTACGTCGCCGCGATCCGCGCCGCGCAGCTCGGCCTGTCGGTCGCCTGCATCGACAAGGAGAAGGAGCTCGGCGGCACGTGCGTGCGCGTCGGCTGCATTCCGAGCAAGGCGCTGCTCGAGTCGAGCGAGCTGTACCACGAGTCGCGCGAGGCCTTCGCGAAGCACGGCGTGCTCTTCGAGAAGCTCCATCTCGATCTCGACACGATGCAGAAGCGCAAGAACGACGTCGTGAAGGCCAACACGTCGGGCGTCGACTACCTCTTCAAGAAGAACAAGGTGACGCGCTTCGTCGGCACGGGACGCATCGCGGGGCCGGGGAAGGTCGTGGTCGAAGGCGCCGACAAGATCGAGGGCGCCGACAAGGCCGGGGGCGCCGACAAGGTCGACAGCGTGGGCAAGGTCGAGCTCACCGCAAAGCACATCCTGATTGCGACCGGCAGCGTGTCGGCTCCGCTCAAAGGCATCGAGCTCGACGGCGATCGCATCGGCACGAGCACCGAAGCGCTGACGTACAGCGAAGTGCCCGCGCGCTTCGCCGTGATCGGCGCCGGCGCGATCGGGCTCGAGCTCGGCTCGGTGTGGGCGCGCCTCGGCTCGAAGGTCACGGTCTTCGAGTACATGGACCGCATCCTGCCGGGCATGGACACGGAGATCTCCGCGGAGGCGCTGAAGATCCTGAAGAAGCAGGGCCTCGAGTTCCGTCTCGGCTCGCGCGTCACCGCCGCCAAGAAAAAGGGCAAGGTGTGCATCGTCGAGTGCGACGGCAAGGAGCCGTTCGAGTGCGACCGCGTGCTGCTCGCCGTGGGACGCAAGCCGAACACGCAGGGCCTCGGCCTCGATTCGATCGGCCTCGCGCTCGACGAACGCGGCCGCGTTCCCGTCGACGATCACTTCGCGACGCCGGTCGCCGGCTTCTACGCGATCGGCGACGTGATCCGCGGACCGATGCTCGCGCACAAGGCCGAAGAAGAAGGCGTCGCGTGCGTCGAGCACATCGCCACCGGCTACGGCCACGTGAACTACGACGCGATTCCGAACGTCGTGTACACGTCACCGGAGATCGCGTCGGTCGGAAAGACCGAGGAAGAGCTCCAGCAAGCCGGCATCGATTACAAGAAAGGCTCGTTCCCGTTCAGCGCGAACGGCCGAGCACGCGCGCTCGGCCAAACCGAAGGCCGCGTGAAGATCCTCGCCGACCGCACGACCGACCGCGTGCTCGGCGCGCACATCATCGGCCCGCGCGCCGGCGACTTGATCGCCGAGATCGCCGTATCGATCGACTTCGGCGCGTCGAGCGAAGACATCGCGAGAGCGTGTCACGCGCACCCGACGCTCGCCGAAGCGGTGAAGGAAGCCGCGCTGGGCGTCGACAAGCGCTCGATCCACATCTAAGCGAGCAACCCGTCGTCACTCGGCCGCCAACGCCGCGGCGGAAGTGCGGTGCCTGGCTCGCTTCTGCATGCTTCCGCCCGTTGCGTGCTCCCCTCCGTTGCCAACACGGAAGCATGCTGAAGCGTGCCTGGCACCGTACTTCCGCCGCCGTACTTCCGCCGTTCGAGTGCGATGTGGCGATTCCGAGGCCGGTGAAACGGCATCGCGGACCGCCAGCGGAAGTACGGCGCTGTACTTCCGCGCGCACAAACCCCTCAGCCGACTTCGCTCCGTGGCGGTGCTTCTCGCTCCTGCGACCGTACGACACCGGACGGCGACATCATCCATCCCGGCTCGACGCGGAACACTCCGTGCGAATACAGATGTGCGTCGGCCTCGTTCGTCGCCTGAGCTTGACGCAGCCACAGGTCCCACCACGCCAGGAGCTCACTCCAGCTCACGTTGCGCAGGTCGAGGTCCTCATCGCTCAGGAAGCGCTCGCTCACGGCGGGAGCCTCTCCGGCAAGACGCTGGAGGCGCAAGCCACCATGCGCGCGTGTGCCTCGATGAGCGGCATTCGCTCGAGCTCGCGTGAAAGCGCAGGCCAGACATCAGCCCAATTCGACGACGCCGCTGCGTAGGCTGCCAATCGGCGCTCGTTGAGCTCCATCAAGTCGAGCATCTCGATCTGGAGGGCCTCGGCCAGTGCACGGCGATTCCCGGCGCTACGCGAGAGCAGCGCTCGCTCGGCGACCAACGTGCGGACCAGCTCCGGATGGCGGCGCGCGAGCTCGATGAGATCGTCCGCGCTGCGCGAGTACAGGAGCTGATCGCGTGGATCGTCCATGAGTCGAGCCAGCTCGCCGATGAACGGGTAGTCGCGCTGGCGGTCGGTCTTCTTCATCTCGGCCAAGATGCGCGCGCTCGTGAACGGCGGATCGCGGCCTTCTTGTTCGACCCACATGCGGTCCAGCTCACCCGGCGCGACGCGCGGCGGGCGCGTGAAGAAATCGGTCCGCACGCGCAGGCCCTCGCGCTGGAATTCGAAGTGGGCGCTCCACCCACCGGACATCCAACGCACGTCGAGCGGCGCTCCGAAGCGGTAGCGCGCGCCGTGCCGGGCCAGCACGGCGAGGACGTGGTCGAGGGCTTCGGCGTCCTCGCGTAGGACCCAGACCCCGTCCTTGCTGGCGATGGCCAGTCGATGAAGCACGGCGGCCTGCCCACTGCAGATCACGGCGCGCAACCGGCCCGCGTTGAACTCGCGCGTGAGTTCGAGGTAGATGGTCACCTGGCGCGCCAAGCTACCGGGCGATGCGGCCCGTTCCAACGCCAGACTGCCGCGCGCTGCGGCGCAGCGGAACACGCCGTCGGAATGCGCGCGTCGTCGAAAGTGCGGTGCCTGGCTCGCTTGTGCATGCTTCCGCCCGTTGCGTGCTCCCCTCCGTTGCGAACACGGAAGCATGTAGAAGCGTGCCTGGCACCGTACTTTCGCCGCCGGGCCCAGTGTCGCCCCC
>JANOFY010000157.1:0-11071 GCA_031413895.1 Planctomycetota bacterium | reverse complement strand
GCCCCCGGCGTTCCAGCGCGCCGCGCGCCTCGGCAGCCTCGCGGACTACGAGCGGATGCACCGCCAGTCGCTCGACGACCCCGAGGTGTTCTGGGGGCGCGTCGCGCGCGAGTTGCCGTGGCTGCGGCCCTTCGAGCGCGTGCTCGACTGGTCGCAGCGGCCGTTCGCCCGCTGGTTCGACGGCGGCCGGCTCAACGCCAGCCACGTCTGCCTCGACCAGCACTTGACGACGGGCCGCCGCACGAAGCGCGCCATCGTGTTCGAGGGCGAGCCCGGCGACACGCGCACGCTCACCTACGAGGAGCTGCACCGCGAAGTGTGCCGCTGCGCCAACGTCCTCGCCCGCCGCGGGGTGAAACGCGGCGATCGTGTCGCGATCTACATGCCGATGATCCCCGAGGCCGCGATCGCGATGCTCGCCTGCGCGCGTATCGGCGCCGCGCACTCCGTCGTGTTCGGCGGCTTCAGTGCGCAGGCGCTGCGCGATCGGATCCTCGATGGGGGCTGCACCGCGGTTGTCACCGCGGACGGTGGATTCAGGCGCGGAGCGGTACTCCCGCTCAAGGTCCAAGTCGACGAGGCCTGCCGCGGCCTCGACGCAGTGCACACCGTGTTCGTCGTGCAGCGCGCGCGTTGTCCGGTCGACTGGGACCGCGCGCGCGATGTCTGGTATCACGACGCGGCGCTCGAAAACTCGTCCGAATGCGAGCCGGAGGCGATGGACAGCGAGGATCTGCTCTTCCTCTTGTACACGTCGGGTTCGACGGGGCGGCCGAAGGGCATCGTGCACACGACCGGCGGATACATCGTCGGGGCGTATCTCTCGACGCAGTTCGTCTTCGACTTGCGCGAGCAGGACATCTTCTGGTGCACCGCGGATGTCGGCTGGGTCACGGGGCACAGCTACATCGTGTACGGACCGCTCGCCAACGGCGCGACGATCGTGATGTACGAAGGCGCTCCCAACACGCCGCACATGGGGCGCATGTGGGAGATCGTCGACAAGTACAAGGTCACGATCTTCTACACGGCACCCACGGCGATCCGGACCTTTATGCGCTGGGGCGACGACCATCCGCGGCGATTCAAGCTCAGCTCGCTGCGACTCCTCGGCACGGTGGGGGAGCCGATCAATCCCGAAGCCTGGATGTGGTACCACCGCGTCATCGGGCGCGAGCGCTGTCCGATCGTCGACACGTGGTGGCAGACGGAGACCGGCAGCATCATGATCACGCCGCTGCCGGGCGTCACGGCAACGCAACCGGGTTCGGCGACGCGGCCTTTCTTTGGCGTGGACGCCGCGATCCTCGACGAGCACGGCCGCGAGCTCGGGCCCAATCAAGGCGGCTATCTCGTCATTCGCAGGCCGTGGCCTTCGATGCTGCGCGGCATCTGGGGCGATGAGGCACGCTTCCGCGAGAACTATTGGTCGAAGTTTCCCGGCGTGTACTTCTGCGGTGACGGCGCGCGGCGCGACGAGCAGGGCTTCTTCTGGATCCTCGGCCGGATCGACGACGTGATCAACGTCAGCGGACACCGGCTCTCGACGATGGAGATCGAGAGCGCGCTCGTATCGCACGAGAAGGTGTGCGAAGCGGCCGTCGTGGGGCGACCCGACAACTTGACGGGGCAAGCGATCTGCGCGTTCGTGACGATCTCCGCCGACGCGGAATCGTCGGAGTCTCTGCGCACGGAGCTGATGGAGCACGTCGCGAAGGAGATCGGCAAGCTGGCGCGCCCGGCCGAGATCCGCTTCACGGCGGCGCTGCCGAAGACGCGCAGCGGGAAAATCATGCGACGTCTCTTGCGCGACATCGCAGCTGGGGTCGAGACCGCTCAGGATACGAGCACGCTCGAAGACTTCGCGGTGCTCGCCAAGCTGCGCGAGAACGAGGAATAGCACTCGCGCGACCTCTCGCTGCGCGCGCGGCGTGCAGCACCGTTAGACGTAACAGCACCGGCGATCGACGAACGCCGCTCTCCACCCGATGAACATCTGGTCGCTTCTCGAGCGCGCGGCGAGCTTGTATCCCGGGGTCGAAGCCGTCGTGGACGGCGATGTGCGGCTCACGTACGCAGAGCTGCGCGAGCGCAGTGCGGGCCTCGCGGCGTTCTTTGTCTCGGTCGGGATCCAGAAGGGCGACCGCGTCTCGGCGCTGTGCTGGAACAGTCACGAGTTCATCGAGGCGTACTTCGCATGTGCGGCGGTCGGCGCGGTGCTGAATCCGCTCAACGTGCGGCTCGCCTTGCCCGAGTTCGGTGCGGTGCTCGACGATTGCCGTCCGCGGTGGCTGATTGCGGACTCGCGCTTGCGCGCTGTGGCGGACGGCATTCTGGGACTCGGCAGCTCGCTGGAGGGAGTGCTCTGGACGCGGGGTGAATCGACCGCGCGCGCGCACCCGGTCCGCCGGTCCTACGAGGAAGCCGTCGCGAGCGACACGCGCCGATTCCGACCCGCGAGCATCCACGGCGGCGATCTCGCGCACCTTTATTACACGAGCGGCACGACCGGTACTCCGAAGGGCGTGATGTTGACGCACGACAACGTGTGTCTCCACGCGCTCGGCACGATCGCGGAACTGCGCCTTTCGGACACGGATTGCTGGGGACACTTCGCGCCGATGTTCCATCTGGCAGACGCGTGGGCGACGTTCGCGATCACATGGTGCGGAGGCCGCCATGTCGTGCTCCCGCAGTTCGACGCCGAGGCTGCGCTCGAGCTCGTCGCGAAGGAACGGATCACGATCTCCAATTGGATCCCGACGATGCTCGTGCGGATGATCCGTCATCCGCGCGCGCGGGAGATCGACACGTCGAGTCTGCGCATGGTGCTCTCGGGTGGCGCGCCGATCGCACCGACGGTGGTGCGCGACGTGATCGACGTGTTCGGTTGTGAGTACGTGCAGACGTATGGAATGACGGAGACGAGCCCGTACTTGACGCTCAGTCTTCCGAAGGGGCACATGCGCGCGCTCCCCGCCGAAGAACAGCTCGCGATCCGCTGCAAGACGGGTCGCCCCTTCGCCACGATCGAGCTGCGGGTTGTCGATGACGCGGGCCGCGATGTCCCGCGCGACGACAGGAGCGTGGGCGAGATCTGGGTCCGCGGGGTCACCGTCACACCGGGGTACTGGAATCGCCCGGACGAGACGCGCGCGGCGTTCTCCGACGGGTGGCTAAAGACCGGCGACTTGGCGTCGATCGACGCCGAAGGCTACGTCACGATCGTCGATCGGAAGAAGGACATGATCCTGTCCGGTGGCGAGAACGTGTACAGCATCGAGGTCGAGACGGCGCTCCTGGCCCATCCCGGCGTGCTAGAGGCGGCCGTCTTCGGGGTGCCGGATGCCGAGTGGGGGGAGAGCGTGCGCGCAGCGATCGTCCTGCGCCCGGGCGAGGAGGCCGACACGAGCGAGCTCCAGGCGTTCTGTCGCAGTCGCCTCGCGGCGTACAAAGTGCCCCGCGGAATCGAGTTCCTGGCCGAACTTCCGCGGACTGGCTCGGGCAAGATTGCTAAGCGTGTATTGCGCCACGACTTGGAATCTGCATTGCGCGGGAGCTCAGGACTAACCCGTAATCGAGCCGGCGAACCTCCCGGCGACCGATGATCCTGCGGCATATACGAAATCGCAGATTTGAAAATACAAAGCTGCATTCTCTAGTGGACTGCCGCAGCCGTGCGCGCGTTCGAGATGACGTCTGACTTCGTGCGTAAATACTGCGCAGCGTGTTCATGTGACGTCCGTCGAATTGAAGTTGCATTTCGGCGTCGCGCGGCAAAATGCTCTGGCTGTGCAGCGAAATGAAGGAACATTCAAATTGGTCTGGCGCGCTCGCTCGTAAGCTGGGTCGACTGCCGCTCCACGAGCGCGAACAAAATTTCCAACTTCGATGCAGACCACTGCAATCTCGGCTCTTGCCTCACGGCTCGATCGAGGATAGCGTGCGCCAGCATAGGACGGCGATTCGTGATGTATCCGCCTTCCCGCAACTTGACACGCAACTGGGATTCGCAGGCTCCTCGCGCCGAGGTCGATCGGACGAAGAGCGCGCTCACGAACACGCGGCGGAACGCCTCCGCGCGTTGTGAGATTGCGCTCACGTGCGCGACTCGCGGAGAAGTCGGCTGGCTGGCAGCTGCGAATACTCGGTTCGGCGCGTCCGGCGACGGCACAGAACTGCAACCCTGATAATCAACGTATGAGGAGAGCTGGGATGGAAAAGCGGAATAGTTTCTGGATCCGAACACTGAGCGTTGTGGGCGCATGGCTCGTTTGCCTGCAGGTCGCGGCCGCGCAAGGGGATCCTTGCGCCTGCGGACCGGAGGAAGGTTGCGGGGGCAATTTCCTCGACGTGACCAATTTCTACGAAGGTCAACCGCCGAGCCCCGAGGCGGGCTTCACCATCCCGATCGAGCAGTTCGATCCTGCGCTCGGCACGTTGAAGCGGGTCCGCTACACGTCGACGATTCGGCTGATCAGTGCTTCGGAATCGTTCGAGAACTTGAATACCACGTCGACGTGTCTCCTGACGGGGATCACGTTCGTGCTGAGCAACAACGTCCAAGCTCCCGCCGGAGTTGTGCCGTCGGAAATGTTCCCGGGCGCCGCGGGCGAGTTCGATTGCTCAGTGAGCCCAATCAACGTCACCCTCCAGCCGTTCGGTCAGTTGGGTGACTCGTTCTCGGCGACGTGCAGCCCGCCTGAGCCTCCCGCGAAAGTGTCGTCTCTCTTCGACATCTGCAGCGACGAACAGCAGCTCGGAGTGTTCATCGGGAACGGAAACGTCCTGTTCCCGCACGGCACGATCGCGAATCAAAACCAACAGAGCAGCTGCTCCCTCATCGACCCGCTCTTTCTCTCCGCGATCCGAGTCACGATCACGGTCCGGTACGACTACTGCCCGCCGTCGCCCACGTTGCTCGATCGCAAGGTGGTCAAGCCCTTCGGCAGCACGGCTCCGATCATCATCCCGGTGTTCCAGGGTAGCAACCCCGGCGTGGGCTGCGAGTTCGACCCGACGACGGCGCTGATCACCGACCGCCCGCAGTTCGGAACCTTGACTCCCGGGCCCGGCGATGCGGTGACCTACACCCCCGGCGCGAATTTCCCGGAGCAGGGTGAGGACACGTTCTGCTTCTCGATCGAAACCACGTGCGGCTGCGTCGCGGAAGCCTGCATTGAAGTGAACGAAGCGCCTCCGGAGGGCGAGTGCGAGGAGCGGAACCGCCGCAACTGCGGCAGCCTTCTGCTCTACCCGGAATACGACAACACGCCGGGTCACCACACGATCTACACGATCACGTACGGCTGCTGCGAGGAGCTGTCGACCGACCTGTGGGTAGAGTTGATCTACATCGATGCGGAAGACTCCTGCACCGAAGAGAACCGCACCATCAAGTTGACGCCGTGCGACACGTTCACGTTCCTCACGGAGTTCCAAGCTCCGCCTGCGAAACGCGGCTACATGTACGCGTTCGCGAAGGCGGGTCAGTTCCCTGGGGACACGCCGATCGTCGCGAATAAGCTGATCGGCAGCATGTTCCAGATCCACTCGCTGGAAGCTCTCAACCTCGCGTTCCTCAGCTACACGATGAACGCCGTGTCGTTCAAGGGCGTCGGGACCGGCCCAGGCACCGCGACGGACCTCGACGGGGACGGCGTGAAGGACCTGGACGGCGACGAGTACGAAGAGGCGCCGGATCAAATTCTGATTCCGAGCTTCCTGGGACAAGACGCGTCTGATCTCGGGATCAGCAGCGACTTGATCCTGATCGCGTTGTCCGGGGGCGCGCAGTTCGAGACCCGCGTGCTCTTCGCGATCTACGACGACAACGAGAACGCCACGTCGGCAACCTATCCTTTCCGCTGCTGGACCAAGGTTCGCCTGCGCGACATCAGCGGAGCGTTCCTGGAAACCACGCTCGAGCAATCGGACAATCCGGCTGAGATTGCCGGCGCATCGCAGAAAGAGGCGGGCTGGATTCGCATCGACGGCCAGACCGCGAGCTCAGGTTTCGAGACCATCCAAGATCCCGCGATCTACGCCGTGCTGATTCAACAGCACTTCTACGAGCTCTTCGCTGCGGTTGACCTGCCCTTCGAGCTCTGCTCGCAGGTCAACGGCGACCTGCTTCCGGAGAACGTCTTCGGCGATCCGCGACCGGGGTTCCCGAGCGGACAGCCGGGCGACAACCAGTAGCAACGCGTTCGCAAGCGATAGAAAGGGCGATGGCCGGCAAACTTGCCGGCCATCGCTCGTTTCATTCGACGCTGGACGCGTGTGGCGCGCTAGCTCCGCGATCCTGCGGCAGTGCTCACGGCAGGACCGTGACCGAAACCCAATCGTGACTCAGCGTGTCCGGCAGGGCGCTGTAGCCCTGGAAGTAGAACGTGAGCCCGACGAGCGAAGCATCCATCGGAACCGTCACTGTGGTTTCGAAGATCCCATTTGAACCTGCAACTCCCGTCGACACGACCTTCGTCCTGATTCGATCGAGGTAGAGCGTGCCGACCCCGGGCCAAGCCTGCGGAAGCGCCGCCAGTGACGGCGCGCGCAGCAGCGAGGCGGACCTACCTGGTGTCAGATACTGGCGGAAAGTGATCGCGCTCCCCAGATGCGCTGCACCGACGACCGCAATGTCAGCCGTGTGCGGCGTCGCTGCTCCGACGCTGAACAGGTCGATGCGTCCACCGCTCCCACCCGTAGACATATGGACGGCCTTGCTCGCGGTCGCGACGCGGCGGCCGTCGGCCGAGATGTCGACGTCGAGCACCGATCCAGGCAGGTTGTGGCTGAACACTCGCGACCACATGTGGCTCTGGGGATCGCGCGCGTACGTCAGGAGTTCCGGCGCGAGCCCTTGCTGATCCCCAGAGAGGCCCACAGCGACCGCATGCCCATCGGAACAGACATCGAGGTCCGTTATGACGTTCATCGCGGTGCCTCCACCCGTTACGGATTCATCGAACACGACCGCGTGAAGTGGCGAAGCCAAGTCGAGCACCTGCGTGCGCACCTGGAGGTACGGGCTTCCGTAGTTGAATCCACACACGAGCGTGGATCCGTCGTCGGAAAACGCCAACCTGGAGCAAGCCGCGTCTGCTGCGAGCACGTGCGTGAACCACGGTTGATAGAGGGTCCCTTGTCGCCGGTGGAGCATGACCTTCTGCTGGGCCGCGCTGAGTGCGAAGACGGATCCGTCACCGGAGATCGCGTGGCCCACGTTGAGCGTCTGCGTGTTGTAGAGCGTGTAGGTCACGCTCGCGGTCGGCACCGCGAAAACCATGACCTTGATCGGCGAGACGATCAGTAGCGTCGAGCCGTCTGCCGACAGTTCAGCCGCGAGCGGTACCCCCGACGTGTCGATCTGGGTGTAGGAACGCGGTGTCCCCGAAGACGGGCCGAACACGGCGACCGCCGTACGGATCGTGCTGAAGTCGAAGACCCACGCGACGATGGTCTGTCCGTCGGATGAAACGCCGATACCGCTTGCCGGATTGGTCACGGAGAACGGGAATCGATACGTCCAAGTGGGCGTCGAGCTGCCCGATGAGTAGCGCGACACGACCGGAACGCGGGATGCAGTCGCCGACGCTTGATCGAAGCGCAGTGCGACCTGCACGTTCGCACTCTCCGCCGCATCGACCTTGCTCCCGAACGACATGTACGGAACGCTGGACTGCCACAGCGGTGTCGGCGGGTTGACGTCTTGCGACGAGAACAGTCGCGTAGAACCGTTGAGTCCCTCGAATTCGGAGAAGACGTTGCCGCCCTGATTGGCTAGCGCCACGGTCCGGCCGATCCAGTTCTCCGCACCGCTCGAATGCGTCCACACCAGTTCGCCACCAGGTGTCGCGGTGCTCGATCTCGCGAGCACGATGGCTGCGAGCAGTGATCCCACGTAACGCACGATGCGTGCGCTGCTCAATCGACGCGCTTTGCCCTTCAGGGCTGTGTTGTTCCCCACGTTGCTCTCCTCGGCTGCCTGCCTCTTCTGGAGCCGTGCTGGCTGCCCGCCGCGGCTCCATCCGGTGGGCGGCGCTGGTTGCCGCAGACCACCGGCTCGAATCTGGCAGGTATGTTCGGACTTCCACGGGGGCCTGGGTTTAGCGAATTCCTGAGAAAGGCCGTTCGGTGGCTGCCTGGAGCATCCAGCGCGGGTGCCACGGGCGAACCCCCGGCAATTCAGGAAGCTGCATTTGAGACCCAGGTGTGCGGCTGGGCGCGCACTTGACGTAACTTGAAATCCGAGTCGCGACGAGTGGCCCCTGCGGTGCCACGAGAAGGCTCTGGTCGATCGCGGATCGCGCGCTCGGAAGACGATCGCATCAGTGCGTAGAGAGGACGCGAGTCCGCATATCTACAACGCTGCAAATCCTCACGAGTCACGACTCGTCCGAGCGCACGCAGCTCGCTCGCTGTGAAACTCGGATCGCACGCGAGCGATGTCCGTTCCACCGATTGCAGTGGAAATGGCGCACCGCTAAGCTCCGCGTAACTCGGCACGGGACAGGGACGTTTCAGGAAGTCGCGAGCAGTTCGCGGCGACGCAACGCCAGCCTTCGACCGAGACGACGACGCTCAGACTGATTCCTTGGCGGGCTAGCCCACCTCGACCGCGTCCATACGAGGCACGAGCATGGGTGAACTCAAACATTCCAGTTCACCGTCGCCGGGAACCTTGCCACGCGCACGATCGGATGTCGGTGCCCTTCGTTCGCTTACCCGATCTCCGCTCGAACTTCTCGCCCGTGACTCGCTGGATGCGCTCAATGGAATCGCACATGACCGCCGGTAGTTTGTTGTCTCGCGTCGTTCTCCCGCTTCTGGTTGCGCTGGGCGCGGCGGGAGTCGCACGGGCGCAGCGCGTGGCGGCGCAACTGGGTTCGCCATGCCAGTGCAATGGATGTCCGGGCACGGAGCAACTGGACGTTCACGTCGGTACGTACGCTGGTCGACCGCCGTCGAACATCCAAGATGCGATCGCCATCTCGAAATTTGATCGAACGAAGGGGACGCTCGTCCAAGTTCGATACGACGCGAAGGTCCAGCTCCTGTCCGGGCTCGCGGCCTTCGAGAACCTCAACCTGGCGGGCACCTGCGAGATCCGTTCGTTCCTCTACAGACTGAACGTCCTGGTACAGGATCCATTCGACGCGTATTTCACGTACCCAGGAGGACCGTCGTGCCCGCCGGTGTGCCCACCGGCGTGCGAGATCGACAGTTCGCGGGTGTTCTGTACGTCCTTCGGACAACCGTCGTGCATCGACCTTGCACCGTTCGACGGCGTGGTGGATCACAGGGGACCATCGGGCACGAGCTTTACCTTTCCGCCGCAAGTGGTGCGCACCTCCAACCCGGTGACGTACTGCACGGATTCGCCGCAGCTGTCGGCGTTTCTTTCACCCGAGGGATCTCCTTTGGGGACCGTTGGGTTCGACCTGTCGACTTTGAGCTCCCAGGGACAGGACACGAGCTGCTCGAACATCGATTCGAGCTTTTCGTCGAACATCCGGATCACGATCACGGTCACCTACACCTACTGCCCGAACCAACCGCCCGAAGGCACTCCGGATTTCGCCACGACCTGCGCGGGCACGCTGGTCGACATCCCCGTGCTGGCGAACGACTGCGACGCGGACGGCAAGATCGACTGCAGCTCGATCACGATCGTCGATCCGCCGGATCATGCGGCGAACGTCGTGGTCGCGGGGTGCGCGGGCATCTCGTCGCTCACCGGTTGCCCGCAAGCGAACAACTGTCCCGGCTGCAAGGTGAGCTACACGCCTGCGGCGGGGTACAGCGGCCCCGACACGTTCACGTACACCGTGGAAGACGACGACGGCTGCGTTTCGGCGCCCGTGCTCGTCACGATCACAGTGAACGCGGGTCCGAACGCCGTGAACGAGAGCGTCTCGACGTGCAAGGACACGCCGGTCGTCATCGGGATCTTGTCGAACGACGTTCCGGCCGCTGCAACCACATTGAACTGTGGCAGCGTGTTCATCGCGGATCAGCCCGACCACGGCACGCTGGCGCTGAACGTCACGTGTGGGGGAGTCAGCAACGGCGGATGCAATTCGAGCTGCGTCCGCTACACGCCGACGGCGGGCTACGCGGGGCCTGACAACTTCACGTACCGCGTCACGGACAGCCAGGGTTGCACGGACACGGCGGTCGTTTCGATCACGGTGCGTGCGGGGCCGGCGGCCGGTCCGGACAGCGCCACGACGTGTCAGGACACGCCGGTCGTCATCGGCCTCCTGCAGAACGACGTCCCCGCGGGCGGGGCGACGCTGAACTGCGGTAGCGTCGCGATCACGGATCAACCCGACCACGGCACGCTGGCGCTGAACATCGCGTGCGGCGGCGCGGCCAACGGTGGCTGCAACGCGAACTGCGTGCGCTACACGCCGACGGCCGGATACAACGGGCCGGACTCCTTCCAATACACGGTGAGCGACAGCACCGGATGCACGTCGAATCCGGCGACCGTGGCGATCACGGTTAACGCGCCGCCGAACGCGGTGAACGACACGGTGGCGACGTGCAAGGACGAGCCGGTCGTCATCGGGATCTTGTCGAACGACGTTCCGGCCGCTGCGACCACATTGAACTGTGGCAGCGTGTTCATCACGGATCAGCCCGACCACGGCACGCTCGCGCTGAACGTCGCGTGTGGGGGGGTCGGCAACGGCGGATGCAACTCGAACTGCGTGCGTTACACGCCGACGAGCGGGTACTCAGGGCCGGACAGCTTCACGTACCGCATCACCGACAGCCGCGGCTGCACGGACACGGCGGTCGTGTCGATCACGGTGCGCGCCGGTCCGACGGCGGGCCCGGACAACGCGACGACGTGTCAGGACACGCCGGTCATCGTCGGCATCCTGCAGAACGACGTGCCGGAAGCCGGTTCGACGCTCACTTGCAACAGCGTGACGATCACGGATCAGCCCGATCACGGAACGCTCACGCTCAACCTCGCGTGTGGTGGCGCGCCCAACGGCGGCTGCACCGCGAACTGCGTGCGCTACACGCCGACGGCCGGATACAACGGCTCGGACTC
>JANOFY010000156.1:0-2332 GCA_031413895.1 Planctomycetota bacterium | reverse complement strand
ACGCGATCAGCTCACGGACTGGTGGCCGAAGCGCAAGCTCCTCGACGGCGGTGATCTCGTCGGCATCCGCGGTGTACTAGGCCACACCCAAAAAGGAGAGCCGACTCTCTGGGCCGAGGAAGTGACGCTGCTCGCGAAGTCGGTCGCGCCGCCGCCCGAGAAGTGGCACGGCCTCTCCGACAAGGAGCAGCGCTACCGCCGCCGCTACGTCGACCTGTGGGCCTCCGACGGCGTGCTCGACGTGTTCAAGAAGCGCAGCCAAGTGCTCTCGCTCCTGCGGCGCTTCCTCGAGAGCGAAGGCTATCTCGAGGTCGAGACGCCGACGCTGCACCCGATCGCCGGCGGCGCGGCCGCGCGCCCGTTCATCACGCACCACAATGCGCTCGATGCCGATCTCTTCTTGCGCATCGCGCCCGAGCTCTACCTGAAGCGATTGATCGTCGGCGGAATGGAGCGCGTGTTCGAGGTCAGCCGCAACTTCCGGAACGAAGGCTTGTCGGTGCGGCACAACCCCGAGTTCACGATGCTCGAGCTGTACGAGGCGCAGGCCGACTACCGCCGCATGATGGAGCTCACGGAGCGCATGTTCGAGCTCGCCGCGCGCGGCGTGAACGGCGGCACCGAGGTCACGTTCCGCGGCGCGCGCTACGACCTCGCGGCTCCTTATCCACGCCGGCCGTACATCGATCTCTTCCGCGAGAAGAACGGCTGCGAGTTCGACGACGAGCGCGCGGTGAAAGCGCGCGCGACCGAGCTCGGTCTCCCGAATCCCGGCGACCGTTGGAAATTGATGAACGACGTCTTCGAAGCGACGGTCGAGGACGCGCTCACGGGACCCATGTTCGTCACCGACTATCCCGTGCAGATCTCGCCGCTCGCGAAGCAGAAGCCCGGCGATCCGCGACTCGCAGAGCGCTTCGAGGTGTTCATCGCCGGCATGGAGCTCGGCAACGCGTTCAGCGAGCTCAACGATCCCGCCGAGCAAGCGCGCCGGTTCGAGGAGCAAGTCGCGAGCAAGGATCCCGAAGCGCCCGGCGAAGTCGACTGGGACTACGTGCAGGCGCTCGAGTACGGCATGCCGCCCGCCGGCGGACTCGGCATCGGGATCGACCGCCTCGTCATGGTGCTCACCGGACAGGACTCCATCCGCGACGTGCTGCTCTTCCCCGCGATGAAGAAGATCGCCCAGCTCCCCCAGCTTCCAGCGGACACGCGCGAGCGGCCGGAGGGCTGACGTGTACCGCGTCTTCTTGTCGTGGCGCTACATGCGCGCGCGGCGCACGAACGTCATCGGCGTGCTCGGCATCATGGTCGGCGTCGGCGCGCTGATCCTCATCCTCTCGATCATGTCGGGCTTCCTCGACGAGACGCGCAAGGTCGTGCGCGGGAGCCTTTCGGATCTGATCATCGCGCCGTACACGGTGCCGCGGCCCGACGGGCACCTCGCGCCGAGCGATCCGTCCGCGCTCCTCGCCGCGATCCGCGCGGACCCGCGCGTCGCGGCCGCGACGCCGCAGCGCGCGTGGACCGGCCTCCTGACGTCGACGGAGACGCGCATCGATACCGCGCTGACGAACATGCGCATGGCGGATCTCGAGCGCGGACGCCTCGCGCTCGTCCAATTGCTCGGCATCGACGTCGAGAGCGAATACAAGACGAGCGAGCTGCGCGCGGCGCTCGAGTCGGATTCGCTCACGGGCTCGATCCGCGTCGCGGACATCGATCATCCGTTCGCGCCGCCGCCGGACTACGACCCGCCGGGTCGTCCGCTCGCCAGCATCATCGTCGGCGAGCAGCAAGCCGCGATGCTGAACCTCACGCGCGGGTCGGTGATCAACATCTTGACCGGCGTGCCGAACTCGACCGGCGACGACATCCGCCCGAACAATCGCCGGTACGTGGTCGCCGGGACGTTCCGCACCGGCGAGAACGAGACCGACCTCTCGACCGTCTACCTCGAGCGCTCCGAGCTCGTGACGCTGCTCGCGACGCCGACGCAGTACGACAAGGTGCTCGTCAAGCTCAAGAACTACGCGAAGGACGGCGAGGCCGTGCGCGACGACCTGCAAGCGGACCTCTACGCAAAGGGATTGATCCGCGACCGAAACTCGAGCGAGGTGCGCACGTGGGAGGAGTTCCGCGGCACGTTGCTGGGAGCGATCGAGAACGAGAAAACCTTGATGTCGATCATGCTCTCGCTCGTCGTCGTGGTCGCGGGGTTCACGGTGTTCGCGATCCTTTCGATGATGGTGACGGAGAAGCGCCGTGACATCGGCATCCTGTCCGCGCTCGGAGCGACGCCCGGCGGCGTCCACGTACTGTTCCTTCTAAT
>JANOFY010000155.1:0-5783 GCA_031413895.1 Planctomycetota bacterium | reverse complement strand
TCCCGAGCAGCAGGCCCTGGCCCTTCCCGATGCCCGGGTTCGCCCCAGGCACGAGATCGAGCGCAAGCGCGAACGCGATGCCCAGGATTCCGAGCGAACGCGTAATCCAGACAGAAGCAAGACGATTGGCGGCTGCCACGTCTCGAACATTCGGAGCGTGTCGGGGCAATCTTTACCTTCCGGAGAACGCGAGGCCCCCAGCGAATCGATACGGAATAGCTATTCCGCGTAACCGAGCCCGGCCGCATGTCCGTGTGCGAATCGTCGATCGACACTTCCGTACGGTAGAGACGCTGGTTGGGATTCGCCCAAAAGTTGCTCTTGTCGGGTAGCAGCGCGACGAACTCCACCTTGCCGTGGTACTCGGCGCCCGACAGTGCGTCGACGACGATCGTGCACGGCATGCCGAGCACGACTTGCTTCAACACCGACTCGTGGATGCTCGCCTGCGCGGTCATTCCGCCCGTGCGCGGGATCGTCAGGATCTCCTGACCTTCGCGAACCTGCGTGCCTTCTTGCATGGCTTCGCTGCCCATCCGCCCGCCTTCGCTCCGCGCGTACACCACCATGCCGTCGGTCGGCGTCACGAGCTTCGTCTTCTCGAGCTGACTGCGGTACTTCGCAAGCTTGTCCATTTCGAGCGTCAGGCGCGCCTCGCTCGTCGAGAGCGCCGCCTTGAAGTCCGCGATGCGCGCCTCGGCTTGGAGCTTCGTCCGTTCGAGGCCGCGCTCGGCTTCCACGAGGAGCGCGCGCAGCTCGCTCTGCTTGCGCGGGTCTACGTATTCCTGGAACAGCTTGAGCTCCAGCTCGGCTTGCTTGAACTGGACATCGGCGCGCTGGAAGTCGAGATCGTCGCGATCGAGCTCCGTCTTCGTCAGGAAGCCTTTCTCGGTCAGCGTCTTCGACCAGTTCAGCGTGTTCTCCGCCTGCGTGCGCGCCTGCTGCGCGAGCAAGATCCTGTCCTGCGCCTGCTTCAGGAGCTGCTCGAGGTCGCCCTTGAGGTACTTCTCGAGATCCATCTCGGCGAAGCGCAGCTTGCGCTCGGCCCACTCGATGTCGGAGAGGTTTTGGCTCTCTTGGATGTCGTGCTGCGCCTTGGCCTTCTTCTGGCTGGCGTCGGCGTTGTCGGCGGCGATTCGTTGCTGCAGCTCCTTTTCGACGAGGTCGGACGAGTCGAGCTTGACGAGCAGATCTCCGGGTTTGACCAGCGTGCCCTCGGGAACGAGCCACAGGATCGTCGTCTGCCCTTCGATCTCACTCTTGATGCTGACGCTGTTCTTCGCGGTCAGCTCGCCGCGCTGCAGCACGCTGATCCGCAGCGGTCCGCGCTCGACCTTCGCGCCGCGGCGCTCCACGACCTCCGCGTCCGCAAACCACCCCCGCACGCCGGTCCCCCACACGAGGACCAGCGCGACGATGCCGAGGGCGATCCAAGCGATCTTGCGCGTCAACGAAGTCTCCGAGTTCTTTCTAGCTCAACGGCCGGGCTGGCTCGCGTCCGAGTCGGGCCCAGGCGCTTCCGGTGTCGGCGCTCCAGGTGCCGGAGCTCCGGTGACCGGCAGCTCGTCTGCCGAGACGCCGTGCTCGTCCACTCGTAGAAGCTCCATATCCAAGTACAAGCCCAGCTTCGCCAGAGTGTAGTCGATCAGAGCGGAGGTCGCCGCGTTTTGGGCCGAGAGCAAGGACTCCTGCGCTTCGAGCAGGTCGCGCGTGCTCGCTCGGCCGGCCTCGAGGGACAGCTGCGTGCTCTCGATGCGGCGCTCCGCCAGCGCGACGGCCGCGAGCTGGATCTCCCACGCTTCGCGGCGCGTGACGATGCGTCGCAGTGAATCGCGCAGCTCGGCGCGGATCTCGTCCGCGGACCGATCGGCAGCGCGCACTGCGACGTCGAGATCGATCAACGACCGACGGTACGCGTTGCGCTCGGGAAGCCGGTCGAACGGCAGCTTCAGTTCTGCTTCGACGGACCAGATGGAGTTGTCGAACCGCAGATCCGCGGGTTCACCGTCCGAGTTGACGCTGTTGTACCGGAGGGTCGGCGTGAGCTCGGCGCGCAGTTGATCCGCGGCGACCACGACCCGGCGCTCGGCGTCCTCCTGTGCGTCGACCGTGTTCAGGTGGTCGAGTCGGTGTGCGAGCGCGAAAGCGGTCGCCGCGTCTTCGTCGAGCTCGATCGCGCCCAGGTCTTGATTGGCGAGCGCGACGAGCTCGCTGGGATCCAGGACGAGCGGCGACTGCGTCGGAAGACCCAAGAAGAGCTTGAACTGGTCGTTGTTGAATTCGAGCTGCTCGCGTGTCTCGAGCAGCTGATTCCCCGAGCGCAACTCGTTCTGGCGCGCTTGTCCCGCTTCGATGACGGACAGGCGCCCGGCTTTGGTCAGCTCGATGTTGCGGTCGCTCAGCTCCTTCAGGTTCTTGAAGTTGGCCTCTTGGTTCTTCACCGCGTCGAGGCGCTGCAGCTGTTCGTAGTAACGCTCCGCGACGTCGAACGCGAAACTACGACGGAAGCGCTCGAACGAGCGCACGGCGTAGACGAGATCGCGCTCCGCTTGCGTCAACGGCTCCTTCACGATGTCCTCGCCGAAGCCACGCAGGAGCGGCTGCGTGATCGTGAGGCCGATGTCCGCGATCGGATTCCAACCGTCCGAACGCGAGAGCGAACGCGTCAGACCGAGGCCGATGTCGCCCACGATCTGCGCGCCTGTTCCGAAGAGCTTGCTCAGGCCGAAGCTCCCGCCCGCGTCTGCCGCGGCTTCGTCGCCTACCCCGAACATGGCCGCCGACAGCGACCCGTTTTCCTGGAGCGCGAAGTTCCACCGCTCGAGAGTCAGGTCGAGCGCGGCCAAGTAGAGCCCCTCTTTCTGGCTCTGATATGCGCGGCTGTTCTCGGCCGCGATCGCGAGGGTTTCGACGAGCGAGAGCGGCTCCGTGCCGCGCGCTTCGCCGCGCAGGAGTTGCTGGCGCAGGCTGCCCGGATCCGGCTCGATCGAGAAGCGCGGGTCGCCGAGATGCAACTCGGCGCGACGCGCCTCGACCAGCTCGTAGACGGCGCGGTCCGCATCCTGCCGGTGTTCCCCCGCGGACTTGCACGCCGCGAACCCCGCCAACACCAGCGCGATGGCGACGGACTGCGCCAAGCTCCGGGAGAGCCCAGAGTTCTGCGCGACCGTGGTTCCAGTGTCGATGCGCGACATGCGATCCGAACAGGCTAGCCCGAGCCCGAGCATCGAACCAGGACAGGCGGGATCCGGCGCGAACGGCGCGCCCCTGTTTTCGCAACATGAACACGCGCTCCGCGAAGGCCTGCGCGTGTCACGAACCCCGCAGCGGCTCTCGCGGCGCGAGTTCGGCCGCGCGGCGATCGTATTCCTCGGGCGAAATGCGCACCGCCCACACATCGCTCTCTTGCCACTGGAACGCGCACAGCTCGCTCCCGCGGAAGACGTACCGTCCAGCCGAGGTCCCGTCGCTGCGTCGCAGCTCGACCGCGCGGAGCGCCATCGCGCCGGCGTTCGCGTTCTCGGGTGTGCTGTTCTCGACCTCGTACGACGTGCACAGTTCGGCGAGGTCGAGCCCGCGCACGAGCGGATCGAAACGCAGGAAGCTCCCGGCAGTGACGC
Organism: Planctomycetota bacterium; assembly: GCA_031413895.1. Classification (GTDB taxonomy): domain Bacteria; phylum Planctomycetota; class UBA1135; order UBA1135; genus JANLUN01. Next base: position 2,163 of record JANOFY010000155.1, on the reverse strand, counting down.
GTCCTGTGCGCGCGAGCTCGAGCAAGTAGAGCGGCATCACGGCGCCCTTGCCCGTCCCGACCGATTCGCGGCGTGTTTCGCTCGCGCTCCACTCGATCACGCGCAAGTTTTCGCCGTCGCGCGACCACTCGGCACGCAGTGCGCGTCCGCCGCGACCGATCTCGCGCCAGACGAGGCGTGGTCCGGCATCGGTCAGCTGCTCCACATGCAACACGCGTGCGGATTCGGAGCGGTGCTCGTCGTCCGCGAACGTGCTCTCGCACTCGAGCTGGATGCCGTCCGCGACGCGGCGCCGGCGCCACGCGACGAGCCCCACGGTACGGCCTCGGCTCATGACGAGATCCCGCGACGTTCGCGGCGGCGTCTCGAGGACCTGCAGCGCGAAGTGCTCCAGCCGAAGCTTCGCCGACCAGTCCGGTGAAGTCGCGGGCACTTCGCCCGCGCGCGCCGAGAGCGCCAGGACGCTCGCGGCGAGCGTGAGGAGTGGGTGGGCGACTCGCATCCGGGCTACCGGCGGGGCTATCGGAAGGAACTTCCGAACACTTGAGCAGAGACATCGCGGCGCGGCGCGTGTCCCGCTGTCGGCACCGATGGCGCGCGGCTACTCCGTCTCGGCGAGCAGCCAGGCCTTGTACTTGGCCTCGACCTCGCGCGGTTCGAGCACCACGCACTCGGGCACGTCGTACGGGTGCAGTTCGCGGAGCTGCCGCACGAGATCCGCGATGCGGCCAGCGGTCGTCTTGGCGACGAGGAGGACCTCGCTCGATTCCTCGATCTGGCCCTGCCAGCGATAGATGCTCTGCACCCCGGGGACGAGGTTCACGCATGCGGCACTCTTGTGCTCGACCAGCGCACGCGCGAGCGCCCGCGCGACGGCGAGATCGGGCGCCGTCATCAGCACGACGCGCGGCTCGCGAGCGCCGTCCGCGCGAGAATCACCTTGCGCTGCAGCCACGATGACAGCGTAGGGCCCTGGGGCGGGCACAGGAAGGGATCCGCATCCCGCCGATCGATCCGCGCTCCATCGTTGCCGACGCAGCGCGGCGAGTGGAGAATCCGCCGCCGCCCCCTCGATGACCATGGTGCAGAAACTCGTCCTGGCGTCCCTTAGCTACGTCCCGAAGCCGTTGATGCGCCGTCTGGCGTCGCGCTACATCGCGGGCGAGACGCTGGACGAGGCGCTGTCGAAGCTCGCGGACCTCGATCGCCGCGGACATCCCGGGATCCTCGACATCCTGGGCGAGAACATCGCCGACGAGTCGGAGGCGCGCGCCGTGGCGATGCACTACCGCGGCGCGGCCGAGGCGATCGCGAAAGCGCGCCTGGACGCGTACGTCTCGGTCAAGCCGACGCACATGGCCCTGATGATGAACGAGGCGCTGTGCCTCGAGCTCTACTCCGGGATCGCCGAGCACTGCGCGAAGCTCGGCGTGCGTGTACGGGTCGAGATGGAAGACCACCCCACGACCGACGGCACGCTGCGCGTGTTCGAAGCGCTCCGCAAACGCTTCGACAACGTCGGCATCGTGCTCCAGTCGCGTCTCTTCCGTACGCCCAGCGACATCGATCGACTCGCGCCGGGGCCGCTCGACGTGCGCATGGTCAAGGGGATCTACCTCGAGCCGACTTCCATCGCGCACACCGAGCCCGATGCGATCCGTCAAGCGTACGTCGCGTGCACGCGCAAGCTGTGCGAGCGCGGCGCGAAGCTCTCGCTCGCCACGCACGACGACGGCCTGGCGGAACGTTGCATGGCGCTCGTCAACGTGTTCGGCTACGCGCGCTAACGCTACGAGTTCCAAGTGCTGCTCGGTGTGCGCGAACCGCTGTGGGAGAAATGGAAAAGCGCGGGGCACATCGTCCGCGTGTACGTCCCCTACGGACCCGACTGGCGTGCCTACAGCATGCGGCGCCTGCGCAAGAACCCGCAGATCCTGCAACACGTCATGCGCGATGCGCTGCGCTTCTGGCGCTGAGCACGAGACGCGCTACTTGCCGAGCGCCAAGCGGCGCGCGAGCACTTCGGAGAGCACGCCCGTGTCCATGATCTTCTGCATCGTCGTGCGGTAGTCGTACGGCACGCGGTGCCACGTCACTTGGTGATCCTCGAGCACGGCGTAGCACGCGCGGTTGTCGCCGTCGCGCGGCTGTCCGGTGGACCCC
>JANOFY010000154.1:0-1793 GCA_031413895.1 Planctomycetota bacterium | reverse complement strand
AGCAGCGGGCGCGGATGTCCGAGAGTCGACACGCGCGGAGTGTATTCATCCGGGGCGCGGTCTCAAAGCGCGCCCGAGGGCGCGTCTTCGGCTGGGAGCTCTCACTGCGCCGTGCCGCGCACGCGGATGCGGAACGGATCGGGTTCGTTGGCAGCGTCGTGCGCGAACTCCAGGGTCGCGTTGCGCTGGCCGGTCGTGGTCAGCGGATTGAAACGCAGCAGGTACTGCACGTAGTCGCTGCCCGCCAGCGATGAAAGCCCCAGGCAGCTCGCGTTGACCGCCTGGCGCATGATGTTGGCCGTGACCGGATGGAACTCGAGGTCGATGTTGTCCATGCCGCCGCACGAGTGGCAGTAGCTCATGATCGTGCCCTGCGAGCACGCGGCCGGACCGCTGCAGTTGGTGGAGCACAGATCGAGCGGCGGACAATACGAGTGCGTGTGGTTCGAGCCGAAGTTGTGCCCGAGCTCGTGCGCGACGACGACGAAGTCCCACGTAAAGTTGCCCGGCGCGCCGGTCCAGCCGTTCCAGTTGATCGTTCCCGCGATGTTGCCGCTGACACCGAAGCCAAAGCTCGAGCACAGCGCGTTGAGATAGGCGACTCCGCCGCCGAGGTTCGCGCCCGAGATGAAATGTGCGAGATTGGCCTGCGCCGGCCAGTTGTTCGGCGCCCACGCCGCTACGAACTCGTTGAGGAGCGCGGTCGCGTTTCCGCCCGAGTCCTGCGACGTCCACGGGTCCGACCCGCCCGTGTACACGCCCAAGTACGCGATCGACAGCGTCGCTTGCACGTCCTCGAAGTACTGGGCGCTCACGGCGGCGATGAGCTGCGTGACGTAGGTGGTCAGCGCGTTCGTCGATCCGAACTTCGCGTAGAGCTGCGTGTCGGTCTCGATCGCCAAGCGGCAGTCGACGACCGTCAGCGGCTCCGCGCCGGGCGACGTGAGCCCTGCGATCGCGGCAGCCGCAGGGATGTCACCCCCCGGGACTGAGATCGGATCCTCACAATAAAAGGAAGCCGTGCTCGACCCGTCCGCGCCGAGCGGGTCGCCGCGTACCGCACGAAGGCGCGTCGGATCACCGGCTTCGCTCGTCAGATGCACGACGCTTTCGGGCGAGTCCGGAAGCACCAACTGACCGCGGGTTCCGTCGCTCGAGAGCGCCAGGAAGACGCGCGAGCCGGGCAGCTCGACGGCGCTTCCGGTCCACAGCGACAGGTCCCCAATCACCGATGCGATTCCTCCGGCGACTTCGACTCCATCGACGCGGAGCACGGAGTCCGATGCGATCGGCAGCGGCGTGCGGCGGAGCGCGAGCGTCACCGTGCCGACTCCCGGCACGGGGAAGTCCGGAAGGGTCGCACTCGCGTGCGCCGTGAGAGCCGTCAAGCGCGTCGAGTCGAGCGCGAGCGCGACGCCAGGCCCGCTTGTCTTCGCCGACGGGAGGAGCGGCGACAGCGCGCCGGGCGGCATATTTCCCGCGAAGCTCGCGAACGGAGTCGGCGCCGCCTCCAAGGTGACGCTGAAGTCGTTCGGGTTCGTTCCGGCGAGCCGCGGAGCGCCGAGGTCCATCGGCGCGCCGCCGGCGTTGATCACGCGTACCCGCGTGCCGGCGTTGGGACCCGCGCCGACCGTCTGCGAGCCGAGGACGACGAGCTCATCGTACGCGAGCGCGTTCTCGACGCCGGTCGCTCCCTCGCTCGCGATGAGTGCCGCGTCGGACGGCGTGTCGTCATCCGGAATCGTGATCTGATGCAGAGTCGGCGCGCCGAGCGCGGATCCAGAGGACGCGGC
>JANOFY010000153.1:0-1796 GCA_031413895.1 Planctomycetota bacterium | reverse complement strand
CCGGGCTGACACTTTCCGGAGCAGCGACGCTTTCCCATGACCTGTGGGTCAACGTTGTGCGCAAGGGGCACGCGCCCGAGTGCCCTCGTCGTTCGGACCGTACGTCGTGATGGCGATGCGAGGGGAGCGCATGGTGGTGCGGACATGCTGCGCATCGACGTCGGCTCCTCGCAAGGGGCGTGTCTTTCCATGCGCGTCTCCTACACTGCGCGGGTGAGCTCGGCCCCGGCGATCGACACGGTCAAGCCCCGGCGGTCCCCGCTGCTCGCGCGGCTCGCGAGCGCGTACCGTGTCTCGCCGTTCAATCCGTACTGGCTCGACGTGCGTCAGTTGCGGCGCAGTGTGGCGCGGCTTGCTCCAGAGGCGCGCGGGAACATGCTCGACGTCGGAGTCGGAGAGCGGCCCTACGGAGCGCTGTTCGCGCCGCACGTGAGTCGTTACTTCGGCCTGGAGTATCCGCCCTCGTGCGAGAACCTGACGCGCGGCATCAGTGGCGAGCACGTCTCGTACTTGAAAGGCGCCGTCGACGTTTGGGGGGACGCGCGACGCTTGCCGTTTCGCAACGGTTCGTTCGACACGGTGCTTCTGCTCGAGACGCTCGAGCACGTCCCCGATCCCGAACGCTGCATGTCCGAGCTGACGCGTGTGCTGCGGCCCGGCGGACGGTTGCTGATGACCGTTCCGTTCATCGCGCCCATGCACGCGCTGCCGTACGACTTTTGGCGCTACACGCCGTCCGGCCTGTCGGCGGTCCTCGGCCGTCATGGCTTCGAGATGGAGTCGATCGATCCGCGCGGCAACTACTCGTCCGCGACTGGGCACCTCTTCGCGCAGTGGCTGGTGCGCACGTTCGCATCGCGCGCGCGGCAACGCGACGGTTCGGTGCGGCTCTCGCGCTGGCGCGCACCGTTCGTGCTGCCCGTCGTCGCCCTTGTGCACATTGTCTTCGCGATCGCGGAGCGATTCAGCACCGACGGCGACGCTTGTCTGGGGTACGCGGTCGTCGCGAACAAGAATCGCTGACCGAATCAGCGGGGCAAGCGATCGGGCTCCGTTGGGACACGTTGTCGCCGCACATATCCGCTATTCTCTGCGCGCCATGCCTCCCGAGACGCCTCCCGCACCGGGCTCGATGACGCCGGCGCAAGCGCTGTTCGCGCAGTACCTCGGTGAACTCGAGCTCGCGCCGACGACCGACTTCGAGGCGTTCTGCAGCGCGCACCCGGAGCTCGCACGCGAGCTGCACCAGCTCAAGGCCGAATGGGATGCTCACCCGTTCCTCGCCCGGCTCGTCGAGTACCGACGCGCGACGCGTCCCATGCTGGCCGACGAGCTGCGCTCGCGCTTCGGCGACGACATCGATCCCGGTGTGTCGCTCGACGGTAAGCGTCCGGAATCCGACTCGGGCCCGACCAGCGAGCTGCTCCAGCGCCTGAGTGCGCACGCACCGGCGCGCTCGCGCTACACGCTGCTCGGCGAGATCGGTCGCGGCGGCATGGGCGCCGTGCTGAAGATCTGGGACGAGGACCTGCGCCGCACGCTGGCGATGAAGGTCGTGCTCGGCAAGGTCGATCCCACGTCGCACGGCGGCACGCCGCCGGTCGACTCACGCACGCTCGGCCGCTTCCTCGAGGAAGCGCAGGTCACGGGCCAGCTCGACCACCCCGGCATCGTGCCGGTGCACGAGCTCGGTCTCGCGTCCGACGGCCGCGTGTACTTCACGATGCGCCTGGTGAAGGGTCCCCGCCTGTTCGCGGGCCACGAGGAGATCCCGGGCCTGACCTGGCCGACCGTCA
>JANOFY010000152.1:0-1834 GCA_031413895.1 Planctomycetota bacterium | reverse complement strand
GTCGGCGAGCATGTTGAGCAGCCGAACGTCGCTCTCGAGCGTCGCGGCCTCTTTGGTTCTGTCTGTCGTCTCGATGGTGTCGGACATCCGGTCCTCCTTCATGTGCGGGCGATACGGGGCAATCGACAGCAACCCTCGTGCCTGGCGTCGCCGCGCGGCTCTCTCGCGTCGTTGTGCGTGGAAGCGAGCGCCTCGGCACGCGTCGCTGAGCCGCGCCGCTCGATCGCCTTGCGTCGCGGTGGTGGCGTGTGAGCCGCACGTGGTCGACGTCGACGAAGCGCGGGACTAGGGCGGTGAGCACAGTGTTTGATAGTCGGCAGGCGCGGCGTGGCGTGCGAGCGCAAGGCGCGGCGAGGGCGCATGCTCCCCGCCTTTAACCGAGCCGCAACGCAGCGATCGCGCGCCACGATGCGTCTGACGGCTATCAAACACTGTGATCACCGCCCTAAGGACCCGGTCATAAACAAGTCGATCGGCGCGGGCGCGGATTCCGGGATCGACGCGGTCTCGCGATCGTGATCTACGAGGCGTGTGCACGACGAGAAGCGCATTCGCCAAACGTGGAAGGGGCTCAAGGGCGCCATGGACGAGCGCATGAAGCGGTTGTGGGCGGGCGCCGAGGCCGAGGCGCTCGGTCACGGCGGCATCGTCGCCGTGTCGCGCGCCACGAAGATGGCGATCAGCACCGTAACCAAGGGTCGAAACGAGGTTCGCGCCGGGGTGCGCAGCGGCGACGTCGTCAAGGTTCGGCGCAGCGGCGGCGGGAGACTCCCGCACGAGCAAGTGCATCCCGACCTCGTCGAGCTACTTACGGCGCTGGTCGACCCCGTCACGCGCGGCGACCCGGAGTCGCCGCTGCGATGGACATGCAAGAGCACGCACGCGTTGTCGGAGGAGATGTTCGCGCGACACGACATTCGCGTGAGCCACCAGACCGTCGCTCGGCTGCTGCGGGAGTCAGGATTCAGCCTTCAAGCGGCGCGGAAGACCGTCGAGGGCAAGCAGCATCCGGATCGAAACGCGCAGTTCGAGCACATCAGCAACGAGGCCGCCAAATGCCTCGCGCACAACATCCCGTACATCTCCGTCGACACGAAGAAGAAGGAGCTCGTCGGCAACTTCAAGAACGCCGGAAGAGAGTGGCACCTCGAAGGCCTGCCTGAGCTTGTCGATGTGCACGACTTCCCCGGCGACGCCGTTGGCAAGGCGATCCCGTACGGGATCTACGACGTCGCCGACAACAGCGCGTTCGTCTCCATCGGCGTCGATCACGACACAGCGGCGTTCGCGGTGAGATCGATCAAGACGTGGTGGCAACGGATGGGCAAGAAACGCTACCCGCACGCGCGCGCCATTCACATCAGCGCCGACGCTGGCGGTAGCAACGGAAACCGGTTGCGGCTGTGGAAGACCGAGCTGCAGGAACTCGCCGACGACCTCGGGATCGCGATGCACGTCAGCCACTTTCCACCGGGCACCAGCAAGTGGAACAAGATCGAACACCGCTTGTTCGCGTTCATCACGATGAACTGGCGCGGTCGCCCTTTGCGCACGTACGAGACCGTCATCAGCCTCATCGGCGCGACGACGACGAGCGCTGGGCTCGTCGTGAAGGCGGCGATCGATCAACGGAAGTACCCGACGGGCGTCAAGGTCACGGATGCCGAGATGGGCGAACTGAACATCGAGCGGCTGCAGTTTCATGGCGACTGGAACTACGTCATTCGGCCGCGATCGCGTCGGGCGGTGCGGAGCTGATCGCACGTGGTGGATCGTGAGGGTGGTGCCGGGTCGATACGGACGTGTCGCCTCACCCCCTGGCCCCCTCTCCGCT
>JANOFY010000151.1:0-2920 GCA_031413895.1 Planctomycetota bacterium | reverse complement strand
CGAAGTTCCACAAGCTGTCCCAATCGCGCGGGCAACAGGGCATCGGGATCAGCGCCGCCGTCATGTACGGCCAGCTCACGACGGGCAAACCCGCGCGCATCCTCTCGCGCACCGGAAAACGCGCCGAAACGCACGAGTTCTTGCTGGCCGTAGACACGCAGCACAACAAGCCCGACATCCACGACAAGAAGTGCGTGGACTGGGACAAGGATCACGGCACGCGCGTCGAGATCGAGATGGAGGCCAAGTACCAGAAGGGTCTGCGCTCCGTCGACATGTACTTGAAGCAGACCGCGATCGCGAACCCGCACGTCACGATCCATTACACCGATCCAGGCGGCGAGAAGATCACGTACGAGCGCGGCACGAAAACGCTCCCGCCCGCGACCGTCGAGATCAAGCCCCACCCGCACGGTGTCGAGCTCGGCCGCTTGATCGCGATGCTCAAGGAGACGACGTCGCGCTCGCTGTCGGGCTTCCTGCAAGAGGAGTTCTCGCGCGTCGGCAGCAAGGTCGCGAAAGACATCTGTCATCTCGCGAAAGTTTCGGAGAAGGCCTATCCGACGCGCATCGCGCGCGAGGAAGCGGCCGCGCTGCACGACGCGATCCAGAAGTCGAAGATCAGCTCGCCGAGCACGGACTGCATCTCCCCCATCGGCGAAGAGCTCGTGCTCGCGGGTTTGAAGAAAGAACTCGAAGCCGACTTCTACGTCGCGATCACGCGACCGCCGTCGGTGTACCGCGGCAACCCGTTCCAGATCGAGGTCGGCATCGCGTACGGCAAACCGGGCGGCGTCGGGCTCGAGATGACCGAGGAAGGCCGTATCAAGAAGTCCGCGAAAGCGGTGATCGCGACCGAGGATCTCGTCGGCAACGCGGACGAACCGATCCGCGTGCTGCGCTGCGCGAATCGAGTTCCGCTCCTCCACCAACAATCCGCGTGCGCGATCACGAAGAGCGTGATCCAGACGAATTGGCGCGCGTACGGCCTGCAACATCCGAAGGGCGCGCTCCCCAACGGCCCGATGGCCGTGATGGTTCACATCGCGAGCGTGTGGGTCCCGTTCACTTCCGAATCGAAGGAAGCGATCGCGAGCTACCCGGAGATCGCGAAGGAGATCCGTCTGGGATTGCAGGACGCCGGCCGCAAGCTGGGCGCGTATATAAGGAAAGGCAAGCGGCTGCGCGCGGAGTTCGACAAGCGCAGCTACATCGAGAAGTACATCCCGCACATCGGGATCGCGCTGCAGGAGATTCTCGATCTCTCCGACACGGACCGTGATGCGACGGTGAGCACGCTCGACGACGTGCTGCAGAAGAGTCGCAAGTTCTAGGGAGTTCGCGCCCCACGGCATCGGGGATCGGGCCGATCGAAACGCCGGGGACCGCGGTATTCTCCGGCCCCATGAACCCCGCCACACGTCCTGTCGAGGTCACGCTCGATCCCTCCGACTGGACGGCTTTCCGCGCGCTCGGTCATCGAATGGTCGACGACATGATCGAGAACCTCGCGACCTTGCGCGAGCGCCCCGCGTGGCAGCCGGTGCCGGCGTCCGTGCGATCGACGTTCGACGAACCGCTGCCGCGCCTCCCGACGAACGAGACGGCGGTCTACGAGCAGTTCGTCGCGAATGTACTCCCCTACGCGAACGGCAACAGGCATCCGCGCTTCTGGGGTTGGGTGCAAGGCAACGGAACGCCGCTGGCGATGCTCGCGGACATGCTCGCGTCCGGGCTGAATCCGCACATGGCGGGCTTTCACCAAGCTCCGGCGCTCGTCGAGCACCAAGTGCTCGCGTGGCTGGCCGAAATCGTCGGCATGCCGCAGAGCGCGAGCGGCATCCTCGTCAGCGGCGGCACGATGGCGAACATCGTCGGCATCGCGGTCGCGCGACACGCGAAGGCGGGCTTCGACGTGAACGCCGAAGGACTGCAGAGCAATCATCATCCGCTGCTCACGCTGTACTGCAGCTCCGAAACACACGGTTGGGCGCCGCGGTGCATGAAGCTCTTGGGCCTCGGCGATCGAGCGCTCCGCCGCATCGCGACCGATGCCGCGGGACGAATTCGAATCGATCTATTGAGAGAGGCGATCGCACGCGACCGCCGCGAAGGACACCGCCCGATCTGCGTCATCGGAACGGCGGGGACCGTCAACACGGGCGCGGTGGACGACCTGCGCGCGCTGGCCGACGTGTGTCGGACCGAAGACTTGTGGTTCCACATCGACGGCGCATTCGGCGCTCTCGCGCGCCTGTCACCGACCGTGCGCGACACGCTGGCGGGCATGGAGCTCGCTGACTCGCTCGCGTTCGATCTGCACAAGTGGATGTACCAGCCGTTCGAAGTCGCCTGCGCGATCGTCCGCGACGGCGCGGCGCACCGCGAGGCGTTCGCGATGAGCGCGAGCTATCTCGCCGAGACCTCACGCGGCGTGAGCGCGGGCGGACTGCCGTTCGCCGAACGTGGAGTCGAGCTGACGCGCAACTTCAAGGCGCTCAAGGTGTGGATGTCGCTCAAGGCGCACGGCGTCGACGCGTTCGCGCGCGTGATCGATCAAAACGTTCGCCAAGCGCGGCACCTGCAAGCGCTGATCGAGGCGCACGTCGAGCTCGAGCTGCTCGCGCCCGTCGCGCTGAACGTCGTGTGCTTCCGCTACGCGCCGAACGGCGTGGCCGAGGGCGTGCTCGACCGGGTCAACCGCGAGCTGCTCCTGCGGATCCAAGAATCAGGCTTCGCGGTCCCGTCGTCGACAGAGCTCGGCGGGCGATTCGCGCTCCGCGTCGCGATCACGAACCACCGCAGTCGCTTCGACGACTTCGACGCGTTCGTGCGCGAGGTGGTCGAGCGCGGCCGCGAGGTTTCGAGCGAACTCACATCGTCGGCATCGCCGGCGTGAATCCGACTGGAGCCAAGAAAG
>JANOFY010000150.1:0-4839 GCA_031413895.1 Planctomycetota bacterium | reverse complement strand
GCCTTCAAGTACTCGCGCCCCTCGCCCGACAGCGCCTTGGCACCGCGCTCGAACTTCTTCGCACCTCGATCGGCGAAGAGATCGGACAGCACGACGCCCACCGCGATCGCGAGGTTGAGCGACGTGTGCTCCGACGACGTCGCGATGTGGACGAGAACGCCAAGCTGCGTGCTCTCCTGTGCCGTCAGTCCCATCGTTTCGTTGCCGAACACGAGCGCGATCCGCTGCGCCTTGTCGTTCGCGCGCATACTGATCTCTGCTTGGACCTCGCGCCAATCGACGCGTGTGCGACGACCGTGCACGCGCGCGGTGAAACCGATCGACGACGTGCACTCCGCGAGCGCGTCCGGCAACGTCGCGAACACGCGGCAACGCTCCTTTACGTTCGCCACGCCGTGCGACATCTGCTCGAACTCCGGATGGACGAGCAGCGACGGCCGTTCCGGCGCCACGAGCGCGATCTCGCACGGACCGAAGTTCGCCGCGATGCGCGCGATCATGCCGACGTTGCGCGGGCCTGACGGCCGCACGAGGACGATGCGCTTCACGAGCACGCCCGGCTGCGTTCGGTCGCGATCTCGCGGCGCAGCGTCTCGATCTGTTCGGGATCGGGATTGCCGCCTGACACGACGACCGCGACCTTGAGCCGGCGCTTCGCATCGCGATGCGCGAGGAGCTCCGCCGGCAGCTTCTTCGCGAGCACCAGCGCCAGCGCCGCGGCGCCGGCAGGCTCGACCGTCTCCCCCAGCGCGACGAGGAAGCGCTGGCCCGCGAAGATCTCCGCATCGTCGAGCAGCACGACGCCGTCGAGCGCGGCGCTGCACACGTCGATGTTGATCTGGCCGGAGTACGGCGGCGTCAGGCCCTGCACTTTGCTCGTGATTCCGTCGAGCATCACCGGACGCTTCGCAGCGAGTCCTTTGGTCAGCGACGGCGCGCCGCGCGGTTCCGCGCCGAAGACCTTCGGCCGCGCGCCGAGACGCTGCCTGATGGCGAGCGCGACACCGCTGACGAGTCCGCCGCCCCCGACGGGCACGATCACGACGTCGACCTCGGGCCAGTCTTCGGCGATCTCGAGCCCGACCGTGCCCGCGCCTTCGATCGTGCGCTCCGCGTCGTACGGATGAACGAGCGTGGCTCCGCGCGCGACTCGAGCGGAACACTCCGTCTCCGCGAGATCGCGCGTGTCGCACAAGACGACCTCCGCGCCGAAGTCGCGACACGCCTCTACTTTGTTCGCGTACGCGTTCTTCGGCATCACGATCGTCGCCGCGACGCCGGCGCGCTGCGCCGCCCATGCGAGCGCCTTGCCGTGATTGCCGGAACTCGTGCACACGACGCCCGCGCGCTTCTGTGCCGCGCTGAGCTGCGACACCTGGTTCCACGCTCCGCGCGCCTTGAACGCGCCGATCTCTTGGCGGTTCTCGAGCTTCGCGCGCAGCTCGATGCGTTCGTCGTCGAATGCGATCGGCTGCAGCGGCGTGTGGCGTACGACACCGCGCACGCGATCCGCCGCTTCGGTGATGTGGATCGAGTCGAAGCGCTGCCAGGCGGGAGAGGTCGAAGGGGCTTCCATGGTCGTTCGAATTCTGGCGTGGCGTTGTGGCTTGTCGAGTGGCTCGCGATGTCGGCCGGTCCCCCGCGATCCGGAGGGACGCCCGCGATCCAGAGGAGCGTCAGCGCCTCTTGCGCGGCGGCGTCATCGTGATCGCGCTGAAGTACTGCTGCTTCCGGCGCGTCGCTGGCGAGAGATCGGCCTTGCCGCGCACAGTCCAGTCCTGATACTCGGCACGCACCTCCTTCGGTGGAGCGTTGGCGCGCACGAGCACGAATCCATTCTCGTCGGTGACTCCAGCCTCGCGTCCGTCGAGCAGAACGCGCGCGCCCGCGAGTGCCTTCTTGCCGTCGACGTCGGATACGCGGAAGTACTCGCCCCAGCCGCGGACGAGTGCGACCTCCGCGATGCGCTGCACGCGTTTGTCCGTTCGCGTCTCCACGCCGAAGCTCGCAGCGTCGCCGATCGCCGGTTGATAGCCCGCCTTGTCGATCCGCCAGCGCAGCGCTTGGTCGTACGGAAAGCCGCTGATCGCAACCTCGCCCGAATCGAGGTCGCGCGCGCGACCGTCCCTCTTTCCGAGCGAGAACCAGGCGCGCACGCCCTTGACGTCCTCCCCGCTGTCGACGTCTTTCACGCGCAGCACGAGATCGGCGCGCGCGGTGTTGTCGAGGATCAAGTAGGTCAGCGACTCGTCGGGCGGCGACGCGAACAGCGCATTCGGCTTCCACTCGGGCGCGAGCTCGTACCAGCTGCCGATCGTGCGACCCGCGACGCGGTAATTGCCGGCGGGCAAGTCGGGGAACTCGAACGTGCCGACGCGGTGGTTTCCGGAATCGTTCCACACGATCTCCGCGCGTTGCGGTGGTGTCGCTTCGGTCTTGTCGATCGAAGTGAGCACGGCCTCCGCCGCCACGTCGTAACGTCCTGATTCGCTCGTGACCCGCCCGCGGATCTTCCCGGCCGGCGGCAGCGGGACGAGCGTGATCGTCTGCTCGATCGCGTCACGCGGGACGAGCACGACGCGCAGATCCTTCTGCGGCTCGAAGCGAAACGCGGTGACGGAGACCTGCGCGGTTCCGCCCAGCAAGTGATCGAAACGCCAGGCACCGTCGGCGTCCGTGACGACGGAGCGCTCTTGCCCGATCGTTTCGCCCGCGATCATCTTCATCGCGACGTTCGCGTTCTGGATCGGCTGTCCGCGCGGATCCACGACGCGGCCCGAGAACCGCGTGCGCGGCTGGAGGACCACGCGCACGATGTCGTGCGTGATGCCACCGACGCGGCTCACTTCCGCGCGTCCGCTCCACAGGCCGTCGCGATCCTGCACTTCGAGCCCGCGCGCTTCGGCGACGTCACCGGAGAGCGGCGGCAGGCGCACCCACGGCGGAGTTCCTGCGCGCACGGGGTCGTAGTCCTGGCTGCCGCGCACGTTCTTGCCTGAAACACGGAGGCGCGCTTCGAGCGCACTGGTGAGCACGGTCGACGGTTCGATCGCCAGTCGATACGTCGGGCCGCTGCGGGTCGTCACTTCGAACTCATGACCCTCCGGCACGGGATGCTTGAGCACGACCGGCACCGGAAGCGAACGTCGCTGCGGGTGATCGATCGGCCGAATGCGGATCGAACCGTGCGCAAGAGCGACCGGCGTGACGAATCGGCCCTGCGCGTCGGTCGTCACGTCGATGCGCGCCCCGGCCTCGTCTTGCAGCTTGAGCACGAACTCGGGCAACGGCTCGCGCGTGTCCTCGTCGATCAGAATGCCTTTGATGACGCTCGCGGGACCGGAGTGCGCGACGGACCGCGGCTCGTCCGACTCGGGATCGTTCTCCACCGGCGCGGCGGCGCGCGAGTCGGCCGAGTCCGTCGAGTCCGCGGGTTCGGCGAGCTCGCTGTCAGGATCGGTGAGCGTGCTGGCGCTCGCTCCGCTCTCGTCGTCAGGCACGCGCTCCCATTCGTCGGTCGCCGTGGTGCCGGCGGGCGCGAGCGGCTCGAGCGGCGCGATGCGCAGCACTCTCCAAACGCTCCACATGCCCGTCCCGAGGACGAGCAGCGTGAGCAGGACGAGGATCGAGCGCGTGCTGTTCATGGATCGGCGACATGGTAGACCGCCGATGGCAATGAACGCACGGGCGGCGCATCGCCAACGGCTCCACTACACTCTTCGCCCGTGTCGGACACCGCGATCACCCAAACGCGCAATGCACTCCGAGTGCGCCGCGCTTCGCCGCCGCTGCCGTTCACCGCGCCCTGGTTGCTGGCGCCGATGGAGGGCGTCACCGATCCGGTGTTCCGCGACCTCGTCTTGGCGCAGAACCCTTCGATCGCGCTCGGTGGTGCGTTCACCGAGTTCGTGCGCGTCGTGCGCGAGCCGCTGCCGCGCCGACTCCTCCTCGCTCATCTCGGTCGCGCGCGTTTCGAAGCGCCCGTCGGACTCCAGCTCATGGGCGCCGACGTGGAGAGCTTGGCGGAGACGGCTGCGCGCGCGGCCCTCGTCGGCGCACCGCTCATCGATCTGAACTTCGGCTGCCCGGCGAAAGGCGCGATCCAAGGTTGCGCGGGGTCCGCGCTGCTCCGTGAGCCCGCATCGATCGAGCGCATCGTCCGCGCCTGCGTCGCCGGCGCTGCGTCGATCCCCGTCACGGCGAAGATGCGCGCGGGGTACGACGATGCGAACCACGTCGAGGAGCTTGCGCGCGCCGCGGAAGCAGGCGGCGCGGCGATGCTGACCGTGCACTGCCGCACGCGCGCCGAGGCGTATCAAGACGAAGTCGACTGGGAGCGCATCGCGCGCGCGGTTCGTGCGGTCTCGATCCCGGTGTGCGGCAACGGCGGCGTCGCGAACCACGCCGACCTCGAACGCATGCGGCGGGAGACGGGCTGCGCGTTCGTGATGGTCGGGCGCGCGGCGCTCGGCGATCCGTGGATCTTCTCGGGGCGATCCGTCACGCGCGCACAGGCGGCAGCGTTCCTGCTCGAGTACGGCGAGCGGCTTGTCGCTCGTCCGGGTGCCGGCATCCGCGGAGCCGCGGGACGCATCAAACAGCTCCTGCGGTATTGGACCGCCGGCGATCTCGTCGGCGATGACCGCGAGAGCTGGATGCGCGAGCCCGACGCCGAGCGCGTGTTCGAGAGACTGCGCGTCGCGGCGGCGAGCTGAGCACGCTTCGTCACCGGACGGAAGTGTCGGTGTCGTTCGCGGTCGTGACGCGCAGGTCCGGCGTCCGCGCAAGTACGGCGTCCGAAGTACGGCGAGAAGTACGGTGTCAGTCACTTTTCTCCGG
>JANOFY010000149.1:0-3778 GCA_031413895.1 Planctomycetota bacterium | reverse complement strand
CGCGCCGATCGTGACCGAGATCTCGCCCGCGCCGCGTTTCTGGAAGGCCGAGGACTACCACCAGAACTACTTCCGCGACAACCCGACGAAGGGGTACTGCGCGGCCATCGTGCGCCCGAAGGTCGAGAAGTTCCGCAAGGTGTTCAAGGACTCGCTCAAGAAGACTCCGTAGGGACGGTCGGTTCCGGCTCGCGATCTAGCGGACTCGGCGATGCGTGGTAGCCTCGATCGGCCAGCAGGCGGGGCCCGCGATCGTTCGCGGGGAGGAGTGTCCATGCGTGCCACAGGCCCGGATCGCGGGCGCTTTTGTTTCATCGTCGCGTCGGTGCTGACGCTGTCCGCGGAAGGAGCGCTTTCGCAGAGCGCAGCTGCGCGCGCCCCACTGCCGGCGCAATCGCACTCGTTCGCGGCGTTCCGTGTCCTCGATAACGTCGAAGGACCGTGGGTGAACCTGGGCGTCGTCCCGATCCGGCCGATGGTCGTCACCGGGGGCGGAATCTTCGCGGTGAACACGCACGCCAGCACGGTCGTGCACATTGCGAGCTTCACCGAGGTCGAGACGTTCCCCGTTCCGTGGGGACCGGTGTCGATCGCGGTTCGCGAAGTGGAGGGTGCGGAAGAGTTGCTCGTCGTGTGCCGCGGATCGCACGTGCTGGCGCGCTTGGATCCGACCAGCGGGGAGACCCTTCATCTGCTCGACCTGGCGTTCGAGCCGGCGGACATCCTGTTCGACAGAGAGCGCGACACGGCCTTCATCGCGTGCTCGGGCGCCGACAGCGTCGTCGAGGTCGATCTCGCGACCAACACGATCGCGCACACGTACGCGATCCGCGGCAAGCACCCGGTCTTCCTGTCCTTCGACACGCACGGGCGCGTCCTAGTCGCTCCGCAGTTCTCCGGGAACAACTCCGGAACGATCAGCCGCCCGCTCACGCCGCTCCAAGCGGACGGATCGGGCCTCGTCGATTTCGCGACGCATCCGAACGTGATCTCCGGATTGCCGGACGAAGATCTGTTCGCCATCGATCCCGAAACGCGCACGGTGACGGCGGTCGCCAAGGCCACCGGCTCGGTCTTGTTCGCGCACGGCGTGAACCCCGCTACGGGCAAGCTGTGGCAGCTGGGCACCGAGGCCAACAACAAGGATCCGAACCGTCAGACGGAAGCCTCGATCCGCGGATTCGCCGTAGACAACCGGCTGACGATCGTGACTCTCCCGGCGCCGGGTGCTCCGGGTGCCGCGGCGGCCACAGGTCATACGATCGTCAACCTCGACGACGTCGATCCTCTCGTGGCGGGCGTTCAGTACGACAGCGCGCACTCGATCGGCGGGCCGTACGGACTCGCGTTCGCGCCCACGGGCCAGGCGGCGGTGTGCGGCCTGCTCACCGACAACGTCGTGCTCCTCGGCCCAACCGGCCAGCGACTCGCGGAGATCGATCTCTCCTCCGGTTCCATCCCACGCGGCGTCGCATTCGACGAGACGGGCGAGTTCTTGTTCGTGTATTCCTGGGGGCGCAATCGAATCGACGCGTACGGCGTCTCGGCCCCCACCGCGCCGATCGCTTCGGTGAGCCTCGGCTTCGATCCGACGCCCGCGGACGTGCGCGCCGGTCGCGCGCTGTACTACTCCGCGCGCTTCTCGCTGCACAACAATGCGTCGTGCAACAGCTGCCACATCGAAGGCCGCACGGACATGCTGCACTGGAACCTGTCGGACGCCGCGCGCGACGACAAAGGGCCGATGCTCACGCAGACGCTCGCGAGCATCCAGCGCAACGGACCGATGCACTGGCGCGGTGAGCGCAAGTCGCTCGCCAACTTCAACCCGGCGTTCGACAAGTTGCTCGGCGGCACGCCGCTCGACACGACACCCGGCGGCGAACTCGACCAATTCCAGGCGTTCGTGTTCTCGATCCAGAGTCCCGCCAATCCGCTCGAGCACCCCAAGCGCGTGGTCGCCGACCAAGGCGGCCTGGCACCGCCCGCGAGCTTCTCGGTTCGCCGCGGATCCGCGCTGCGGGGGCAGCGCGAGTTCTTCGATGGCGAGCAGGACGTCGGTCGCTCGTGCAACGAGTGCCACATGCTGCCCACCGGCACGAGCGGCGACATGAGCTCGACGGGCAAGGCCGACCCGCTCCCGAAGCGCACGCACTTCAAGGTGCCGCAGTTCCTCGAGATGTGGCGCAAAGAGCAGCCGATCGTCCAAGTGCACTTCGCCGATTCCGGACCGGTCCCCTATCCGCTGCTCGGCGGAGCGTTGACGCACGCCGGCCGCATGAACTCGCTGTTCGACTTCATCGACATCGTCTTCCGCTTCTTGCCCGCTCCCGACACGGCCGACCTCCTGGCGTTCATTTCGCAGATCGACCAGGGCCTCGCTCCCGCAGTGCATCGCTGCGTGCACTTGAATTCCGCCACGCAGCGGGATGCGGGCGAGCGTTTGACGAACTACTTCTTGCCGCAAGCGCGCGAGCGCAACATCGACATCGCCGTCTACGGCCACGTCGATCTGGGGCAGGGAGCGTTGCCGATGCGCTGGGCTTGGAATCGTGCGAGCGACTTGTTCGACGCCGAGAACTCGAGCTTCCAGAGCCAGCCGCTCGCGTTCTTCCTGAATCAAGCGACGAACGGCGGCGCGAACTTCGTGTTCGTCGGACTCCCCGTCGGCATGGGACGGCCGTTCGGAATCGACTACGACGCCGACGAGTTCGCCAATCGCGACGAGATCGCGTCGGGGACGCAGCCGTACGTGCGCGACAGCGACGGGGACGGTTTCGGCGACGGCTACGAAACCACGAACCACTCCGATCCGAAGGACGCACAGGACCTCCCCACGGACGGGCTCGCGCCGACGGTCCTGAATCGGCGCATTCTATGGATATCCGCGCGCGTGGCAGCCATCGCGTTCGAAACCGACGAGCCCACTTCGTGCGAGGTCGAGTATGCGAACGCGACCGGAGGGGCGCAGACCGTGCGCGAGAGTTCGTACCAGCGCTCACGCCGCGTGCTGCTCACAGACCTCGTGCCGGGCAGCGGACCGGACGTCCCGTCGGTGTACAGCGGGTCGATTCGCGTCACCGACGAGAGCGGCAACACCACGGACGTCGCGCTGCCCGCGTTTCAAGCCGGCGACTTCTTCTTCGAACCCACGGCGAGCGGCCTCCCCGAAGAGCCGTTCACCGTGATCGTGAGCGAGCTGAGCCTGATCGAGGAACTGCGCTGGGTCAATCCAGAGATCAGCCCGTCCGGTGTGTTGCAAGCCAAGGCTCTCGCGCGCGTCGACAAGAAGCTCACGCTGCCCGGTCGCCCGTCCGCGCGCGATCAAGTCGTGATCGCAACGCTGCTCGTCAACGGCGTGCGTGCGCAGAACTTCACGACGCCGTTGCCGAATCAGTTCACGGTACTCGAGGATCAGCCGGCCTTCCCCGGCCCCTTCGTGATGTCGCTGCCGACGGAGGACGACGGACTCGCGTCTCTCTCGTTCACGCTGCCCGGACTCGCACGCGGAGATCGAGTGCAGCTCGTCATCGATGCCGTCGCGACGTCCGATCCCGCCACGTACGACCCGCGCGCGCCCGATTTCGGCAACGCCGACAACCTGATCCCACTCGGACGCTGGAGCTTTCCCGACACGCCGGCGGCGGCGCGCTCGCTCACGATCGTGTACTAGGAGCCTGCGTCGCGGATCGCCAGCGAGGGCGCTCGTCGTCGAAGTCCGAAGTCGAAATACGGTCGAAATACGGTGTCAGACAAATACGGTGTCAGACACTTTTTT
>JANOFY010000148.1:0-3573 GCA_031413895.1 Planctomycetota bacterium | reverse complement strand
CTCGCGCAGGAACACGAGCGTCCGATAGCGCGCGTGAGTTCCGTTGAACACGCCACTCGACGTCCAACGCCTGGCCGGAAAGCCGTGGTAGGTCAGCGACTCGAGCGTGCTGAACTCCGCGTCCTCGAGGTTCACTTGGTCGCGCACGAGGCTCGCGAGCCCGTCGATCGTCACGGACGGCGCGGCTTCCACGACCACCATGAACGTCGATTGGCCCTTGTTCGTCAGGCCCGCGATGGCGTCCGGCGACGCGGTGCGCGCTTGTTCCTCGGAGAGGACGGTCCATTCCGCGCCTGGGCTCTCGATGCGGAAGCAGTAGTCGGGGTCCGTCATGCCCGGCGGCGTTTGCGCGGGGGCGGCGCGGACGAAACCGGCGAGGGACAGGACGGCGAACAGAAGGACGCGAGCGGAGATCGAGTGCATCAAGGGAGCGCCAGATTACGTCAGCTCGGCGCTTAGGTTGAGCATGACCTCCAGCTCACGCATGCGCTCGACCTTGCGTGCTTCGTTTCTTCGCTGCCCGGACGGCGCGCTCGTTCCGCCGACCCGAGCATTTCTTGCGGCAAAAGGACCCTGACCACGTGCAGGCTTGGACTTGCGCCTGTTCATAACTTGCATCATTCCGTGGGCCCACCTCGGAGTGCGGGCGCAGGGAGGTAGCGCGCACCGCGGCGCTCGCCCTCGCGCTTCAGGTAGCCGTGTTCGCTCAAGGACGTCAGCTCGCGCAGCGCCGCGACACGGGTGGTCCCACTGAACGGGAGCGGAGAAGCGTTGCTGCTTCCACGCTTTCGTGCGGGGGCACGGGAACTCATCGAGGACCTCGATCGGGCGAGGCCTTTCCCGCGCGCACTGCCTTGCACTTCTGGGTGAGACGGAACTTCTGGCGGGAGCTCTGCGGCGTGTCGGGACGTGCCATTTCGATCAGACCCGCGGCGAGCCTTGTGCACGCCCCTATCACAGGTGCTGGGGCGCGAAGTTGCAGCCGAACTTCGCTTCCAGCGCCTCCGCGACGCAGTGGCGATGGCACTGCTCGGGTTGGTGCTCGTAGCAAGTCAGCGCCACGCGCTCGCCATCGCGGACCCTGGCATGGATCGTCGCCAGAGCAGACGTCTGCCTGGGGAGGTGCTCGCGCTCGTACTCATCAAAGAGCGCGTCGTAGTCCGACTGCGACGCGAGGTCCCGGCGCTTCTCCGACGCGATGCCGAGCTCGGGTACGTGCTCGTAGCAGAGACCGACTCCCTCACAGGCCATCGAAAGCGTGCCCTTCGAGAACCCGTACTTGCGGCTGATGGCGTTGCGGCGCACGTCGCAGAGGACGGAAACTCCGTTCATGATCAGCACGTTCAAGTAGCGCTCGAGCGTGTGTCCCTCGTATCCGATCGTCGCGATGCCGGGAGATCGCGGGGTCGACCTCGCGGACTCGACCTTCGCGAGCGCAGCCTCGTCGCCGTGTAGCACACGATCGGCGATCGTGCTCTTCGTCGCGTAGTACGGGAAACGCCGGTACGTCTCCGCGACCAGCTCATCCCCGCGAAGCTGCCGGCATCCACGAACGAATGACGGCAGGGAGCTCGACGCGGATCGAGCATCGCTGACCGCGCGCTTTCCGTCCGGCGTCAGCTCCCAATGCTGCGCTTCCTCGGCGAGCAGGCCACGCTCGACGAGCTTGCGTCGGTCGGCGTACGAGGTGAACGAGAACGCGCCGTCCATGTAAGGCACGAATTCGTAGCGAGCGGATGCTCCTTCCTCTTGGCAGCAAAGGAACAGCAGCTTCTGGAAATCCAAGTTGCCGACGCGTCCGCCGAGAGCATCCAAGAGCGCCAGTAGCCACCGCTGCCGCGGGCTGAGCGTGACGCGAAGTGCCGATGCCATGTCCGACATTTCTCCGCGCAGCGAGCGCGAACACAAGAGCTCGAGAGCGACTCGTGGTTCACGGCGCCGAGGACCATGGGGTCGAGGCACCGTCGCGGAGCTGGCGGCGCACATCCAGAGGCAGCAACCGGGAGCTCGCGGCTTCTCGTCACAAAATCTCTGGCGCATGCGCCAGTTCTTCGAGGCCTACCGGGCCCAGCCAAAACTCTCAACGCTGCTCCGAGAACTGCCGTGGTCGTCGAACCTGCACATCCTGACGAAGTCGAAGCGGTCCGAGGAACGCGAGTTCTACCTGCGTCTTGCGACGCGTACCGCACACGCTTGCCGGAGAAGCGCTTGTTGCGCGCGAAGCTGCACGAGTTCTATCGGCAGGCAATCGTCGAGACAGCCGCGGCGCAGCCATGATTCCGGTCCGCGTGCCCGTCGCTCGGCGACACCGACTCTGGCGGTGCTGGCGGCAAGATGAAAAGGGACCTTCGCGGCACGCTGAAAAGGGACCCCCAGGGACAGATTCTGACGGGGGGCTCGAGGGGGCGGCGCGAAGGAATCTCCCGCGCCCGCTCATCGCAACTTCCATCGGCGGTGCAGTCTCGCGTATCTTCCCCGCAGACCAATGGTCGCCCGCATTCCAATCCCAAAGGACGAGATCGCGCGCTTCTGCCAGCGACACCACATCCGGCGGCTCGCGTTGTTCGGATCCGTCGTGCGCGACGACTTCGCGCCAACGAGCGACGTGGATGTGCTCGTCGAGTTCGATGCCGGCATGGCTCCCGGTTGGGAGTTCTTCGCCATGCAAGATGAGCTCTCAGGGATCTTGGCTCGCAAGGTCGACCTGAATACTCCCGGGTTCCTCAGCCGCTATTTCCGGGACCGCGTCTTGGCGGAAGCAGAGACCGTCTATGAGCGAGCGTGATCCTGCGGTCCCGCTGCGTCACATGCGGGACGCGGCGTGGAGAGCCATCGAGATCGCGCGACCGCTCGCCCGAGGAGATCTGGAGGCGCACCACGTCGAGACGCTTGCACTTACTCGACTCATCGAAGTGCTCGGGGAGGCGGCGCGACGCGTGCCCGAAGCCGTACGGGTCGAGCGCTCCGAAATCCCTTGGCGCCAGATCGTGGGTACGCGCGACCGGCTGATCCACGGCTATGACCAGGTCGACCTGGACATCCTCTGGGCGATCGTGCGGGACCAGCTACCCGTGCTCGTTCGAGATCTCGATGCCGCACTCAAGGAGATCGACGGTCGATGACGGTGTGACCCCGACGGGTCGCACCGGAAGAGCTGCGGTCATCGTCGAGTGCGAGCCCATGCGAGCAGAGGACCGCGAGGGTGAGGGACTCACGCTCATCGTGATGATCCCGGCGGGCAAGGCCATGATTCCGGTCCGCATGTCGCTCGGCGACACCGACTCTGGCGGCTGGGCGGTCGAGCTGGGTCCGCGGGCTCGACGCTTCTCGCCGTTTCGCCGAAGGGCTTGGACCTCTCTGCACGACGCCTTGAGATCGGCGCGATCGTGGAGGAGAGCGCCTCCTCACCGCCTAAGGGTCAATCGAAGCGGCGTTACCTGGTGGGAGTTGCTGCCTGTCCGATCGAGCGGCGCGGTGGGAAGCTCGGCGGCGGGCCTAGCCCGCATTTCTCACCAGCTTCTACTGCCGCGCAGCCAACTCGTGTCCGGCAAGGAGTTGGCTTCGAGACGACCG
>JANOFY010000147.1:0-14635 GCA_031413895.1 Planctomycetota bacterium | reverse complement strand
GTGTACGACGCCATGCACATGTCGCGATCGGTGATGATCCCCACGAGTCGCGACGAGGCGTCGACGATCGGAACAGAGCCGCAGTCGTTGTCCCACATGATCCGCGCCGCGGATTCGAGGCTGTCCCCTTCGAAGCAGACTCGGGGACTCTTGGTCATGCACTGTTCCACGTTCATCGCCTTACTCCTGTCGTTCACGGTGCCGTATCGCGCAGAGGCTATCGTCTCCCACGCGCGGCTGCACGCGCCGCGCGACCGTCACAGACCGGCGGCCATCTCGGACAGGACCGCGTCGAGCTCGGCACCCGTGCGCCGGCGGAACGTCCGCTCGCACGGCGTGTCCGATTTGCAACCGGCGACCATCTCGAAGAGCACGCGGTCGCCGAAGTGGCGTTCGATGTACGCCACGAAGGCCAGCGACTGCGCATAGGCCGCCAGGACGCGGCCCGAGTTCTGGCTCGACGCCAGGCTGTCGACGAGCTCCTGCAGAGGAATCAGCTCATTCCCTGACAGCGTCTTGCGCGCGTCGACGACCGCGCCGGCCTGCGCCGTCAGGGAACCCGGCTCGAGCCACTGCGCGAGGCCTTCGTTGAGCCACCCGGGCACGCTCCTGCCGCCGCTGGCGTGGACGAACGCGTGCGTCACCTCGTGACGCAACACGCGATCGAGCGCCGCCTTCTCGCGGCCGAGATCTTCGACGGGCACGCGCACGCTGCCGTCGTACAGCCCGCCGGCCCAGTGTCCGATCCCGGTGACCTCGTGAAAGCCTTCGCGACGGTAGAGGACGACGCGAATCTTCGCCCGCCCGGCCTCGACCGGAAAGCTGCCGAACGCCTCGCCGAGCTCGAGATAGATGCGCTCGAGGATCTGCGTGATCTGCGATGCCTTCATCAATAGATCGTTGCGCGAACCGTCGTACGACAGCTCGAAGTGCTCCGAAGCGTCGACCCAGAAGCCGTGCTCGGACTCTGCGAGCTTCTTCAGTTGCTCGAGCCGCTGCGCGAGATCGGTGCGCTCGGGCGCGAGCAGGACCGCACGCGCGAGGTGCTCGAGCGATTGGGCGCGATCGTCGTCGCCGCCGCGCTCGTGCTCGCGCACCGAGAGTCGCGCGAGCGCTTCGGCGAGATTCGATGCGAACACCGGCTCCGTGGCGAGCGCGCGCAGGCACCGCTCGAAGAGCGCGACGGCCGCGAGCTCGTCGCCGCGGTCGAGCGCGTCGATGCCCTGTTGATTGAGCCGCGCCCACTGCGCGTCGACTCCGCTGTTCGGCGTCGCTGCTCTCTCGCGAACCGCTGGAAACACGGGCTGCCGCTCCCCGCGCGCTTCGCGAACTTCGTCGGGCGCGGTATCGGGGGCGCGCGGCGCATCCTTCGGACGCAGGAAAACGACCGCAGCAGCGACGCCGATGCCGGCGGCGAGCGCGATCCCGGCGAGGTCGCGTGCTCTCATGCCTCGGCTCTCACCCGCAGCATGTCGGCGAGCCTACCGTACGACGGGGGGTAGCCCGTCTCGCGCTCGATCGCGCGCAGCCGGGAGAACAAGTCGGCCGCCGTCGCTGCCGAGCAGCGGCGGACGCGATGGGCCAGCGGCTCGCAGCCGGCTGCGCGCATCGCCGTCCAGTAGTCCGCCTCGAGCCCCGTGATGAACACCTCTCCCGGCTCGGTGGAGTCCTGCGCGCCAGCGCACGCGCGGTCGGCTTCCGCATACAGCTCCGCGAGTCGAGCGAACGCCCGCTCACGCTGCGCACGAGGCACCAGGACCGCGATCCCCGGACAGGTCGCACGCGCTGACTCGAACGCGGCCGGATCCGCGAGCACGCTGGGCCAATACGGAAACGTACGGCACTGTGCCGGTCGCGACGCGTACACGCTGCACGTGCTGGTTCCGATGAGGAGCGCGCAGCGATCACCGCTCGCGCTCGTCGAAACCTCCCGCAGAGACAGCCGCGCGCCCGATCGGCGCACGAAGCGCGCGACGAAATGTTCCTCGCTCAGCGAGAGCTCGTGCGCCATCGCGGCCGTTTCGCCTGCCTCGAGCCACACGTAACCGCTCCCGCCCGTGCAGCAGCGCGCGCAACGGTGGCACGCGAAGCGGAACGGCACGACGCCGGTCAAGCCGAGCTCGCCCACGGCTCAGAAGCGACGCCGGCGCGGCGGCGCGCCCTTCGGCTTGGCCGGGCGCGTGTCGCCCTCGCGCTCGAAGTCGAGGCGTTCGCGGCCTTCGATCTGCGCGCGGATGTCGTCGATCAGCTCGCTCCACGACTGGTAACGGACGTCCGCTTCCTTGGCCATCATCTTCTCGATGAAGTAGTGCAGGTGCGGCGAGAAGCCGCGCGATTTGAGCTCGGGTGAGCTGAGCGAGCTCATCACCTGCATGCGCAGCACTTCGCTGTCCTGTGAGCTCTCGAACGGTAGACGGCCCACGACGAGGTGGAACAACGTGACGCCCAAGCTGTAGATGTCGCTGCGCATGTCCGCGGTCGCGCCGCCGCGCGCTTGCTCGGGCGACAGGTACGCGACGGTGCCGACCGCGGTGCCGGCTCGGTTCTGGTGCGCGTCGCCTTCCGCGGCGAAGCCCAAGTCGATCAATTTCACGGCGCCGTTTTGGTCGAGCATGATGTTGCCCGGCTTCACGTCGCGGTGGATGACCTGCTCGCGTCCGAGGTAGGTCAGGACCTCCGCCGCGGACATCACGACGCGCAGAGCGGTCGCTTCGGGGAAGGGCTCGCCGCGGTCGAGCATTTCGAGCAGGGTCGAGCCCTCGACGCACTCGAGACGTGAGAAATAGGTGGTGCCGCTCTTCGCGACGCCGAACCCCTTGATCAGGCCGGGGTGGTCGAGCCGCTCGAGCAGCCGGGCTTCGGCGATAAAGGCCGTGCGCGTGGCCGTGTTGGCGGCGCTGGCGGCCTTGAGCACCTTCAGCGCGACGACGCGCTCGGACTTGCGCTCCCGCGCGCGGAACACGTCCGACGTTCCGCCCGACCCGAGGGGACCCAGGATCTCGTAACCGGGGATCTCGGGGATCTCGCCGGCGCGCGTCCGCCGCATCTGCTGCACACGTTCCGGCGTCCAGCCGACGATATCGATGAGCAGATCGTCGAGCGCGCTGCCTTGCTTCAGTTCGCCGATCAGGTCCTGCGCCGCCTCACGCGGCAAATGACCTCGGTGCACGAGCAGAGCCAGGAACTGGACGTCGTCGTGAGTGCTCATCGCCCAACAGTAGCGGTCGGCGGCGCGCCGCAGAAGTGGCGCGGAATTCTAGCTCGACACCGTCACCGTGGAATCCGATCTCGGATCAAGTCGAGCGCGCCACCACTCCGAAAGAGGTCGCAGAACCTGTCCCGCGCGCGTGTGCTCGCCGTGCACGGTTTCGCAAGTGCGACCCCCGAGCGGACGACGTCCGCCGCCGGCGATTAGGGCGACCGGCCTTCACCACCACCGTGAATCCCGTCAAGAGCCGCAGCGTCTACCGCTACTTCGAACCGGCCGATGCGTTCGTGCAGATCCTGCTCTGCGACGCCGGCGTGTTCCAACCCGACCGCGTGCCGGGACTGAACCGCGCTTCATACAGGCGCCTCGTCGTGCAGACGTGCATGCCGCAGTTCAAGACCGATCTCGAAGCCGGACTCGAAGAGCTCCTGCCCGATGATCCGCTGCTGGCGGAAGACCTCCTTTATCAACTGTGCGTCGAGGTCAACCCCGCGCTCGACATCCACACGGTGCGCTTGTCGAGCGAGCCGCGGCGCGAAGCCAGCGCGGAGGCCTCCCCGGCCAGGAAGCGCGCCGAGCCTTCGAGCATCGACGACTTCCATCAACGCCTGCGCCGCCGCGCGCACGATCTCGAACGCCGCTTGTCGCGCCGCATCGTCGGTCAGGACGAGACGATCGGCCGCTTGGTCCGCGCCGTGGAAAAGGCCGCGGCCGGTCTCGCGAGCGCCGACCGGCCGCTGGGTTGCTTCCTATTCATGGGGCGCACGGGCACCGGAAAGACCGAGCTCGCGCGCGCGCTGGCGACCGAGCTCTTCAGCGGTGCCGACACCCGCGGCCTGGTCCGCATCGACTGCAGCGAGTACGCGCTCGCGCACGAGTACTCGAAGCTGATCGGCTCGCCGCCGGGTTACGTCGGACACGAAGACGGGGGCCAACTCACCGAATCGGTCCTCAAGAATCCCGAGTCGGTCGTGCTGTTCGACGAGATCGAAAAGGCGCATCCGCGGATGCACAACCTGCTGCTCTCGATCCTCGAGGACGGCAAGCTGACCGACAGCAAGGGGCGACAGGTTTCGTTCGAGCGCACGCTCGTGCTCCTGACGTCGAATGCCGGCGCGAGCGAGATGGTCGCCGCGCGCCGCACGGTCGGATTCGATCACGCGCCGGCCCTAGGAGCTGTGCGCCTGCGCGACATCGCGATGGACGCGCTCGAGCGGCAGTTCAGCCCCGAGTTCCTCGGACGCCTCGACGAGATCCTGCTGTTCAGCGAGCTCGATCCGAAAGCGGCGCAGAGCATCGCGCAGCGTCAGCTCACCGATCTCGCGGCGCGCGCCCGCCAGCGCAATCTGCGCGTCGCGTTCACGCCCGCGGTCGCGCGCTGGGTTGCGGCGCGGGGCTTCTCGCCGGAGTACGGGGCGCGGGAGCTGCGACGCGTCATCCAGCGCGATCTCGAGTCGCCGCTCTCCCGCATCCTCATCGAAGGCGTCGAAACAGGCACGCTCATCCGCGTGCGCATCCAAGACGACCGGCCGGAGTTCGCGTTGGAGGAGTGAGCACGCCCCCGCGCGAGCGTTTCCAAAAAGTTGGCCGTTGCGATACGCTGCGCCGAGCTGCGCGCGTCCGTCATGCTGCAACGTGCCCTCTGGATCCTGATCGCGCTGGCGCCCTCGACGTGGGTCGGCGCTGCGGCGGCTCCGAGCCAAATGGGCAGCGCCGGGGTCAGCGCCGGTTTCAGCGCCGGGGCCCGAGCCGGCGGGACCCGCGCGGCGTCGAGCTTCCGCGGCACCGGAGATGCGGACGTCGTGGCGCGCGCCTTCGACTCGGTGCTGGTGTGGCGCGATCTCGACCCGGTGCTCCTCGCGCGGCATGCCATGGCGAAGGAAGGCCGCGGGGCGCTGCGCCACTTGGCGGAGTCGCGCGTGCTCGAGATCGGCGCCCGTGAAAACGGCATCGAGGTCCCGGATCGCGTGCTCGAAGCGCGCTGGAAAGACCTCGATCAGCAGATCCTCGCGTCGGGCGACAAGCAGGGCGTCGCCGCCGGCTACCTGCGGCGCGGACGGCTGACGCGTGAGTCGTTCTTGAGCTATCTGCGGCTCGCGGTCGTCCACGAGACGCTGACGCGGCGCGCGCTCGGCCTGCGCGACGACGCCCCGGTCAGCGGCGAGCAACAGCAACTGTGGATGGACGATGCACTGAAAGTGCGCGAGTACACCGAGTTCTTGCCGCCCTGGAAGGA
Organism: Planctomycetota bacterium; assembly: GCA_031413895.1. GTDB lineage: Bacteria > Planctomycetota > UBA1135 > UBA1135 > JANLUN01. The sequence goes on along the minus strand of JANOFY010000147.1, from coordinate 9,191 downwards.
CGGAGTCGCGGTGCGCTCCGCGGAGTTCACGATCACGATCCCCGAGTTCGTGCGCTACATGCGCGAGCACTTGCCGGAAGACACGCTGCGGGACGACTGCTACCACGTGCTCCTCGAGCGCCGGTTGCACGCCCGCATGCCCGACCTCGCGGAGGACAAGCTCCGCCAGTATGTTGCCGAGGAAATTCAACGGCGGCGCGATGAGGCTGCGCTGGATCCGCGCTACGCCGGCGTTCCCTACGACAAACTGATCGCGGCACAAGGGATCGTGGTCGAGTCGCTCCCGCAAGATCCGTCGATCCGCGTCGCAGCGCTCGCGCGCGCGTGGGTCGATCGCTCGTATTCGCCGGACGATCTGCGGCGCGTCTACAACGACGAACGTGAGCACTTCGACGGACTCTTCGGCGCTTCGATCGACACGTACATGCTCTTCCTGCGCGCGGCCGAGCTGACGAACGACTTCAATCCGCGCACGTTTGCGGCGGCGGATGCCGAGCTCAAGCGCTGGAAGGCGGAGATCCATTCGTTCGACGACTTCAAGCGCCTCGCGCGCGAGAAGTCCGAGGACGCGCCCACCCGGGAGAGCGGCGGAAGCCTCGATCACGTCACCGCGCTGTCGCCGCGCGTTCCGCCCGACATCCGCGCCGAGGTGGCGCGCGCGCTCGCGATCGATTCCGGCGGCCCGGGCGCCGTCGGACCGGTGCGTACGCCGACCGGTTGCATGCTACTGTGGCTCGGCCAGCGTCGACCGGGCGCGAGTTGGGACACGATGCAAAAGCACGTGCACCGCGAGTTGCGCAAGCGCTTCGTCGAGGAAGTCCTCCCGCGATCGCGCCTCTCGACGCAGTTCGAGGAAGAGTGAGAGGCCACGCATGTTGATCGGCAAAGTAGTGGGCAGCGTCGTCGCGACGCGCAAGGACGAGAAGCTCGCGCAGCAGAAGCTGCTCCTCGTCCAGGTGCACGATCAACAGAATCGGCCGAAGGATCAGTACGTCGTCGCCGTCGATGCGGTCGGCGCCGGGACCGAAGAGATGGTGCTGTACGCGACCGGATCGAGCGCGCGACAAACGGCGCTGACCGAGGGCCGCCCGTGCGACGCGGTGATCATGGCCGTCGTCGACTCGTGGGATCTCGGCGGCGAGAACGTGTACGAGAAGTGGGCGTAGCGACGTGTACCTCGCGCGCGTGATCGGCCGCGTCGTCACGACGCAGCGCTACGAAGGGCTCGACGGCGTGCCGCTCCAGTGGATCCAACCGCTCGACGAAGCCGGTCGTGACATGGGCGACGCGCTCGTCGCGGCGGCCGTGCTCAGCACGGGCCCGGGCGACCTGGTGCACTTCGTCGACGGACGTGAGGGCGCGCTCGCGTGTCCGACGACGTTCGTGCCCGTCGATGCCGCGATCATCGGTTTCGTCGAACAAGCGGTCGCGCTCGGCCGGCGCATCGGCATGGAGCCCGCCTGATGTTCCTCGCCGACGTCATCGGTACGGTCGTTTCTCCCGTGCAGATCCCGATCTTGAACGGCGAGAAGCTGCTGCTCCTGCGTCCGGTCTCCCCGGATGGACACGCGAACGGCAAGACGCGCATCGGGATCGATCGCGCGCAAGCCGGCGTCGGCGACCGCGTGCTCGTGCTCGACGAAGGCAGCTCCGCGCGGCAAATCATGGGCGATCCAGAGGGCGCGGTGAAGACCATCGTGATCGGCGTCGTCGACTACGTGGAGCGCGGCGGCACGCTCGAGTACGACCATCGGCAGCCCACGAACCGGAGCGACTTGCGATGAGCCTCGAAGAGTTGACGAAGAACCGCGGCTGGACCGACGAGGAGGCGCGGCTGCGCAACGCGATCTGCGAGATCGGCAAGCTCGCGTACGCGAAGGGCTACATCGTCGGCGCCGACGGAAACATCTCCGTGCGGATGAACGACGGCACGCTGCTCATCACGCCCGCCGGTGCGATGAAAGGCTTCTTGTCGCCCGATCACTTGGCGCACGTCGACATGCAAGGACGCACCCTCGACAACGGTCCGCGTTGCTCGACCGAGGTCGGCATCCACCTCGTCTCGTATCAAGAGCGTCCGGAGATGCGCGCCGTGCTGCACTGCCACCCGCCGCACGCGGTGGCGATGACGATCGCGGGCATTGATCTACAGACGCCGATCATTCCCGAGATCATCGTGACGATCGGCGGCATTCCGACGGCGCCGTTCGGAACGCCGGGGACCGACGAGCTTCCTGAATCGATCCGCGCGATCGTGCGCTGCTCGGACACCGTCGTGATGCAGAACCACGGATCGGTGACGCTCGGTACGAATTTGCTCGACGCTTTCAAGAAGCTCGACATGCTCGAACACACCGCGAAGATCCTGTGGCTCGCGCACTGCGTCGGCAAAGTGAACCCGCTGTCGCCGGAGAGCGTGCGCAAGTTGCTCGGGACGCGTCAGGCGCTGGGCGTGAAGACGATGAACACGCTCGAGAACGAGTGCGGACGGCCGCCGCGGCGAAGCTAGGGCTCTACACCCGCCGCGGCTCACGCGAGCGCGTCTTCTCGATGTTCTCGCGGCGCGACTCGTAACCCGCGCGGCCCATCAGCGCGAACGCCGCGACCTTGCCGGCTTCGACGCCCGGCTGATCGAACGCATCGACTTGGTAGTGCTCCCCCATCACGGCGACGGCGAGCTCCATCAAGTACAGATACTGGCCGACCGTGTGCGGCGTGACCGTCGGGAACTGGATCGTGAGGTTCGGTCGCGCGGCTTCGGTGAGCGCGATGCGCGTGCCCTCGCACTCGGCATGGAAGAGATCGTTGAGCGTGCGGCCACACAAATAGCCGACACCTTCGAGGTCTTCGTGCGCCGCCGGTAGCTCCACGACGTGATCGGCCTGGCCGACGGTCAGGAGTGTGAACCACTTGTCGTGCGGCCCTTCGACGTAGAGCTGCACTTGGCTGTGTTGATCGGTGACACCGACCGCGCGCACGGGTGTCGGTCCGGCGAACACCTCACGACCCGCGCGGTCGACGCGCTTGCCGATCGACTCCGCGAGAAGCTGCGCATACCAATCCGCGAGATCACGCAAGCGATGGCTGTACGCGAACGTGACGGCGATCGGCTTGTGCTTGCGCGTCTGCATCGACCACTGCACGGCGGCGTAGAGAAGCGCCGGATTGCTCGCGAGCTCGAAGCGGGAGCACGCTTCGACCATCGCTGCCGCGCCCGCGACGAGCCCCATGACGTCGATGCCGACGAGCGCGGCCGGCAGAAGCCCGACCGGCGAGAGCACGCTGTAGCGGCCGCCCACTCCTTCGGGCACGGGAAACGACGCGTAGCCTTCGCGCCGGACGATCTCGCGCAGCGGGCCCGAGCCCGCGTCGGTCGTGATGACGATGTGCGCCTTGTGCGCCTCTTCCCCCAAGCGATCGACGAGCTGGCGACGGAAGATCAGGAACTGCGCCATCGTCTCGGGCGTCGCGCCCGACTTCGAGATGACGTTGAACAGGCACTCGGAGGGATCGATCGAGTCGAGGAACTCGCCGATCAGGTCCGGATCGACGTTGTCGAGCACGAACAGGCGCGGCAATCCGCCCGGCGAGATCAGGTTGTGGTACGGGCTGTTGAGCGCCGTCTGCAGCGCGATGTTCCCGAGCGCGGATCCACCGATGCCGAGCACGACGATGTTCCGAAACTGGCCGGCCACGGACGCCGCGTAGTCGAGAATCTGCGCGTGCACGGGGCTCGGGAACGGGAGATCGAGCCAGCGCAGATCGCGCTCACGCCGCGCGAGCACCGCGGCAAGCGCCGCGCGCGAGGGCTGAGCGAGCGCTTCGAGCTCGGCCTCGTCCAAACCATGCGCGTGCCCGACAGCGCTCGCGAGCACGTTCGAGTAGTCGATCGAGATGCGGTCCAAGTTCTCCTCCCGTGCGTTTTCGACGAGAGACTACGGACCGCCGCGCGAGACGGCAAAGGTCAGCGCGCCGGTTGACCGAGCGCGTCAGTCACGCCGGCGCATCAGAAGGTACGCGAGCGTCGCGATCGCCGTCAGCGCACCCGCGACGTACGTCATCGCCGCGGCGCCGAGCACCTTCTTCACGCCCAGCGCTTCCTCTTGCGTGCTGACGATGCCGCTCGATGCGAGCACGGCCTTGGCACGATTCGAAGCGTCGAACTCGACCGGCAGCGTAATGAGCTGGAACACGACCGTCGCGGCGAACAGGACGATCGCGACGTCCACCAGCCAGCGCACCGACGGCATCAGCATCCCGGCGAGGAACACGTACATCCAAAGGTTCGAGCCGATCGTGGCGATCGGGACCATCTGCGATCGGAACGTGAGCGGCACGTACCCCGTTGCATGCTGGATCGCATGGCCTGCTTCGTGGGCGGCGACCGCGATCGACGACACCGAGCGACCGTCGTGGACGTCAGGCGAGAGTCGCAGCGTGCGCGAGCGCGGGTCGTAATGGTCGGAGAGGAAGCCCTGGTGCCGCTCGATCGTCACCTCCGCGCCACCCGCGCGCGCCACGGCCGCGGCAGCCTGCGCGCCGGTCATCCCGCTGCGCACGCCGACGTTGGCGAAGCGCATGAACGTGCTCTTCACTCGGACCGACGCGATGAGCGCGATGAGTACGGTGGGCCCGACGATGTACCAATAGGTGGGGTCGAACATCGGCATGTGGAAACTCTCCGTGTCTGCGAGCGGGCGCCGCATGCGCGCCTTTTCGCGAGACAGTCTATACGCCATTCGAGGGCGCAATTGGAGGCGCTCGGGCGGCATCGCCGCCTGAGCGCCGAGTCATACGGTTCCACACGCGCGCCACTGCCCGTGCACCCAGTCCTCTCCGCAGGCAACGCTCCCCTGCGCGCCCCACGGGTCGAGATCAGAAAGGAGTTCCTCCCGCCCGCCCCCTGTTTCCCGCCCTGCGCGCACGCCACATTGCGGAGTAAGCTTTGGGCCGGAGCAGGGCAGGTGGCAGAGACGATCGCAACGTACGAAGTTCGGGTATCGGGGCTGTGGCGCACGCGCCACACGATCACGACCGGTGGAACGCCGATCGGCGAGCTCACGGTCGCGCGCAGCAACACAGGGCTGATCACGCGCGGCGAGTACCGTCCCGTGAAGGGCGAAGTCCTCCACTTCCGCCGCGATCCGGGGCTCTTGCGCAGCCAGTTCTCGCTCTGGACGGAAGGCCGCGAATGGCTCGGCTCCTCCCTCCGATCGAGCTTCGTGCGGCGCGAAATCGCGCTCGCGACGGGGAACAAGCCCTACCGCGTGCTTCCGCTGCCTGGCTTCGGCCGCGGCTGGCGGATGCTGGCGCCGAAGACCGGCGAGATCGCCCGGATCACGCCCGTGGCCTTCGGCCGGAAGACTCGCATCGAGGTCTTCCGCAGAGTCGATTTCGAGCTCGTGCTGTTCGCCTACTTCCTGGGTCACCAGGTGTACGCGGAGTCTTTCTGGCCGTCGCGCGACCTGCTCGCCGAACAAGACAGCGTCCCGACGCCGTCGAAGGCCTAGCCCGCATTTCTCACCCGCTTCTACTCCCTCGCAACCAACTCGTGCCCTGCGGCGTCGTTGGGTTCGATCCGATCCTCGGTGACCTAACAGGTCACCTGCGGTCGTCTCGAGGCCAACTCCTTGCCGGACACGAGTTGGTTGCGGGGGAGTAGAAGCGGGTGAGAAATGCGGGCTAGCCCCAGCGACCGCGACGGGTTTTTCAAAGTTCGGGGCGAAGTATCCCCGGTCGCTTTGCCGAATCGAGCGTTAACATCCTCGGTCCGAAGGAAGCTACGGCCGCCGCCAGCGTCCATCGGCAGTCATGCGAACTCCCGCCGAACGCGCTCGATAGCGCGCCGGCGATCCACCGAACCGCCAACTCGCCCGCGCCACATCACCCCGGTTAGGGCCCAAGCGTCATGCGTCCCATCCTCGTTCTCGCCCTCGTCATCGTCGCCATCGCGGCGCTGATTTTCGGAGTCATGCGACTCCTGCCCGAGTCACCGTCCTCCACCGACACTCCGACGACCACGACGGCCGCGGGCGGCGGCGAGCCGACCAAGCCGCCGCTTTCTTCGGGATCGTCGCTCGACGGCGGCGGCGAGAGTGGACGTACGGTTCAGGCGCCGGTCGATCCGAGCGGCTCGCGCAAGCTCGATCCGAGCGCCATCGTCGGCTACGACAACGTCCTCAGCGGTCTCGTACGCAACCCGCAGGGGCGCGGCGTCAGCGGTGCCGAGGTCACGATCAGCGCGGCCAACACGAGCAACTTGTTCTTCGTGAACGAGAAGTTCGACACGAGCAAAGACGTGACCCAGCGCACCGACTCCGAGGGGCGTTTCGCGTTCCGCAACGTGGAGCCGCGCGACCGGTACCGGATCACGATCAAGCATCCCGAGTACACGCGCTACGAGGACACGACGATCCCCATCGGAGACTCGGGCAACTTCCAGGAGCCGCCGATCACGTTGACGCAAGGCGCGACGCTCGCCGGAACCGTCCGCGACGAAGGCGGCAACGCGGTCAACGACGCGACGATCCATCTCGACGGGATGATCTTCCAGGGCTCGACGTACGTGCCGCCCGATCGTATGACCGGCAAGACCGATCGCGAGGGCCGCTTCACGATGGTCAACGTCCCCAAAGGGCAGCGCATCATGACCGTGATGGCGCAGGGCTACGGCACGATCACGATCAACGGCCTCGTGTTCGATCGCGAGGAAGCGGTGACGCGCGACGTGACGCTCAAAGTGGGCGAGATGATCTGCGGACGCGTCGTCGACGACCAAGGTCAAGGCGTCGTCGAAGCGCGCGTCACGGCGCTCGGATTCTCGAGCACGCAGCAGAGCGCGCGCGGCGACGCGATCACCGACGCCAAGGGCGACTTCTGCCTCGAGAACCTGACGCCCGGCCCATACAACGTGATGGCCATGGCCAAGGGCTTCCGCGCGGAGCGCAACACGCGCGTCGAGACCGGCACGAGCAACGTGACGCTCGAGATGGTCCGCGAGCCGAACGTCTCGGGCCAAGTCGTCGACGCGGCGACGAACGCGCCGGTCACGGCCTTCACGGTCCGCCTGCGCTTCTACTACGGCCCGGGCCTGCCCACGGCACCGAGCGAGATCAGCCAGTCGTTCAACAGCCCGACGGGCGAATTCACGTTGGAGGGCGTGTCGCAGAGCGAGTGGGTCGTCGAAGGGCAAGCCGCCGGCTACTCGCCCAGCTTCTCGAACAACTTCACGCTGTCCGGCGGCAAATCGGTGACCGGCATCGTCGTGCGGATGACGCAAGGCGGCTCGATCACCGGACGCATCGTCGATGCGACTGGCAAGCCGATCGCACGCGCGCGCATCACGACGCACGACAAGGAATGGGTCGACGACGATTTCGCGCAGATCCTCGGGAGCGAATACCCGACGAACATCACCGCAGTCGAAGTGCGCAGCGCTGAGGACGGCACGTTCACCCTCTCGAACCTCGCGCCGGAGATCTACCAGCTCCAGGTCCAAGCCGTGGGTTGCACGCGCTGGAGCCGCGCCGACATCGTCGTGCGCGAGGGCGCGGTCACGAAGCTCGAGGACGTCACGCTCCCGCGCGGCGGCACGCTGCGCGGCACGGTGTTCGACCCGGCGGGCAAACCGCTCGCGGGCGCACAGATCACGCTCGGCGCGGTCGACGGCCTGGCGCCGGAGCGCTACTCGACGAAGTCCGGTGACGACGGCAAGTTCTTGATCACGAACATCACGCCCAGGACCTACCTGCTGTCGGCGTCACGCGCCGGCGCACTCGGCGCAAATCCATTCGAGCAAGTGATCGACACGAAGAACTCGGAGAAGCGCGTCGTGATCTCGGAAGAGCGAACGACCGTGCAGGATCTGACGCTGGGGGACTGAACTCCAACGTGAGGGGAAGAGTCTCGTCGCTCGAGCGAGCCGCGCTCGCTCCCATGCTTTCGGTCGAAGCCTGGCAGGCTTACCTGGCGCAGGAACTCCAGTGCCCGGTGCGCGTCGTGTACACGCGCGCGCGCCGCACGCCGATCCAAGTGCGTCCAATCGCGGCCTCGCGCGCGCACACTGCACCGAGTGCTGCGTCGAACGCGCGGGCATGCGCGGTCCCTGCGGCTCCGTCGCGCGCGCAGACACACGCGATCGCCACTGCTCCGTCCCGCGAGCAGACACGCGCGGTCGCCGCTGTTCCGTCGCGCGCGCAGACACGCGCGATCGCCGCTGTTCCGTCGCGCGCACAACCGCGCGCGATCGAGGTCCGCATGCACTCGATGTTCGCGGCTGCGCCGTCCGAGACCCAGCGCGTCGTCGCGACGTGGATCCGTTCGGGCCGGCGCGCCCCGCGGGCGTGCGCGGAGCTCGACCGCTGGATCATCGCCGGTCTAGAAAGACTCCCTCCGCCGAGCCATCGCCTGCGGTCGGTACGGCCGATTGGGACGCACTACGACCTCGAGGTCCTGCGCGCCGAGATCCTCACGCGCGAGCTGGCCGCCGATTTCCCGGATAGGGAGCGTTGGCCGCCTGTCACTTGGGGACGGCGCACACAGAGTCGCACGCGTCACTCGCTGCGCCTGGGCAGCTTCGATGCGGACGACGGCATCGCGCGGCTGCATCCCGTGCTGGATCAACCGGCGGTTCCGAGCTGGTTCGTGCGCTACGTCCTGTTCCACGAGCTCTTGCATGCTGCTCTGCCTCCGCGTCGCGGCAACGGCTCGCGCTGGATCCATCACAGCGCAGCGTTCCGCGGGCGCGAGCGCGCGTACGGCGACTACTCCGCGGCACTCGCGTGGGAGGACGAGCACATGACCGAGCTGATCCGTTCCGCCCGGCGCGGCGTGCCGATGCGTACGCGACATGCGCCGCAGCGAATGGCACCTGCACCGAGTCGAGCACCCGTGCCGGCTCCTGCACCCGCTCCGAAGAAGCGCGGCTTCTGGCAGTCGCTGCTGTTCCCGGGGTAGGAACTCGTCAGCGCGATCGCTGACAAGCCGGCTTCGCGCGTCGCGCGGGGTGTGGTTGGCGCGCACTCGCCCGCGCTCCCGGGTAACCGCGCGCAGCCCTCGCCGCGATGTCTGTCGCGAAGGTCCGCGAAGTACGGTGTCGCTCAGTCCGGTGTCTGTCGAAATACGGGTCTCGAAATACGGCGAAATACGGTGTCAGACACTTTTCTCCGCGCTGCGCGCAGCGCGGAGAAAAG
>JANOFY010000146.1:0-13048 GCA_031413895.1 Planctomycetota bacterium | reverse complement strand
CGTTTGACGCGGCGCAGCTCACTTAGGCACCGAGCGCCGGCGCCGAAGCGTGGGCCTAACAGGCTCCGCTACTCGCCGGCGAACGTGTGCAGCTGTGCCTCGTTCGCCCGAAGGGCATCCATCAAGTTCGTCACAAGGCTCGGACGGAAGCGGTCAGCGGGCAGTGCGCGCTGGAGTTCGTCCAATGCGGCCTTCACCGGCGCGCACTCTCCGTCCACCGCGAACGCGACGAGCAAGCCCGACTCGATCAGGAGCTTCAGGCCGTCCTCGCGATTGTCCGGGTCGAGCTTGAACTCGAAGACCTCGTCGAGCGGTCGCAAGCCACCGCGGCCTTTGAGGTTCTCGAGCGACCACGCGCGCGCCCACCATGGGTCGCGTTCGGCGCCGGCGTGCGCATCCTTGAAGTAGCGCTCGGCGTACACCGCACCGCCGTAGCGCAGCCACGCCGGCAAGCGCTTCTCCGCGTCGTACGTCGCCGCATAGTCACCGCCCGTGCCCTTCGAGAGTGCGCGGCGCACCGCCTTCGGACTCGGATCGAGCGCGTCGATATACGAGAGTCCCGCCGCGAGGCGCGCCGAGTGCACGCCGTACAGGTGTCCGTTCGGGATCTCCGGATCCCAGTAGCCGACGCCCATGCCGCGGAACGTGAGCTCGCCATCGACGCGCTGAAACCAGCTCTCCGCGAAGAACGCCGTGTGCACCGCGTGTAGTCGCGCGGCGTGCGTGCCCCGGCGGCGCCCGTCCGGATCGCCGAACGCGAAGCGATCGTACTGCTCCTCCTCTCGAAGGAGCGTGACGTGGATCGGCATCCGCGGCTCGGCGCCGAAGACGCGCCGCATGTCGTCGCACGCGCGCTCCATCTCGCGCTGCGCTCGCAGCGCGACCGCGCGGTCGACCGTCGTGTGCAGCACCACCTGCGGCCCGGGGATCACCCACATATCGTCGATGCGGGCGCGCGCGCGATCCGCCGTCCGTGCATCGAGCCACTCGCCGTGCACCCTCCACAGGCACTCGTCCACCTTCTGCGCCTCTGTGGGTGCGATCCACTCCAAGTCCTGACGCACGAAGCCGGCGTCGAGCCGACGGCGATCGTCGAGTGAGATCCACAGGCCGCTGTCTTGGTCTTTCGTCCAGCCCTTCGTGAGGAACGCGCTCTCCTCGGGATGCATCCACGCGCCTTTGATGAGGGAGTAATTGCGCGCCTTCGCGACCGCTGGATCCTGGCTTCGCTCGTAGCGATCGAGCGCTTCTTTCGAAGGGAACCACGCGTCCTTTCCGCGCACATGCCCGAGCGCTTCGCGCGCGGCCGCGTGATCAGGAGCACTGCGCAGGACGCTGCGCAGCACCGACGGCGCGACAGCCTCGCGCCCGTTCGTGGTGCACCACGAGTACACCGTCCACAGCCGCTCCACGTCGCGGCCCGCATCCGACAACCGCTGCGCGAGCTCGACATCCTCGGGCGCGGGTCGCGCGAGCAGCGCCGCTGGATCGGTCGCCGTCAGGTCGAGCTCCGCGCTCGCGACGTAGACGCACGCGGGATCACTCGTGCCGTCTCGCAAGAGATCGAGCGCGGTGGTCAGGCTGCGTTGCAGCGTGCCCGACTGCTCGGTGCCGTTGCACACGAAACGCACTGGACGATCCAGATCCAAGAGCCCGTCGTGAAGGAACAACCGCGCCTTGTGGACGCCGTTGCTCGTCAGCTCGATCGTGTTCGTCCCGCGGTCGATGCGCGCAGTGGCGCGCGCGTCGGAAGCCGAAGGCGCGATCTGCAACCAGCCGACGCGCGTGGGAAACGGATCGCCGGGGACGACCGTCACGCGCTCGGGCTTCGAGCGACGCGGGTTCGCGAGCATCCAGCTCCAGACGTCCGGCTCGCCGCCGGACGCGAGCAACGTGATCGTGTCGATGCCCGCCGCCTGCGCTTTGCGTTCGAGCTCGGCCCCCTTTGCACCCGAGCTCTGCAGCAGGATCGGCAGCGTGACGAAGTTGTCGGGGCCGAGATCGCCCGCGTCTCCCGCGCGACCCACGACGCCGGCGAAACGCTGCGGCGTCGTGTTGCCCGCGGCAAGCGCGGCCGGCACGCCCTTGCCTCGGCCGACCACGTAGATGCGGTCGAAGTCGACCGCGAAACGCTCGCTCGCGACGCGCACCGCCGTCAGAACGTGAGCGAGACCGCCTGGGCGTCCGTGAATCGCGACCTGCGCCCAGTCCTCACGCTTCGACGGCATCGCCGGACACACGAGGATCGCGGCGTCGAGGATCGCCGGCAACGTCCACTGCGCTCGCAGATGCTCGTCGGGTTTCTCGTCGAAATCGGGGAGCGTGACGATCAGTGGATAGCGCGTCTTCGCGGGCGCGTAGCTCTTCGGCAATCGGTAGGTGAGCGCGAGGCCTGCTCCACCGAAGCTGCCCGGCTCGACGACTTCGGTCACGATGCGACCGGGACGCTCGTCGGCTCTCTTGCGCGCAAGCTGCCACGCTCGACCGAGATCCTCGGATCGTCGCAGCGGATCCCAGCCGGGGCGTTCCTTGGTGAGTCGCTCGAGCTCCGCGTCGATCGACTCACGAGCCTTCTCGATACTGCGCCCCGCGTCGTGCGAGTCCGTGTAGACCGCGAGCGCGCTCGTGAGCTCGACGATCGAATCGTCGTCGACACGCGGAGCGTTCTGCCCGGCCGTCGAGCTCGCGAGCAAGAGCAGAGGGGAAATGGCGGCGAGTAGTCGCGGCATTCTTGGGGTCGTGCGCATCACACCTCGAGCAAGTTGGGAACGGAGGAAAGGCGAGCAGGCGATGGGAGCACCGACATCGTCGAGTCGAAGCTCGCATCGGAGGGGCCCCGTAGTGGCCCGCGTGTCTCAGGTTAGCGATCGCCCTGGCTCCATCCCGAGAGCGCGCTTCCGCGGCTAGCGCTCCCGTCCGCGCTGAACTAGTCTCTCCGCCGCATGAAATCGCACGTCGACGTCGCGCTCGTCCACGAGCAGAACCGGCGTTTCCACGACGAAGTGGAAGCGCAGCTCTACGACCAGCGCATGGGCATCGACCACGGCGCCGAAGCGACGGCGCGGATGCTGGCGGAGCTCGAGGACGTGCTCGGCGAGCCGCTTCCGAGCGGCGGAACGGTGGTCGACGTCGGATCGGGCACAGGCCACGTCGCCGTGAAGCTCGCTCGCACGGGCCGCTTCGGCCGAGTGATCGCCGCCGACATCAGCCCGAAGATGCTCGAGCAGGCGAGCGCGAGCGCCGCCGCGAACGGCTGCCGCATCGAGACCGTCGAGACCGACATGGTGCGCCTTCCGTTCGACGACGCGTCGGTGGACCTCGTCGTCGGTTGCGCGGTGCTCCACCATCTGCCCGATCCCATCGCGTTCATGCCCGAGGTGCGGCGCATTCTGAAGCCCGGCGCGCCGTGCGTGTTCATCGGCGATCCGTCGACGTGGGGCAATCGCATCATCGACGTGCTCAAGTTCCCGCTGATCGCGCTGGGCCGCGTGTACAAGCGCGTCACCGGCAAGCCGCCGTCGCAGTGGCTCTCCGATCACATCGACGTCCACACGTTCTCCGTGCAAGACATCACGCCGCTGACGCACGGCTTCGAGCGCGTGCGCATCCGGCCCGAGGGATTCCTCGAGCCGATGCTCGACTCCGGTTACCTGACGATGGTGCGCGAGTTCCTCGGATTCGTGCCCGGCATGATCGCGCTCACGAACGGCGTGCGCTGGACTTCCCGCAAGCTCGACACCCTGGTGCTCAACCGCGTGATGCCGTCCAACGTCCTGATGTGCATGAAGTTCTCCGCGGTGACTCCAATGGAACGCGGAAGCTCGAGCCGATCGACGGATGGTCGCCGGACGTGACGGGAGCTTTCCTCCCGCCGCATGAAGGCTGAGATGGACCACAAAGCGCGCCTCTTGTTCGTCACGGAGAAGTTTCCCTACCCCATCGACGACGGCGGCCAGATCCGAACGTTCCACGTGCTGCGAGAGCTGGCGCGCGAGTTCCGAGTCACGCTGATCGGTCTCGAGCCGCCGGTGCTCTCCGACATCGAGCCGGTGCGCGCGCTCGGTGTCGACGTGCGTGTCTTCCCCCGCCAGAGGCCGCGCTGGGCCGGACCGTGGTACGCAACCCAAGCACTCTTCACGCGCGAGCCGTACCCGCTGCGGAAGAACTACTCGCAGGCGATGTTCGACGCGGTGCACGCGGATCTGGCGTCCGGCACGGTCTCGTTCCTCCACTTCAATCACATCGACGCGGCGCAGTACGTCGAGGGCCTCGGCCCGCTCGCGAAGCGCGTGCGCACCGTCTTCGACACGCACAACATCCTGACGACGACCTACGAACGCCTGGTCGAGACGGCGTCCAATCCGCTGCGACGCGCGTTCTGTTGGGTTCAATGGAACAAGATGCACCGCTACGAGCCGGCGGTGATGCGCCAGGTCGATCGGGTGCTCGCGTGCTCGGACGTCGAGTGCGAGTGGCTGCGCACGCGCGGCATCGATCACGCGCTGCTCGTCCCAAACGGCGTCGACACGGAGCGGTTCGCGCCGCGCGCGAGTCCGAAGCGGTCGTCCGGCGGCAATGAAGCGTGCTCGATCGTCTTCACGGGCGGCATGGACTACTTCCCGAACGAAGACGGTGTCCGCTGGTTCATCACGGCGGTCGTGCCGGAGCTCGAGAAGGTGCTGCCCAAGTGGAAGCTGACGGTCGTCGGAAAGAATCCGTCGCCCAAGCTCACGGCGCTCGCGCGTCCGGGCCGCATCGAGTTCACCGGCCGCGTCGACGACGTGCGGCCGTACACGGCTTCGGCGGATGTGTTCGTTGTTCCGCTGCGGATCGGTGGAGGAACGCGCCTCAAGATCCTCGAGGCCCAGTCGATGGCGATCCCGGTGGTATCGACGCGCGTGGGCGCCGAGGGGATCTCTGTGACCGACGGACGCGACATCCTGCTCGCCGACGAGCCCGCAAAGATGGCGACCGCGATCGCGTCGCTCGCGAAGTCACCCGAGATGGCGCGCGCGGTCGCCGAGGCCGGCCGCGCGCTCGTGCTCGACCGCTACGACTGGAAGCGCGTCACGGCGGGGCTCGTCGAGTACTACCGCGCAACGTGACACCGAGAGCCGCCTGGATCGGCGAGCATTCCGCCGCGTAGTCTCTCCCCGCGATGACGAAGCCGCGCAACGAACGGAGCCGCCGGAGGATCCTCTGGCGCGCCTTCGCGTGGCTCGCGGGTCTCGTCCTCCTGCTCGCCGTCGCCGCGTGGCTGGCGCGCGCGCGCATCGTCGACGTGATGGCGGTGAAGCTCGCGCGGAGCGCCGGCTTCGAGCTCACCCTCGGCCGCGTCGACGCGCCGTCCTTTCACACCCTCGAGTTCCATGACGTCACGTTCGCTCCCATCGACGAGACCGACGCGCTGCGATCGATCGCGATCGACCGCCTGCGCGTCGAGTTCGCGCTCCGGGATCTCGTGACCGGCGGTCTTGCGGGACTGCGCGCGATCGACGGGAGCGGGCTCCACGTGAGCGTCGATCTGACGCTGCCGCCGAGCGGCAAGCCGTCGAGCGGGCCGCCCGTGTTCGACGTGCTCAGCGACATCGCGAAGCTCTTGCCGGACAGTGTCGTCCAAGAGGCTTCGCTCGAGCTCATCACGCCGTCCGTCGGAGTCGTCCGCGCCGAACACGGCGTCTTGCGCGTCCATAATGACCGCCTCGAGCTGAACACGCCGATCGACGCGCTCGGCGGGCGCGCGGACGCGGAGCTCGCGGTGGCCGACGGTCGCCTCGTGGCGCGCATCGATGCACGACGCATGGGCTGGGACGGGCGCACGGTCGATTGGGTGCGCGGCACGCTCGCGGTCGATTCCGCGATGATCTCGGCGCGCGATCCGTGGATCGCGAACGGCTCGAGCATCGCGGAGGTGCCGTACTTCGACTTGCCGCTTCCGATTCGAGACCTGTGCTCCCTCAGAGAGTCGGCGCGCGGCGCGTTCCGACTCGAGGTCCACGGACTGCCCGAGATCCTCGCCGAAGCGATCGGGCGGGACGCCGCGACGGCGTTCCCCGCGCATCGACTCGAGCTCGAAGGTCGCGTGCAGGACGGCTACGTCGACCTCGGGCCCGGACGACTTTCGACGGAGCACGCGACCTTCGTCCTCGAACGCGGCCGCGCGCCGATCGCCGACACACTGCGCGAGGTGATCCTGGATCCGACGCTCGATGTCGCGCTCAGCGCGGACATCGACGACGTGAGCGTGCTCGGCGAGCTGCTCGCTCCGATCGCGGGGACCGAGCCGTGGTCGGGGCGCGTCGAAGCCGAGCTCCGCATCCGCGGCGGACCGCACGGTCCCGTCGGCTCCGCCGACATCTTCGCGTCGCGCGTCCGCGCGCTCGGGCGCCAGCTCGATTGGCTCGCCGCGGAGGCCACGATCGATGCCGAGCGCGTCTTTGTCTCGCGTCTCGACGCGCGCATCCCAGGTGCGAGCGTCTTCGCGCGCGGCGGATATTCACTCGAGGGCCGCCGCTTCGACGGCGTCGAGCTCTCGGCGGAAGTGCCGGATCTACGCGTTTTCGATATCGAGGGCCTAACCGCTGGTCGCGCGCACATCCAAGTGAGCGGCGGCGGAGCGTGGCGGAGCCCGAAGGCCACCGTCGAGATCACCGCGCGCGACGTCGTCTGGCGTGAATCCGATCCGGCGTGGGTCCACGTTCTCACGCGAGCCAACGGGAATCGGCCGCTCGCGATCGACGCGGAGCTCGACTCCGGTTGCGAGCACCTCAGCGTCCGCGGTGAGCTCGAGATCCCGAAGGAGCTGTCCGGCAGCGCGAGCGGAGAGTCGAGCGCGTGGCGCGCGCGCATCGACGCGCTGCGTGCGACGAGCGATGCCAGCACGCTGGAGCTCGCCGCGCCATGCGAGCTCGTCCTGTCGAACGGCGCGTTCGAGATCGCAGGGCTCCACCTCACCGGATCGGCCGGCGATGCGCGCATCGACGTCGCGCTCGGACCGAAGACCGGCCGCGTGCGCGCGAAGATGTCGGCGTTCGATCCCGCTCCGCTCCGGCGGTTCGTTCCACTCGGCTTCGAATGCTCGAAGATCGACGGCAACGTCGAAGCGGAGTGGACGCAAGGCGATCTGGTCGCGCGCGTCGACGGAAGCTGCCGCGATCTCTCGTTCGATCCGACGGCGCCCTCGCTCGACGTCACTTTCCGCGCCGAGTTCAAGGATCACCGGCTGTCGATCGCCGGCATCGAGGCGTCGACGGCGGGCGAGCCGCTCATCCGCTTGCGCGGCTCGCTCCCGATCGATCCGTCCGCGAGCGAGTGGCTCCCTGACGGAGAGATCGAGCTGCGAGGGTCGGTCGCGCTGCGCGATCTATCGCTGCTCCCCGCGCCGCTCCTCGAGAAGCTGCGCGTGCGCACCGGGACCCTGTTCGCCGATGTCGAGCTCGAGGGAACGTCGCGCGCGCCGCGCGGGCGGATCGTCCTCGGCGGCGCGCACATCCTCTGGCCGCACGACGCGGCACTCGGGCCGTGGTCGTTCGCGGGGACGATCGAGCTCGACGAGGATGTCCACGCCGACGCGCTCGAGATCGAGCTCGAAGGCGGTGCGCGCACCGTCATCGACGGGCGGATCTCCGATCTCGACGCCATTGCGTCTGCTCTCGCGGCCGGGGCACCGCTGCCGGACTCGATGCTCGATCTCGACGTGGAGTTCCGCGCGGCCGATCTCGCCTCGTTCGCCGGGCGTTCGCCGGTGCGATTGCGGCGCCTCGCGGGCGGACTCACGGGAGATCTCAAAGTGCGCGGCACGTTGCGCACACCGGAGATCAAGGGCGCGCTCCACCTCGAGAACGGCGAGCTGCGCACGACGACCACCCTGCCGCCGATCCAAGGACTCTCCGCGCACCTCGTGTTCGACAAGTCGTCGGTCAAGATCGAGCGCGTCACGGGCGAGCTCGGCGGCGCTCCGTTCCAGCTCACGGGCTCGTACGACTTCGCCGGCGACGCGCAGGGTGCGCACCTCGAGCTCACCGGCGAGAACCTCCTCCTCTACCGTCAAGCCGACTTGACGCTGCGCGCCGACGCGAAGCTCTCGATCGAGGGGCCGCCGGCCGCGCTCGTCATCGGCGGCGAGATCGCGCTCAGCGATTCGCGCTTCACGCGGGAGATCGACTGGCTCGCGCTGCCGACCTCGAAAGCGCGGCGCGCAAGCGTGCGCGGCATCGAGATCTTCTCGGTCACGGAGCCGCCGCTCGCCGATGCGCGCTTCGATATCGCCGTGCGCAGCAAGGAGCCGCTGCGGATCGCCGCGCGCCGCGTCCAAGGCGGACTGCGGCCGGATCTGCGCCTCATCGGCAGCGGACGCCTCCCGATCCTCGTCGGGACGATCCTGATCGAGCCCACGCGCGTGCGCCTGCCGGCGAGCACGATCCTCGTCCGCTCCGGGCACATCGAGTTTCTGGCGAGCGATCCGTTCGTGCCGCGGCTCGAGATCTCGGCCGACGCGCGGCTGCGCGGCTACGACGTGACGATCGGAGTGACCGGGGAGTTCGACCGTCCGGTGGTGACGCTCGCGTCGGCGCCGCCGCTGGCGCGGGAGGATCTGCTCCTCCTCGTGCTCACCGGACGCGCGCCCGGCCTCGAGGGGAGCTCGGTCGCCGACCTCGACGCCGCCGGCGACGTCATCGTGTACCTCGCGGGCGACGTGATGGACTCGATCTTCGGCAGCGAGAGCGTCGACGACGAGTCGATGGTCGATCGTTTCGCGCTCGAGAGCGGCCAGGACGTCACGCAGAAGGGCGCGCCGACGATGCACGCGAGCCTGCTCGTGCGCCGCGACGTGACACGCAAGAACGACGAGCTCTACTTCACCGGCGAGCGCGACGTCTACGACCGTTACAACTACGGCTTGAGGCTCGTGTTCCGCTTTCCATGAGCCGCGCTCACACGCTGCTCTTCCTGGCGCTCGCGTTCGCCCTCAGCGGCTGCGCGTTGCTGCGCAAACCCGGATCGGACGATGTCGACCTCGCCTTCCAGGGACACACGACGTTCTCGGATCGCGATCTCTACCGCGTGCTCGCGGTGCAGCTCTCGGACTTCGCGAAGACGACGTACAAGAAGTCGGCCGTCGACGACATGGCGTACGAGGTCGAGCGCCACTACAACTCGGAGGGGTTTCCGTTCGCGAGCGTCGGCTACGAGTACGAGGAGGCGAGCGAGACGGGCCGGAAGCCGCGCGCGCGCCTCCGGATCCAAGAAGGACCGCGAACGGAGCTCGGCCGCGTGTCCTTCGAAGGCAACCTCGCGATCGAAGCGCGCACGCTGCGGGAGTTCTTCGCACCGAGCTCGCGCCGCGTGTGGGAGGAGGATCACGAGTACTACGTCGAGAGCCACGTCTCCACCGCACTGAGCGAGATCGCGCGCGAGTACATCGTCCGCGGATTCATGGACGTGTCGATCTCGGATCCCGTCGTGACGTTCGACGCCGATCGAACGCGCGCGGACGTGCACGTGACGATCGACGAAGGAACCCGCTACTCGCTCGCCGCCGTCCGGTTCGAAGGCGAGCTCGTCTTCGCGTCGAGCGAGCTCGAAGCCGCTGCGGCATCGTTCCTCGGAGAGCCGTTCGCCGAGCGTGTCGCGCTCGAGATCGAAGGTCGCGTCGAAGACCTCTACGCGGGCCGCGGATACGCCGACGTCTCCGTCGAGCACGGTGAGCGGCAGGTCGCGGCCGACGGCAAGGTGACGCTCGCCTACCGCATCGTCCCGGGGCCGATCGTGACGATCGGCTCGATCGCGGTGCACGGCGACGACAAGACGCACGAGAGCTTCGTGCTGTCGCGCCTGAAGGTGAAGCCGGGCGACCGCTACAGTCGCACCAGCGAGCGCGAGGCCCACAGCCGGCTGTACCAGACCGGACTCTTCAAGACGGTGAAGCTTTCGCTCGAGCCCGTGGAAGGCGACGTGACGACGCGCGCGCTCACCGTGAAACTCGAAGAGAGTCCGAGCCTCGAGGTGTACTTCGAGCCCGGCTACGGCTCGTACGAAGAGCTGCGCATCAGCGGCGGCATCCGCGAGCGCAACCTGTTCGGGCAGGGGCTGATCCTCCAGGGCGAAGGGACGCTCGCGCGACTTGCGCAACGCGGGAAGATCTCGCTCATCGATCCCTGGTTCCTGGGGAGCGACGTCTCCGCCGACTTCTCGCTCTTCGGCAATCAGCGACAAGAGCCGTCGTTCGACAAGATGGAGACCGGCCTCGGCATCGACTTCAAACGGCGGTTCGGACGATTCCACGAGACGAACCTCGGCTACCAGTACAAGCAGTCGGAGGTGTCGAACGTCGACATCGTCGATCCCGTGCCCCAAGGCGGCACGGACGACGTCAACATTTCATCGGTCGCGCTGACGCACACGTTCGATCAGCGCGACGACGTGATCCAGACGCGACGGGGACTCCTCACGAAGGCGACGGTCGAGTTCGCCGACGAGGCGCTCGGCTCGGAGCTCGACTTCGTGCGCGCGCGCCTGAATCAGTCCTTCTTCGTGGCGCTGAGCGAGAACGCGACGATGGGCTTTTCGCTGCGGACCGGCGTGATCATCCCGATCGAGGACACGGAAACGATTCCGATCCAAGAACGGTTCTTCAACGGCGGTGAGAACACCGTGCGCTCGTTCAAGGAGAACGAGCTCGGGCCGAAGGACTCGGACAACAATCCGATCGGCGGCGAGGCGTGGAGCGTCGGGTCGGTCGAGTGGCGCAACACGATCGTCGGGAACCTGGACGGCGCGCTGTTCTACGACATCGGCAACGTCGTGCTGGACTACGACGACTACTTCGAGTTCCGCGGCCTGCGTGAAGCGATCGGGATCGGCGTGCGCTACCAGCTGCCCGTCGGACCAATGCGACTCGACTGGGGCGTGAATCCCGATCCCGACGGCGACGAGGTGCGCAGCGTGCTGCACTTCTCGGTCGGCATGGCGTTCTGATCCGCGACTACCAGGCGATCTCGACGCCGTTCGACCAGTTCGTCGTTCCGCTCGAGCAGAATCCAGCGGCGGCGTTCCGGTAGAAGAGCTGGTAGTACGCGTGCGAACCGGGAGCTTGCAGCGTGGCCGCCGACACCGACTTCGTCTGAGCGGTGTTCGGATAGGTCCACGAGCCGACGGACGCGCCGCCCGTGCCCGCATTGTGTCCGCCGAATCGCCAGAGCACTCCGTCCGTGCAGGCTACACCGTCGCCGTGCGCGAATCCGTTTGCGTTCCGGGCAGTGCCTTTCACCATCAACCCGAAGCCGTAGTAGTTCGGTCCGATGGTGGTGTCGAACCTCACGGTGTCCGGCGAGACGTGACCGAACGCGCGCAGGTGCGCACCATCGAGATCGAACGAGTTCGCGCAACCGTTGCCCGTCGCGGCGCTCGGATTCGGCACCGTGTTCGGTGGCGCACACGGACACGGAGTCGGGAGCGAACCGTCGCCGGAGCAGAACGGCGCACCGAGTGAAGGGTTCGGCCGGAGGATGCCGGCGTTGTAGCTCTGGGAATGGAACCCGAGCTCGATGCCGGCGCTGAGCGAAACGTAGCGATAGCCCACCGGAGCTGGAGGCAACGTATCGAAGCCACAACAAACGCCGAACGCACCGAGCACGATGACGACGTCGTCACTGCGACGAAGAAGCGTCTGAGTTCCGCCGGCGGCGATCTCGACGTAGGAAATGCCGGCCGGGAGCGGCGGGATGTCGGTCTGACCGTGGTTATTGTTGCCCCAACCGACGACCGAACCGTCGCTGCGTCGCGCGACGGAGTGGTAACCGCCGGCCTCGATCTCGACGTACGTCAATCCCACGGGAAGTCCCGGAACAGCACCGGTAGGGTGGCCCCATCGGGCGATCGAACCGTCACTGCGTCGCGCGAGCGCGAATTCCTTCCCGGCGGAGATCTCGACGTACGTCAGCCCGGGAGGAAGCGGAGGCACATTCGTCTGTCCGGCGTTGTTCTCGCCCCAAGCGACGACCGCCCCATCGCTGCGAAGCGCGAGCGCGAGCGTTCCGGTCGCGTCCACGTCGACGTAGCGGACTGTGGCGGGGAGCGGCGGAACGCTCGTGAGTCCCATCCAGTCGCAGCCCCAAGCCGCAATCGTGCCGTCGCTTCGCAGCCCGAAGCCCACCCCCTCCCCGGCGGCGGCCTTGACATACGTGATGCCTGGCGGGTTGGTCGGCACGTGCAACTCCCCGCACGTGTCGTCCCATCCACGCGCGACGAGTGTCCCGTCGCTGAACAGGAAGAGCGTGAACGTCCAGCCATCGACGAACTGGACGTACTCGGCTCCCGGCGGCGGCAGCGGCACGTTGTGTTCCAGGGACGTGTTCGTCCCCCACGTCACAACGGTGCCGTCGCTCCGGCGAGCGGCGAGGAAATTGAGCCCAGCGTCGATCTCGACGTAGGTCTCTCCCGGTGGGAGCGGCGGGATGCTCACTACTCCGCTCCCGATCGAGCCCCAGGCGACAACGGCGCCGTCGCTCCGTCGCGCGATCGACGTCTTGTTATTGGAGGCGACCTCGACGTACGTCACTCCGGGAGGCAGCGCTGGCACGTTCGGGCTCTGTCCCCAAGCCACGATCGTTCCGTCGCTGCGCAATGCGACCGAGTGCCGAAACCCGGCGGCGATGTCGACGTACGTCACTCCGGGAGGAAGGGCAGGGACGTTTGTTTGTCCATTGGAATTCGAACCCCACCCGATGACGGATCCATCGCTGCGAATCGCGAGCGCGAACTCATCACCTCCGGCCGCGTCGACATAGGAGAGTCCAGGCGGCAGCGCCGGCGGCTGCTGCGCCAAATTCCCCCACGAGACCATCGCCCCGTCGCTGCGGATCGCAAGCCCGAAGAGTCTCCCCGTTGCGACACGCACGTATTTCAGTCCCGGCGGGAGCGGGGGCACCCCGTCCGAGTCATGTGGAGTCGCCGGCCAGTACACGGCGGAACCGTCGCTCCGCAGCGCGACGTTGTGCGCATAATACGAAGCGATCTGCGTGTACCTCAGCCCGAACGGCAGATCCGG
>JANOFY010000145.1:0-2286 GCA_031413895.1 Planctomycetota bacterium | reverse complement strand
ATCATGCCGGGGTTTCCGACGCGCGGCATCTACGGCCGTCGGCCGTGCGTCTTCGCGGAGCTCTCGGTCGACCTCGCGAGCGGCGGTCACATCACGATCGCGAGCGACGACACGTGGAGGAGCACGCTCGAAGGGCCGATTCGGAGCTCGGACTTGCTCGACGGCGAGGTCTATGACGGACGGCGCGAGCTCGCGGGTTGGGACGCGCCCGAGTTCGACGACAAGGCGTGGGCTGGCGTCGAGATCGCGCGCGACCTCCGTCCGAAGCGCGAGCCCGAGCGCTGCGAGCCGATCCGAGTCACGCGTGAGATCGCGCCGATCGCGATGAACGAGCCGTCGCCGAACGTCTTCGTCTTCGACCTCGGTCAGAACATGGTGGGTTGGTGCCGCATGAAGGTTCGCGGCGGCGCCGGTGCGCAAGTGAAGTTGCGGCACGGTGAGATGCTCGACGAGAACGGCGCGCTGTACACGGCGAATCTGCGCGGCGCGGCGCAGATTGATGCGTTCACGCTGCGCGGCGGCGCCGACGAGTTCCTCGAACCGCACTTCACGTACCACGGGTTTCGCTACGTCGAAGTCACCGGGCTCGCGTCGAAGCCCGCGCTCGGCGATCTCGTCGGCCGCGTCGTGCACACCGCCGCGCGCGAGGTCGGAGAGTTCGAGTGCAGCGATCCGATGCTGACGAAGCTGTGGCAGAACATCCTGTGGACGCAGCGCGCGAACTTGATGAGCGTGCCGACCGACTGTCCGCAGCGCGACGAGCGACTCGGTTGGATGGGGGACATCCAGGCGTTCGCGCCGACGGCGTCGCTCCAGATGGATCTCGGCGCGTTCTTCGGCAAGTGGCTGGCAGACGTGCGCGACGCGCAAGCGGCGGACGGTCGCTTCCCCGACTTCGCGCCGCATCCGTTCGAGCCTGACCAGCGATTCAGCGGCGTGCCGGCCTGGGGCGACGCCGGCGTGGTCGTGCCGTGGAGTGCGTATCAGAGCTACGGCGATCGCGCGGTGCTCGAGGCGAGCTGGGACTCGGTGACGCGTTGGATCGCGTGGATTCGCGCGAAGAACCCCGAGCTCGTCTGGCGCAACGCGCGCGGCAACGACTACGGCGATTGGCTGAACGGTTCGACGCTCGTCGCCGAAGGTTGGTCGAAGGAAGGCAGCGACGTTCCGAAAGACCTCTTCGCGACGGCGATGTTCGCGCGATCGGTGGGGATCGCGGCGGACATGGCGCGCGTGCTCGAGAAGCCGGAGGCCGCGCGCGGGTACGACGTGCTCTACCGCGACATCAAGAGCGCGTTCTGCCGCGAGTTCCTCGTGGAGGACGGACTGCTGCGCGGCGATACGCAAGCCGGATACGCGCTGGCGCTCGCGTTCGACCTGGTGCCCGGCGGTGCGCAGCGGAGTGCGCTCGAACGACTCGCGCGAGGGATCGAAGAGCGGGGTGCGTTGACCACGGGGATGATGACGACGCACCACGCGCTCCTCGAGCTGTCGCGCGCCGATCACCACGAGCTTGCGTGTGCCGTCGCGATGCGACACGACTTCCCATCGTGGGGATTCGCGATCGATAACGGCGCGACGACGTTGTGGGAACGTTGGGACGGTTTCGTGGCCGGCCGCGGCTTCCAAGACGCGGGGATGAACTCGTTCAACCACTGGGCCTTCGGCTCCATCGGCGAGTGGATGATGCGCATGGTCGCGGGGATCGAGCCTGACGAGAAGTCCCCCGGCTGGAGTCACTTCACGATTCGACCGCGTCCCGGCGTGATCACGCACGCGCGCGGCGTGTACCACTCGATTCGCGGAAGGATCGTGAGCGACTGGCGCGTCGAGAGTGACGAGTTTCACCTCGATGTCGAGATTCCCACAGGCACCAGCGCGTTCGTGCAGCTACCGCTGGATCTTACGAGCGACCCGGACGACAACGTTGTGACCGAAGGCGCGCAGCCGATTGGAAAAGCCCCCGGTCTCCGCCGCGTGTCAGTCGACACATGGGAGGTTGGCGCGGGGCGCTACCAGTTCAAGTGCAAGCTCGACCGTCGATGACGCTGCTCGTCCGAATCGTCGTTTGGTCCGTCTTCGCGCTGTCACCTGCGCTCGCGCAGAAGTCCAAGACGCCGGACGTGTGTCCGTGGTGCAAGAGCGAGCCGGAGCTCATGACGAAGTCCGGGCTCGTCTCACACGGGCCGATCCCGATCGGCACCGGCGACAGCAAGGCGCTCGCGGAGAAGTTCCCCGGCCCCGATTGGATCTTCGCGGAAACCGCACACCTGCGCTGGGCGTTCT
>JANOFY010000144.1:0-6402 GCA_031413895.1 Planctomycetota bacterium | reverse complement strand
AGTACTCGAGGATCTGCGGCGACTCGGTTACGTCCGCTGACTCCGCGATCCTTCCGTCGAAGCTGCCACGAACGCCGATGAGCGACGCACCGAACACTCCCACGAACCGTCTCGCTCAAGAGACGAGTCCCTACCTGCTCCAGCACGCTCACAACCCGGTCGACTGGTACCCGTGGGGTCCCGAAGCCTTGGCGCGCGCGAAGCGCGAAGCCAAACCGATCTTCCTCTCGATCGGATACTCGGCGTGTCACTGGTGCCACGTGATGGAGCGTGAATCGTTCGAGCACGCCGGGATCGCGCGGCTGATGAACGAGCACTACGTCTGCGTCAAGGTCGATCGCGAGGAGCGGCCGGACATCGACGAAATCTACATGAAAGCCGTTCAGGCGATGACCGGCAGCGGCGGCTGGCCGATGAGCGTGTTCCTGACGCCAGAGCTCGAGCCGTTCTTCGGCGGCACGTACTTTCCGCCGCGTGGTGCGCACGGACGGCCCGGTTTCGCCGATGTGCTCGCGGGACTCGCGCGAGCGTGGACCGAGAACCGCGAGAGCGTCGTCCGCCAGGGCCAGGGCATGGCCAAGCGCATCGCTGACGAAGGGCGATGGAACGCCACCGCCACGATCGATCCGAGCGTGCTCGATCGATCGCTCGCGGCGCTCGAGCAGAGCTTCGACCCGACGTGGGGCGGCTTCGGACAAGCACCGAAGTTCCCGCACGCGATGGACGTGCGGCTCGTGCTGCGACACGCCTCGCGCACGCGCAAGGACACGGCGCGCGCAATCGCGTGCACGACGCTCGATCGCATGGCCGAGGGTGGGATCCACGACCACCTCGGCGGCGGATTCCATCGTTACAGCACCGACGAGAAGTGGTTGATCCCGCACTTCGAGAAGATGCTCTACGACAACGCGCTCCTCGTTCCCGCCTATCTCGAAGCGCACCTCCTCACGGGCAGCGCGTCGTATGCCGCGGTCGTGCGAGACACGTGCGACTGGGCGCTGCGCGAGATGCAGACGTCGAGCGGAGGCTTCGCGAGCTCGCAAGACGCCGACAGCGAAGGTGTCGAAGGCAAGTTCTTCGCGTGGAGTCCCGAGCAGCTCGTGGAAGTGCTCGGTCCGCGCCACGGCGCGTGGGCCGCGGCGTGGTATGGAGTGACCGACGAGGGCAACTTCGAGCACGGACTCTCCGCGCTCTGGCGTCACGACCCGCCGGCCAGAGTCGCGGAACGACTGCACGTCGATGTCGAGACGTTGGAAGCCGCGATGTCCGATACGCGCGCGAAGCTCTTGGGCGCGCGCGAGAAGCGCGTTCATCCGGGCACGGACGACAAGGTGCTCGCCGCGTGGAACGGGTTGATGATTTCCGCGTTGGCGCAAGCTTTCCAGGTGCTCGAGGAGCCCCGCTATTTCGAGGCTGCGTCGCGCGCAGCACGCTACGTGCTCGCGGAAATGCGTCAGCCCGACGGGCGGCTGTACGCCACCGCTCGCAACGGACGCGCGCACTTGAACGCGTACCTCGACGACTACGTGTTCATGATCCAGGCGCTGATCGATCTGTACGAGTCGGACTTCGACGAACGTTGGCTGCGTGAAGCGCTCGCTCTCGCGCGTATCGTCGACGAGCAGTTCGAAGACGCCGAGCACGGCGCCTACTTCACGACCGGCAAGGATCACGAGGTGCTCATCGCGCGCCTGAAGAACCCGCACGACGGCGCGTTGCCGTCCGGCAACGGCGTGCACGCGCTCAATCTGCTGCGTCTTTCAGAACTCTGCGGACAGGGCGAACTTGCGAAGCGTGCCGAACGCACGATCACCGCGCTGGGCGGACTCGTGAATCGCTACCCGGCTGCGTTCAGCCAACTGCTGATGGCGGTGGACTTCCTCGCGATCGGCCCGCGAGAGATCGTGATCGCGGGAAAGCGTGATCACAGTGCTGTTCGAGACCTTCTCCGCGTGGTGCGGAGCTCGTTCCTGCCACAACGCGTCGTCGCGCTCGCCGCGCCAGGCAGCGACAGGGCACTGATTCCGCTGCTCGACGGACGCACGGCCGGCGCGGGCGGCGCGCGCGCGTACGTGTGTCGCAACTACGCGTGTCAGCTACCGGCCGAGGACGCGAAGAGCCTGCGCGCGCAACTGTTCGAGACGAGCTGACCTACTGCGGCCGACCGCCGGCCAAGTCCAGGAGCGACCTCAGTGCTCCGGCTCGGGAGCTCCTGCGGTTCCCCCCGAACGCATCGCGCGGCCCATGACGGCGCGCGGGCCGTAGCGCAGGCGCTCCTCGATCTGACGATCGAACCGCGGATGGCGCGGTGTCGCATCGAAAGCACGATGCTCCGCTCCGCACACGTAGCACGCGACGACATCGGGCACGAGCCGGTAGAGCGCGAAATCGATGACGGCCGCGCCGACCAGGCTCAGGTAGTACGTCCACGGCGCGAGCACCGCCGCAACGACGACGACGATGATGCCGAGCGACGGTGGGCAACTCTTCCGTGTGAAGAGCTCGGGATGTCCGCACACGAGACAACCCACGAGCCCGCCGCTCGACGTGACGGACTCCGTGTGCAGCGGCACCTGGCGTCCGCACTCCTTGCACACGAGTGCTGCAGCGAACTCATTCGGGCCTGGCGCGCTCATCCGCACCCACGGCTCGCCCGCGCACACGCATCGCACCTGGATGCGCATCGGCGTTCGAGCGCGATCCGTGTTCACAGCGGAAACCCGTAGGAGTCTTGCAGCGAAACCGACACCGCCGTCCCGATCAGCACGAGGATCGTCGATGCGTACAGGATCCCGGTGGCCGAGCGCGTGTTCTGATACTGGAGCGATCCAGCCGTCATCCACGCGAAAAGAAGCGGGAGCAACAACCCGGCCGTCAGTCGCGTGCCGAGCTGAAAGAGCCCAAAGGGCGCGAGCAACGGAATCTCGGCCGCGTCGAATCGTTCGGACAAGAGCCAGCACGTCAGAACGACGGCGCACAGGCAAGCGATCATCGACACGACCGTCACGCAATTCAGCCGCCGCAAGTGCGACACTTGCAGCGTCGGCACCGTCAGGTACCAGTGACCGAGCACCATCGCGAGCGACACGCTCCCCGCGACCGCTCCTGTCGCCATCGCGGACACCGTCCCGAGGGCCACCGTGCCAAAGCTCGTCGCTAGACCGGCGCGACTCACGGCAATCGCGAGCGCGGCTCCGGTGCCTACGAGGCACCACACGAGCGCGGCCCTCCATTTCCAACCGCGCACTCCGCCCGACACGAACGGATACGCGAGCAGAGCACACGCCGCGGCCCACAGGAGCGGATCGCTCCTGTCCACCTCACCGACGAGAAACGGCACGACGACCACCGCGGCGAGCGGCAGGAACGCCGTGGTCGCCATGATCCGGTAGAAGAGTCGACCGACGGGTGCGGTCGGAACGAACCCGAGCGCGAAGAGCACGCCAAAGGCCAGCTCCAAGCAAAACTGCGTGACGAGATCCGTCCAGCTCACGCGACGATTGTAGCGGGAGCCGACTGCCGGTTTCCGCGGCGGAATGGATCCGGGCGAGACGGGCCGCGCAGGCGTCGGCTATGCTGTCGCCGCGCCGGGCCGGAATCCGCCGCAGACTGAACACATGAAACCGATCCGAGTGCTCGTCACGGGTGGAAGCCGGGGGATTGGACGCGCCATCGCGCTACGGTTCGCGCGCGAAGGCGCCCACGTGGCCGTCGCCGCCCGGAATTCGAACGACCTCGACGCAGTCGTGATCGAGATCGAGAAGGCCGGAGGCAAAGGGCGCCCGCAGCAGATGAACGTCGCCGATCACGGCTCCGTGGAAGCCGCCGTGTACCGCTCCATCGAGTTCACCGGCGGCGCGCTCGACGTGCTCGTGAACAACGCCGGCGTGTTCGATCTGAAGCCGTTCGAGAAGCTCGACGTCGCCACGTGGAAGAAGCACCTCGACGTCAATGTGACGGGACCGTTCTACGTGACGTCGGAGGCGCTCGGTGCCTTGATGGAGAGCGAGCACGCTCACATCTTCAACATCGCCTCGGTCGCCGCGAAGCAGCCGTTTCCGGAATGCGTCGCATACTGCACGTCGAAGTACGCGCTGCGCGGGTTCAGCGACTCCCTGCGCGAGGACCTGCGCGATAAACGGATCCGTGTCTCGACCGTCTATCCGAATCAGACGGACACGGCGATTTTCGACGGCGTCCCGGGGAACTGGGACCGTTCGAAGATGAACAAGCCCGAGGACGTCGCCGAGGTGATTTGGAAGGCGTACAACGCGCCCGACGGCACGAACGTCGACGACCTCGACGTGCCTCAGCGCGTCGCGACTCGCTGACGAGCGCGGATCTCGCTCCGTGGCCGGATGACGAGAGCGTGTCTACCGGTCTCAGTGCCTGATCGAACGCACAAGGCCCAGGAACTCGTTGCGCGTTCGGAAATCGCTGCGGAACGAGCCGAGCAGGCACGACGTCATGGTCGACGAGTTCTGCTTCTGCACGCCGCGCATCATCATGCACAGGTGAGCCGCGTCCGCCACGACGCCGACGCCCTTCGGCGACAGCACCTTCTCGATCGCTTGCGCGATCTGAACCGTCATCCGCTCTTGAACCTGAAGTCGACGCGCGAAGACGTCGACGATCCGCGGCAATTTCGAAAGGCCGATGATCTTTCGGTCGGGGATGTACGCCACGTGGATCCGTCCGAAGAAGGGCAGCATGTGGTGCTCGCACAGGCTGTAGAACTCGATGTCCTTGACGATCACCATCTCCGAGCAATCCTCCTCGAAGACGCCGTGACCGACCACCTCTTCGACGGTCTGAGTCGCACCCGCCGTGAGATCGCGGAGCGCGCGCTCGACGCGCTCGGGCGTCCGGAGGAGCCCTTCGCGCGTCGGATCCTCGCCGATGTCGACGAGGATCTGTCGGATCAGATCCTTGGTGCTCAAGTCGCTGGGCCGTGGTAATCCACGAAGTTGTTCCGGCTCTCGCACACCCGGACGCGGTGTAGTCGACATCCTTCCAATCCCTTCAAACGCGCTTCGAGGCGCTTCCAGAACACGATCGCGACGTTCTCCGCGGTCGGGATCACGCCCGCCAGGAAGGGCACGTCGAAGTTCAAGTGCTTGTGGTCCACCTGGCTGATCAGCTCCTCGTGCAACACGAGCGTCAAGCGGTTCAGGTCCATCACCATGCCGGTTGCGGCAGGCACCTCTCCACGCACCGTGACCTCGACCGCGTAGTTGTGACCGTGGCCGTTCGCGTTGTTGCAGATCCCATAGAGGCGGCGGTTCTCCGCGTCAGAGAGCGCCGGATTGTGCAATCGGTGCGCCGCGGAGAATTCTTCGCGCCGTGTGATCTCGACGTAGGGACCTGACATGGGACGGCCTGGAACGCACTACCTGGATCTGGAATCGCCTCACCCTTTGCGCGCTGGGTGGATTTCAGGTTAGCCCGCCGCCACGGGCTTGGCCACAGCACGACCCAAACCTGTCTTGTAGTCCAGCCGTTCGCGGATTCGATGCTCCCGGCTGTGTCCGACGCTGGCGCTGCAAACTGCGCGCGCAGAGGAAGAAACTTCGCGCTACACGGCTTAGGAACCTGACCAGGAGGACATCACCCATGACACGGAACGTGTACGACAAGGCGCGTGCGACCCGGTTGGTTCCAATGCTCCGTTCGATCATGCAGGAGATCGTGGAACGAACGGCCGCGATCGAAACGCTCGAGGCGCAACTGGAGACGCTTTCCGGGCCTCAGTTTCGGCGCACTCACTCCGCCGATCGTCTTGATGTGCAGGCCGCGCTGGCCACGCACCGGCGCGAGCTGCGGCGCGCGAATCAGGAACTTCCGCGCATCGGCTGCGCGCGGGACAACGACCATCCGGCGCGCATCTTGATTCGCGGCGAGAGCGGCGACATCCACGGCGGGTTCGCCTGGAACGCGTTCGACGAGTCGCTGCACGAGTTGTCGGTTCAGACGACGGCCTAGCCCGTTCCGAGGGTGACCGAGTACGCGCGTGCGGCGGGAAGTCGCACGCGCTTTCGTTGCCTGCGCCGGCGCTCAGGGCTTGCGTACGGCTTCGACCGGTCGACGCACCGGCCCGCACCGACGAGCCTCCTCGATCACTCGCGCCCTCTGCATTGCGCAGAGGCGCGCGATCTCCGCATCGAGATCGACGCCAACCTCTTCCGAGGACGCGAAGACGCACCGGCGGTAGAAGTGAAGGAACTCCTCGCGCGACCACGCTCCGTCGGCGTCGATGTCGGCTCGGCGAAAGCTCTCCGCATCGATGGGGAACGACGCGGACTCGATCCTCGTAATTCGTCCGTCGCGGTCGCGATCGGCCGCCGACCAGATCGTGAGCGCTCGCGCGAGAGTGCCCGCGCCACGACCTCGCGCAAGCACGGG
>JANOFY010000143.1:0-2951 GCA_031413895.1 Planctomycetota bacterium | reverse complement strand
GTCGTCCTGCACATCCCGCCCACCTCGCCGGGCTCACCACAGGGCGTCGTCCGCGCCGCCCCTTGATGAATATCAAGGCCGACGCCAAAGCCACCACGGTCCAAGGCAACAGCCCGATTCCGCTGTGCAGCGATCCCGCGCTCTCCAACCCACTCGTCAATCCGTTCGCCCAATGTATCGGAAACTCCTCGGGTGCGACCTCCAGCAACAGCGAATCGGAGAATTACTTCGGAATTGGCGATGTGATCGTGCGCGGCAAGTGGAACTTCCTGGTCGGCGCGACGAACGCGGCTTTCCTGGCTGAGGCGACGATTCCGACTGGCGATCCCGACAACCTCACCGGGCTGCACACGATGACGTACCGCCCTGGACTGGTCATCTCCAGGGATTTCGAAACCCCCGCAGGGGGACTCGGAATGCAGGCGTACGCGGGCTACAACTTCAGGCCCGACGAGCCGGACCAGCAGCAATTCGCCTGGGCGATCGGCGCGGCGATCCAGCCGGTCGGACGCGCGAGCATCAGCCTCGATCTGATCGGCAGCAATGAAACCCGAGGAGAAGAGAATTTTCTGCTCGACGGGTCGATCGGGCTGAAGCTCATGTTGGCGCAGAACGTTCTGCTCGACTTCAACTGGATCGCGCCGCTCAACGACGACGGGCTTCGGGCGTCATCGGGCATTTTCACGATCCAGCTCGAAGCGGTATTCGGAGACTGAGTCGGGGGGAAATCGGCTGCTCTCGTCATATTAGGTGGGATTAGGTGATGCAGATGAGTCATCCCGTTGTTGCTGTTGTTTTTGTAGCTCGAAGATTCGGTGCCGCGCTCGCAGTCGCCGCCGCGCTGTGCGGAACCGCGTCTGCGGGCGACGTGCTTACCAGCGTCGACGTCCGCATGAACCTCGGCGTGAATTCGAGGCTGGTGTTCGTAGGCGGAGCCGGTAATCCCGTCACGACCATGCTCGGATACAAGGACGAGGGCGGTGTGTGCACCCCGATCCGAGCGACCGACGACTTCTCGATCACGCTGCGGATCTTCAGGGACGAGCGCACCGAGCACGCCGCTCCGTTCCGTCTGTGCCGGCCGGTCAGCGATCCGAACGATCCCGTCGCCGTCGCCGCGGCCAAGTGCGGGGACTCCGAGACGCCGATCAACGACCCCAACTTCGCGCAGGAGGACGGCATCGCGCGCGTCGCGGTGGTCGGCGCGGATCTGCCCGAGGGCGCGTGCGCCGTGGTCACGACCGATCAGGCGGGCACGTGTCCCACGACGCAGAACTCGACCAGTTTCTTCTTCGCGCTCAAGACAGTCTGCAATGAGACTCTGGTGCCTGGCGCCTTGCATCACATGACGGCGACGATCTCCGATCCCAACTCGACCCTCTACTGCGGAGGCTCCTTCGAAGACCAGGGATTCGGGCGATTCGGCGAAGTGGTCTTCACGGACCCGCCGGACGCCGCGGGATTCAAGAACATCGCAACCCTGCGAGATGCGGATCCGACGCTGCTACCGAATACCTGGGAGGCGCGGCAGTACGGCCTGCGGGTCAAGCTCCCGATCTCTGGCGTTCAGGAGGCCTTCGGTGGAGTGACCACCTTCGGTGGAACGCCGGTCGATCTGGCCTTCGAGATCACCACCGGTCTGGTCGGCGGAAGAAACGTTCTCGTCTCGCCACCCCAGCTGGAGATCGATCCCGGAACCGGCGGTGGGCAGCTGCCGGGGAACGTTTGCGGTGGAGAAGACGAGATCAATCCGCCATTCGTCTGCGGCAGCTCCGCGGCCTACTGCAAGCCTGCCCCGCCGACCGGTGGATCGATTCTCTCCACGAGCGACCCGTCGAACCCGAGCGTTCCGATATCCATCGCTATGGCGGGAGCAGCCGCCACCAGCGTCAATCCCCCGGGCACGCCTCTCAGCACGTTCAACATCTGGGGCGACAGCGTCGCGTTTCTCGATCTGCCCGGACGCCTCACGCCCCTCGGCGGGCTGTCTCTCGATGCCGCGCTCGACATCGTCTTCCCCGACTACTACTTCGACGGTGACGGCGACCGAATACCCGGTGGTGACGGTACCGCAAACGCGATCGACGACGACGACGACAACGACGGCCTGAAGGACGACGGATCCTCGGCCGATCCACTCTCGGCGGTGATGCCAGACGACCGCTGCAACAACGGCGGCAGAGACATACCTGGAGATGTGGGTGAGTGCCTGGGCGGGAACTACGAGCGCAGCTACCGCGTCGGCTGTGTCGGCGTGCCTACCTCGACCGATCCGCTCGACACCGACAGCGACAACGACGATCTCCGCGACGGCGACGGCGATGGCGAAGACCTGAATCTCGACGGGTGCAAGTCTGTCACCGAGACCTCGCCGTCGGATCCCGACACCGACGACGACACCCTGAACGACGGTCTCGAGGTCCACTTTTCCTACGCCATCTATGATCTCGGCCTGGGCTCGCGCTCGAATCCCCTCGTTCCCGACACGGACGGCGATGGACTCCGAGACGACCTCGAGCGCAACACCGACTACGCGATCTTCGACGCCGCGATCGGCGACTCTTCGAGCCCAGTCGCCGTCGACACCGACGGTGACGGCCTCCATGACGGCCTCGAGCGCGATACCGACTTCAACATCTTCGATCCGGCGATCGGCAACTCCACCAGCCCTGTCTCCGCCGACACCGACGCCGATCTTCTCGGCGACAAGTTCGAGCTCGACACCGATTACGACATCTTCGATACCGCGATCGGCAAGTCCTCCAGCCCCGTCTCCGCCGACACGGACTCCGATCTTCTCGGCGACAAATTCGAGCGCGACACGGACTACGCCATCTTCGACGCCGCGATCGGCAATTCCTCCAGCCCTGTCTCTGCCGACACCGACTCCGATCTTCTCGGCGACAAGTTCGAGCGCGACACCGACTACACCATCTTCGATCTGGGGATCG
>JANOFY010000142.1:0-2057 GCA_031413895.1 Planctomycetota bacterium | reverse complement strand
TGTCGAGCAGTCGCGGAGCGAACGATTCGGCCACGAGCACCGACAGCGGCGGGCGGTGGAGCGCAACGCCGGCATCACCGCGCAGCGATCGGACGTGCTCTGCGAGCAGGTCGGCGTGATGTCGAGCAAACGCAACCGACTCCAACGCGACAAGGAGGTTGTCGTCCGACGCGCCATCGCTGAACACGATGAGAATCGCGCGGCCGGACCCGTCCACGCCGAGCAGATCGACACGTCGAGTGCCCTCGTCGCCCGACATGAGCTCGAGCCGCCGGTCGACGATCTCGAGGCCGGGCAGGTGCTCGCGCAGTCCGAGCTCGCACGCGCGCTCGAGCGCGAGCAGACGACCCGCGTCGAGGCCGCCCGGCGCGGTCTCCGGTGTCGTCGCTGATTCCTCGTGACTCATGGAGATCGGTCCGCCCGCATGGACTCCCCAGGATAGTGGATCCGATCAGCGCAGTCGCTCGAAGGCTGCTCGTTGGAGGTACGTCAGCGCCAGAGCGAGTGCGTCGCTGGCGTCGATCGCCGGGAGGGGTGCCGAGAGCCCGAGGATCTGACCGACCATTGCGCTCACCTGCTGTTTGTCGGCCGCGCCGTGGCCGGCGATCGCGCGCTTCGCGACGGCGGGCGCGAACTGAATCACCGTCGCGCCCGACGCGGCGGCGCACGCGAGCACGACGCCGCGCCCCTCGCCGATGCGCAGCGCCGACTGCACGTTGCGCGCGGCGAACGCCTGCTCGACGACCACGACCGTCGGCCGGATCTGGGCGATCAGGCGCATCAGCTCGGCCTGGATGAAGCCGAGCCGCTCGGGCACGGACTGCTTCGAGGGCGGAACGACCGTGCCCGCGGCGAGAAGCCGCGGGCCGCGTTCCCGCGCGACGATGGCGCCGTAACCGACGACGCGCGTGCCGGGGTCGATCCCGAGGATGATCGGCCAGCGCGCGGCGGGTTTGCGCGGCTCGCCGATCATGGGCGAAGCAGGCGTGGGCGAAGCGGACGGTATCACGACGTGTAGCGCTCGCGGTTTCACGGCGCGCAGAGCTCGGCGAGACTGTCCGAGCGAGTCCGTTCAAAACGCTTCGTCATCGTCCGCGCGGACCCTACGCTTTGGCCGACACCCATGAAAGAACCCGCTCGAGGCCCCGCGAACCGCACGACCGCCGCGATCATCGTGGCCGCAGGTCAGTCGTCGCGCATGGCGACCGCCGACTCGACGGGCGACATGTCCCGCAAGCCGTTCGTCGTCCTGGAAGGGCTGACGCTTCTCGAGCATGCCTGCAATGCCTTCGACCCGATCGCGGACGTGCGCGAGATCGTCATCGTCGGGCACGAAAGCGATCTCGAGCGCATCCGTCGCATGGCCCGCAGCTGTCCCACGATGCGCAAGGTCTCGCACGTCGTCGCCGGCGGCGAGCTGCGCGTCGATTCGGTGCGCGCGGGGGTGCAAGCCGCCGATGCGTCGCTCCACCTCGTCGCCATTCACGACGCGGCGCGACCGCTCGTCGAGACCGAGCTCATCGCACGCGCGATCGAAGTCGCCGCGACGCGCGGCGCCGCTCTCGTGGCCGTGCCCGTCACCGACACGATCAAGACGTCCTCGGATGGCGAGCACGTCGAGAACACCTTGCACCGCAGCGTGCTGTGGAGCGCGCAGACGCCGCAGATCTTCGCGCAAGCACGCTTCCGCGAGCTGCTCGAGAAAGCTCGCGTGGAGAATTTTCGACCGACGGACGACTCGTCGCTCTACGAGAAGTACGTCGGTCCGGTGCCGATCGTCCAAGGCGACACGCGCAACCTGAAAGTCACGACACCCGACGACCTCGTGATCGCGGCTGCGATCCTGCGCTCACGCGCCTCGAGCGGAGCGCGTCGCACATGACCACGCGCGTCGGCCTGGGTTTCGACGTGCACCGCTTGGTCGCGGGCCGTCCGTGCATCCTCGGCGGCGTGCGGTTCCCCCATCCGAGCGGTCCGCTCGGACACTCCGACGGCGATGCGGTGTTGCACGCGATCGCGGACGCGTTGCTCGGTGCAGCGGGGCTCGACGACCTGGG
>JANOFY010000141.1:0-5238 GCA_031413895.1 Planctomycetota bacterium | reverse complement strand
ACGAGCATGCGGTGATCGAAGCCGACGATGAACTGCTCGACGAGCA
Organism: Planctomycetota bacterium; assembly: GCA_031413895.1. Lineage (GTDB taxonomy): Bacteria > Planctomycetota > UBA1135 > UBA1135 > JANLUN01. The sequence goes on along the minus strand of JANOFY010000141.1, from coordinate 5,192 downwards.
CGCCGCGGCTGTGTTCGCGCGCCTGCTTGAACGCTTCGCGCACTTGATCGGCGGTCGTGAGGTGGATCGCGACGCCGCGACCGTGGTTCGCGTCGAGCGGCTTGACGACGACCGGATAGCGCAGCTTCTCCGCTGCGGTGACGGCCTCTTCGTCGCTGTACACGAGCATCTGCTTCGGAACCGGCAGACCGAGGTCGGACAAGATGCGGTTCGTCTCTTCCTTGTCGGAGGCGATCTCGACCGCGATGTTGCGCGTCTCGCTCGTCACCGTCGCCTGGATGCGGCGCTGGAACTTGCCGTGCCCGAACTGCACGAGGCTGTACTTGTTGAGCCGCAGCCACGGGATGTCGCGCTTCTCGGCCGCCGCGACGAGCGACGCCGTGCTCGGGCCGAGCGCGCGACGCTGTGCGTAACGGATGAAGCCGTCGCGCTCGCGCGCGAAATCGAAGTCGGCGGCGACGGAGCCGGCGGGCCTCAATTCCGTGGGGAGCAGGTGATGGAGCAGCGTCAGCGCGATTCGTGCCGCTTCCTGTCCAACTTCCGCCTGCTCGTACTGGAAGACCACGTGGTAGACGCCTTTGGGTCCGGCGCCGCGCGTCTTGCCGAACGTGACGTGCGCACCGGCGACGTTCTGCAGCTCGATCGCGACGTGTTCCAACACGTGTCCGAGCCACGTGCCCTCCGCTTCGTGCAAACGCCGCACGAATCCGCCCGGTTCGCCGTACGAGCAACCGTGCTCGCGGAGTCCGGGCAAACTCTCGAGCAAAGCGTCGGTGAACGACGTTCCAAGGCGCGCCGTCGGCCATCCTTCGAGCACGCCCAGGTCCAGCGTCAGCCGGATCACCGGGAAGTGCGCGTAGAGGTTCGGCCCGATGTAGACGGACGTGGCTTGGATGTGCACGGTCAACGCCTTTCCGTTGCTGGCTCGCCGGCGCGCGCGACACGACTCTCGAGGTCGTAGCGCCCGCCCTGCACGAGGATGTGCAAGCGAATGTTGATCAAGCACACAGGCTCGTGCTTCTTCGCGGTGTCCATGCCGTCGTGCTCCAAGTTCGTCGGATCGACGACCGTGATGGCGCCGGTCCCCGCGACCTCGAGCGTGTCGTCCGGCCCAATGAATGCGGCCGTGTCCTCGTCGAGTCCGAGGCCGCACACGAACGGGTTGTATGCGACGGCAGTCAGCAGGCGTCCGAGGCGGTCGCGTTGACGAAAGTGTTGATCGACGATGACGCGGTTGGTGAGGCCGAGTCCGGGCGCGAGCGTCACCATGTCCATGCGCGGAGTCGAGCCTTCGTCGCCGAACGCGATCATGTGCTCCGAAAGGAAAGCTGCGCCGGCGGAAGTCCCCGCGATGTGCACGCCTTCGGAATTGCGGTGCCGCAGAATGTGCGCGACGCGCGTTCCGCCTAGATGCGTCGAAAGACGCATCTGATTGCCACCGGTCATGAACACGCCGTCGGCGTCCTCGAGCTTCTTCAGCCAGTCCGAACGCTCGGCGTCGGAGCGCGCATCGAACGGCAGGCTGCTTGCGTCGCGCACGCCGATCTCCTCGAACGCCTCCTCGTAGCGGCGTCCGGTGTCGCGGTCCGACGACGCCGTGGGCAGGATCGCGATGCGCGCGCGCTTGCCGCCACAGAGCTTGACGAACTTGCGCAGGATGGTGGGGTCGCGAACTTTGTCTTCAGCGCCTCCGATGGGAATGATGTAACCGCGGCTCAAGTTCGGCTGTTTCCTTCCTTATATACGTGGGTCGACATCACGAGCCCTCCAGGATCGGGCACGCCCCGGGATTCGTCAAGCGATCCGAGCCCGGCGGCTCGCGGAAGATGTCGCGCGCACACTCGGCCGCGGCAAACGCTAGCTCTCGAAGGTACCCAACACGCGCGCTTCGCTGTCGAGCACGACGAGATCAGCATCGACGACCCGCGAAGTTCGCGCGGCGGCATCTGTCGGCTGACGAGCAAAGCGCCGTGAGTGCGTAACCACGACAATCGACACGATGTCAACCGTACTGCCCCCTCGTCGGTCGATGCAGAACCAGCCGCTCCCAGCCCGGAAGCAGAAACCGCTTTGACCAGCGCATCAGCACACTCGGCGTCCGGGAGCGCCCACCCGTTCCGTGGCGAAATGGTGCTCGCGATCGTCGCTCCCGTCGGCGTCGATCTCGCTGGAAGTGTGGAGGGAATCGCAGGCTTCTTCGGCAAGGCGGGATTCGAGGTCCGTTCGTATCGGCTCAGCGACTGCATCCGCGAGTATGTGAGGCTGCGTCACGGCAGGGAGCTGCCCACGGAACCTGAGTTCGAGCGAATCGACGCGCTGATCGAAGGTGGCAATGAGATTCGGAGAGAGCTCGGTTTCAGCGCCGTCGCGGACCTTGCGGTCGCAAAGATCTGCCAGCAGCGACCGGACGGTAACCGCAGCATCGATGGATGCGTCCACGTGCTCGTGTCACTGAAGAACCCGGCCGAGGTCGCTGCGCTTCGGTCGATCTATGGGCCCGCGCTGTATGTGATCGGAGTCGGTGCAAGTGACGCGGAACGCGCTCAGTTCTTGAGTGACGCGAGCAAGATGCCTCTCGAGCAAGCGAGACGGATCATCGAACGAGATGAACGGGAGCAGCACAAGTACGGCCAACAGACGCGCGAGACATTTCACCTGGCGGACGTCTACCTCCGCTCCGGGTTCGCGAACAACGCCCGAGATCAGATCGCGAGGTTCCTGTGCCTGACATTCGGCGACCCCCGCTTGACGCCAAGTCGCGACGAACACGGGATGTTCCTGGCATACGCCGCCTCTGCACGATCGGCAAGTCTGGCGCGACAGGTGGGTGCTGCGATCGTGGATCCTCGCGGTGACCTAGTTTCCAGCGGATGCAACGACATCCCGCGGTTCGGTGGCGGCCTCACGTGGCAGGCCGAAGAAAGCGCCGATTCAGTCGCGCAGCGGTACGACCCGAACGACGCCGAGAAGAATCGCCTGCTATGGAAAGTCATGCTCGCACTGACACCACAGCCGGGAACCGAGGATTCTCTGTCAGCCGATGAGCGCGAAGCCTTGATCTCGGCAGGCAGACGCAAGCTTCACGACTCCGGGCTCCTCGACATCACCGAGTTCGGGACGGACGTTCACGCTGAAATGGAGGCGATCCTCAGTGCCGCGCGACGTGGGGCGCAGATTCGGGATTGCACACTGTTCACAACCACGTTCCCCTGCCACAACTGCGCGAAACACATCGTGGCTGCGGGAGTGCGGCGTGTGGTTTACATCGAGCCGTATCCCAAGAGTCGAGCCGTCGACCTGCTGTCCCAGTGGATCACGCTGGATCCCGACGACGCCCACACCAAGGTGCTGTTCGAGCCCCTCGTCGGTGTCGGTCCAAGACGCTTCTTCGATCTGTACTCATTGGCGTTAGGAACCGGCATGCCGCTCCAGCGCAAGGACTCCACCGGCACCGCGCTCGAGTGGCGAGTGGAAACAGCGCGAATGCGGACCCCGTTCATCCCGCTGTCTTACATGCAACGAGAGACCGCCGCTATCGAGCGGCTCAACCGACTGCTACATTCCAACGCGTCGTCGGCGGACGTGGAGAAGGGCCATGACTGAGAGCTGCAGCCCCAATAACAAGAGTCGCGAAGCTGTCAGCCTGTGGGACTACATCAAGCGGAACAGAGAGAACTTCGACAAGCTCGCGGATTGGCAGCGCCACGCAGGTGAGTCCATTCTCAATCGACCAGTCGAACGCCCGGAGGGGCGATCGATCCAAGTGACCGCAGCAGACGATCCCAGCGCGAAATCGAAGCCCTTGTAAGCACGCGAGCACGCTCCCTACGGCGAACTCAGCGTTCGTATCGAGCACTTAGATTCACACGAGAACAGCGGGAGTCACTGACTCTCGAACGTACCCAGCACGCGCGCTTCGCCGTCGAGCACGTGCCACACGCCGTCGATCATGACGTCGCGGACCTGCGCCGCGTCGTCGAGCACAACGAGATCGGCATCCGATCCGACTTCGATTCGCCCCTTGCCGTGCAGACGAAGCAAGCTCGACACGTTCGACGTGAGCACCGGCAGCACGTCTTCGAGCCTGCGACCGCGCCTCGATAGCGCACCGAGCATGCCTGTGAGCGCAGCCGAATCGCCGACGCCCATGCGTGTGATTCGACCGTCGTCGTCGAACGTGGGCAGACAACCTCCGGCGTCGGAACTGACCGTCAATCGACCGCGCGGTATGTCGGCATCGAGGTAGCGCTCGACCGCGTCCTCCGCGGACCAGGCGTCTTCGCCCTCGCCCACGGGAAAAGCCGTGACGTCGATCGTGCAGCCGCGGCGCGCGAGCTCGAGCGCTTCGTCGAACAGCTTGCGCTTGCGGTTGACGTGCGTCGGGTGAAAGACGCGCGGCGGGATCTCGCTCTCGTCGAGAGCGCGGCGCACGAGCTCGAGTCCGCGTGCTCCGTCACCGAGGTGCAAGTGAAGCACACCGGCCTTGCCCGTCATCATGCCGGCGACGTGGGCGTCGCCTGCGAGACGAAGGATCTCGTCGAACGTCGGCTGGCTCGAGCAGTGGTCGCTGATCGCCACTTCCCCCACACCGATGATGCGATCGACGTGCACGATGTCGCCGCGCACGCTGCCCGTGAGTGTCGTCGGCGGAACGTGGTATCCGCCGGTCCAGCACCACGCGTTCAGTCCTTCTTCGCTGAGCGCACGAGCGCGCGCGAGGAGTTCAGCCGTCGAGCGCGTCGTGTCGTCGGTGCCGAGCAAGCCGACGACGCTCGTGACGCCCGCCTTCGTGAACCGACTGAGCAACACAGCCGGCACCTTGCTCTTCGCGCCGGCTTCGCCACCCCCGCCGGTGATGTGCGCGTGCGCGTCGATGAAACCCGGCGTGAGCCTCTTGCCGCCGAGATCTCGCTCGCGGACGCGCAGGCTCAGGGGAAGTTCGAGTCGCTCTTTACCGATCCACCCGATCTTGCCGCCCGCGATCAGGACGTGCTGTAGCCCGAGCGACTGCGGCGCATAGACGTCGGCGTTCGTGAGGAGCTCGAGCACGGGCGGCGGATTCTAGCGACCGGACCGCGCACGAAGTCGCCATCACTCCCAGGAAATGCGCGCGGACACGCGTCCGTTTCTTGCCTCGGACACGGCAGGCGAGGGCTGCTAGCGAGCGACGCTCACGGCTCCGAAGGATGCTT
>JANOFY010000140.1:0-8985 GCA_031413895.1 Planctomycetota bacterium | reverse complement strand
ATCGTTCCGGACAGCTTGCGCGTGGGCATGTCGATCCTGCCGGTGAGGCGGCACACGCCGAGCGAATCGAGCTTCTCCCAATCGACGTTGCGCTTGCGCAGCGCCTCGATCTCGTCGACCGACGGCAAGCCCGCGTCCGCGGCGAGCGGCTCGAAGCGCACGACGACGCCGTCTTCTCCGGGCGGCTTGGAGTGAGCGATGAGCGCGCGCGGCGCGTCCAATTCGTCGCGCTCGATCTCGAACGTATCCGACGGCGCCATCGGGATGACGAAGCGGTCGCGCACCTGCGCGGGCTTGAGCTCGACGTTCGCTTGACCCGGAAACTCGGCGCGCAGCGTGCTTCCGCGGCGTGTGAGCGCGACGAGCCGCTCCTGCTCGGCGTTCCAGTACTCGCCGACGAGCGCGTCGAGCTCATGGTCCGTGTACGCGACGGGCGCAGCGCGCACCGTCTTCAAGAGCGGATCGACGACGAGCTTCTGCAGTTCCGTCTCGAACGCGAAGCCCGACAGCGTGCCGCGCGACTGCGTGAAGTAGAGAACCATCAAGTCGAGCTCGGGGAAGCAGTACGCGAACGTCCCATCGGAACCGCCGTGACCGAAAGCGACGACGGCGGGCTTGTCCGCCTTCGTGCGGTCGACGTAGAGCATCCACAGCTCGCCGTAGTCGACCGACAAGCCAGCGAAGCCCGTCGGATAGTTCATCAGGGCGCCCGGCTCGTGCGCGCGGCGCGCGGACCGCATCGAGACGAGGCGCTCGGTGCCCGCGCGGCCCTTCTCCTTCCATAAGGAAAGGAAACGCGCGTAGTCGCGGGTCGTGCAGTACAGCGACTGCGACGCGAGGAACGTGCGGAAGATGGGCGGATCCTTCGCGCTCCAGTAGCGCGTCCAGTTGCCGGGCGAGCCCGCGTAGTTGCTCGCGATGCGCGGCCGCTTCGGATGGTCGACCGTCACGACGGGGATCGCGTCCTGCATGCCCAGCGGACGGAAGATGCGCTCTTCGACGAACGCGTCGAGCGACTCTCCCGACGCGACTTCGACGATCGCACCGAGCGTGTCCGTGCCGTCGTCGCTGTACGACACGCGCGAGCCAGGCGGGAACTCGGGGCCTTTCTCACCCGCCCAGTCAGCGACTTGTCGAATGCTCGTGACCGTGGAGATGTCGCGCGTGAGCAAGCCCGAGAGCGGCAGTCCACTCTTGTGATGCAGCAACATCTCGACCGTGATCGCGCGCGAGCGATCGTTGTCGAACGACGGCAAGTACTTCGACGCCTTGTCGGACAGCGCGAGCTTCTTGTCGTCGATGAGCATATCGACCGCGGTGCCGACGATCGGCTTCGTCATCGAGCGCACGCAGAAGATCGTGTTCGGCTCGAGCGCGATCTTCTCTTCGCGATCCTTCCAGCCGAAGGCACGCTGGAGCACGGTCTTGTCGTTCTTGATGACGAGAAGCTCGGCGCCGACGACTTCGCCTTTGTCGGTGAGGCCCTTCACGAAGCTGGCGAGCGCTTCGAGCTGCGCAGCGTCGATGCCGACGTCGGCCGGGGAAGCGGCCGGAAAGTCTTGGGCGGGAGCGACGACGCCGAGCGCGATCGAAACGAGGACGGAGAGCCACATGCGCATGTTCACGATAGGTGACACGTGAAACCGTTCATTGCGCAATGGTCGATCGGCGTTTTCTCATCGAAATCAAGCGGCGTAGCACACGGGTTTCCGCTAGCCGAATTGCACGGACCGCTTCGTGAACGCGCCGTCCATCCAGAAACCTGTGATCGGAAAGGTCGTCGCAGCTTGCGCACCGCTCGCCGCGCCCGCGGCGACGAGGATCGGCGCGTAGTGCTCCCACGTCGGAAGCGCCATCTGCGCGGCGGGCGCGCGCGTCTGGAAGTCGACGAGCGCGTCGACATCGAAGCGCAGGAGCGCGTCCGCGACCCAATCGTCGAACTCACGCGCCCAAGTCGGAATGCCCGGCTGGAACGCGAAGCGCATGTTGTGAGTGAGGAAACCGCTGCCGAAGATCAGCACACCTTCGTCACGGAGCGGTGCGAGCGTCTGACCGAGTTCGAACAACGCGCGAGGATCGAGCCCCAGCATCGACACTTGAAGTACGGGCACATCCGCCGCGGGATAGATCGCGACGAGCGGCACGTACGCACCGTGATCGAGTCCGCGCTCGGGCTCATCCGCGACGCTCATGCTGTTCTGCCGCAGCAGCTCCCGCGCGCGATTGGCGAGATGCGGTGCGCCCGGAGCTTCGTACTTCGTCGCGTAGTACCGCTCCGGGAATCCGTAGAAGTCGTAGACGAGAGGCACTGTGCGAGTCGCACCGAGCGCCGTCGGCCGCTCCTCCCAGTGAGCCGAGATCATGAGGATGCTCTTCGGCTTCGGCATCGCGCGCGCCCACGCGGCGAGCTCGCCCATCCACGCGACGTCATCGAGAAGGATCGGCGCTCCGTGTGCCGCGAACGCGACCGGCATGCGTTCGCCGCGCGGATTCTCTCGCGTGGGTTCCATCGGAATCATCGCACTCGTCGTGCTGCGCTCGAGCGTCCAACTGCGAGGAGTACCCACGCCTCGAGACCACGAAGACTCGCTCGCCGAACACTGCAGGTTGTGCAGGTTGCCATGCAACCATGGCGGTGTCGGAGGTGGCTCTCGCCGATGTGAATGGTGGCACGATTCACTCGACACCGAGCGCGCGGCCAAGGCTGCTCGCCGGCTCGCGGTTCAAGCGCCGCGGCCGTGCGTCGCCTCGTGCCGGTCCCTCGGATCCCGTCGCTCCAGGCCAGGCGTGAGCTGCATGAAGGCCAACCTTGCAAATCGGAAGTCTGACTTCACAATTGCAAGGATGATCCCCCGCCGGATGGCCGCGACGCTGGTCGGATGTCGCGCCGAGACGTGACGTGACGTGCTCCTAAGCCGGCGGAAGCGGAACGAGCGGCTCGATCTCTGCGATCAGCTTCGAAACGTCGACCGTCGCGGTGCTCCAGACTTCCGACAGATCCACGTCGTCGTACCCGTGGATCAAGTGATCGAGCATGCCGGACATCTGCGTCCATGGGATGCCCGGATGCGATGCTCGGAAGTCGCGCGAAAGGCGCTTGGTCGCCTCTCCGATCACGAGCAACTAGCGGAGCACCGCGGACTGAGTCTTGAGATCCCTCTGAAACGCCGCGTTATCCACGCCTGCCACGAACTGTCGAACGCGAGTCGCCGCGATGTGGAGGTCGAGCAGGATCGCGGGATCACGATCCGGCGACTCACGCGGCATAGACGACCTTTACCGAAGAGAGGATCTCGCGCCGCCGGATGAAGTTCGCGCTGCGCTCGAGCGCTTGGCGACTGACGAGATCGATCTGCCGGCCGAGGAGCAGCGACAGCTCCTCCTCCATCCGGATGTGATCGAGCAGCGACCACTGCGCTTCGGGGTCGAACGTCACCAGGAAGTCGATGTCACTCTGCGGCCCGAAGTCGTCGCGCAGCGCCGAACCGAAGAGCGAGAGCTCGCGGACCTTCCACTTGGAGCAGAAGGCGCGCAGGGCGGGCATCGGGAGGTCGGGTCGGTCGTGCACCGCCGACACGCTAGCACGAGATCGAGCACAGTCCAGCCGCTCCGCTCTGCCACGTCGGCGAGGCGACGGCTCGCTGTTGCGCCGAGTGGCGGTTGAGCTCGCCTGCTTCCGCGCGGATGTAGCACGGTTCGGTGGGCGGAGGACCTGAGCTCGAACCGGTCGAGCGGTCACGTTGCCGACAAACCTCCTGAGACCTGCCCGGCCGTCAGCGTGTTCGCCGCGATGTCACAACGTCCACGTGATGAGGAGCCCGTTCGAGAAGTTGAAACTGGCCGTGGTGCAGAACGCCGACGAGTCGCGATACCACGCCTGATAGGTCCGCGTGCCGGGTGTCGTCACGAGACCACGCACGGAGACGCTGAGACCGCCGACAGCAGGGAACCGGCTCGTACCCGCGATGTTCGTGCGCGATCCCAGGCGAATGAGAGCTCCACCGGCGCAGGTGAGCCCGTCGCCAAAGGGATCGCCCGCTCCGCCGGACATCCAGCTCGTCCCCTGGAAGTACAGCGCGTCACCATTCGGCATCTGAGATCCCAAGAGCACGAACGTGTCGGCTGCGAGGCTCGATCTCCCCTCGTCGACGAGCCTAGCACCGACACCAAGCGAGTTTGCGCAACCCGCATGCTGCACAGGAGCACTCGCGTTCGCACACGGGCACGGCGCGCTCGAACCATCGCCGAAGCAGAACTCGACCGCGGTTCGGTCCAGCTTCGCGACCCATGCGTCGAACAGAGTTGTCTTCATGCTCCCAGCGACGATCACGCTGTTGCCGCGGAGCGCCGCGACGTGCGCCCATCGACTCACGCCTGGGTCCTGGTAGCGCCAACTCCATCGAAATGCGCCGGTCGAATCCCAGGACGCGATCGTGGCGTCGTACGGGTACCCCGCCGTGCTCTCCGGGCTCGCGCCGCACAACCAAACAGCTCCCCTCGCGTCGACGACGAGATCGCCGAGGTGCTCGAACCCGCCGAACCCTCCATCCCAAGTGCGTTGCCAAATCAAGCTTCCGGCCGTGTCGAGACACCACACGGCGAAGTCGAAATTGGTCGCACTGTTGAACACGGCTCCGGCCACGACGATGCGCCCGAAGGGATCGAGCGCGATCCGACCCGCGTAGTCGCCGTTGTTCGCAGTGCCGCCGTAGGTTCGGACCCAGGCGAGGTTCCCCGCCGGATCCCAGTGCGCGATCGCCGCATCCGAGAAGTCGAAGTTGCTGGTGAGGTTCTTGCCGATGTCTCCCGCGACGGTGGCGTTCCCAGCGGCGTCCACCGCCAACGCACGCCCGTAGTCGCTCTGGTGGTCCGCGCCATCGAGTGTCCGGATCCACACGGGGACTCCCGCGGAGCTGACGCGTACGACGACGATGTCCGTGCTTGTACTCGTGTGGGCGGTTCCTGCCGCCCACACATCTCCACCGGGTCCGAGGGCGACCGCTACTAGCAAGTCCGACCCGCCGTTGCCGCCATCCGCGCTCCAGCTCCAGAGAATGTTGCCGGCGGGATCGAATCGCTCTAACGACAGATCGGAGTTGCGGGCACCGGCGAGAATCACGTCGCCATTCGGGCACAGCGCGAGCGCGCTGCCACTGTTCCGCCCCGTTCCCGACAGAGTATTCCTCCACAGCAGATTCCCGACCGCGTCATAGTGCATGAGCGTGCGGTTGTCGGTCTCGACTTCGTCGTCATAAGGATCGCCGCGTCCGGCGACGAAGATTCCCCCTGTGCCGTCAAACGCGACCGCCGAGCACCGTTCGTAGTTGTCGACGTTCACGGAGCGCGACCAGAGCAATGTGCCGTCCGAGCCGTACAGGCACGTCTCGAAGTTGTCGTTAGTGTTCGGCCAGGTGTCGACGTCGGTGTGACCGCCCACCGCTACTCTCCCGGTCGCGTCGACCGCCACGCCTCCGACAAAATTGTCCACGCTTGGCGCAACGTCGTGAGTGGTGATCCAGTCGACTGAAACTTGCGCCGACGTCACCGACGCGAGCGCGACGGAAGCGAGCAGGTAGGTGAACTTCACGTTCGTCCTCCAGATGACCACGAGTGGCTGAGAGAAGCCGGTGAACACGTGCGTCGCCATCACAATGTCCAGGTGATGACGAGCCCGTTCGAGAAGTTGAAGTTGGCCGTCGTGCAGAACACCGACGCATCGCGATACCACGTCTGATAGGCGCGCCTGCCGGGCGTCGTCACGAGACCGCGCGTCGACACGCTCGGATCTCCGACATCAGGGAACCGGCTCGCGCCCGCGATGTTCGTGCTCGATCCCAGGCGAATCAGGGTTCCACCGACGCATCTGAGCCCGTCGCCGAAGGGCTCGCCCGCTCCGGACATCGACGTCGTCCCCTGGAAGTACAACGCCTCGCCGTCGGGCATCTGAGAGCCCTCGAGCACGAGCGTGTCGGCGGCGAGGCTCGAGGTGCCATCGATGTCGACGAGCCGAGCGCCGAGGCCGAGCGAGTTTGCGCAGCCCGCATGCTGCTCTGAAGCACTCGCGTTCGCACACGGGCACGGCGCGCTCGAACCATCGCCGAAGCAGTACTCGACCGCGGTTCGGGTCAGTCTCAGGAGCAATCCGTCCCACTGCGCGCCCGGACCTGCGGGGGCCGAGCCTCCAGCGACGATCACGTCGTTCCCGATGACTGCCGCGACGCGCGCATGAGACTTCGTGCCCGAGGGTTCGCTCCAACCCCATCGAAATGCGCCGGCCGAATCCCAAGACGCGAGCACGAGGTGGTGGTTCGGGATCGAGCCGCACAACCAAACGGCTCCCATCGCGTCGACCACGAGATCGCCGAGATACATCGACCCGCTGAACCCTGCATCGAACGTCCCTTTCCAAATCAAGCTGCCGGCCGTGTCGAGGCACCACACGGCGAAGTCGCTATTGGTGGTGCCGTTCTGCAACAGTCCGGCCGCGACGACGCGCCCGAAGGGATCGAGAGCGATCTGACTCGCGGAGTCGTAGATGTACGCCGTGTCGCCGTAGGTTCGGAGCCAGACGAGGCTCCCCCCCGAATCCCATCGCGCGATCGCCGCGTTGCCCGCGACCGTACCGGCGACGAATGCGTTTCCCGCAGCGTCCACCACCAACGCACGCCCCCAGTCGTCCAGTTGGTTCGAATTCAACCTCCGGATCCACACTGGAACGCCGGCAGATGTGAGGCGTACGAGGACGATGTCGTAGTTTGCGTTCCCGTGGACATTTCCGGTCGCCCAAACATCTCCACCCGGGCCGACGGCGACCGCTAGTAGTTGGTTGAACAAGCCGTAGTTGTTGTCGATCCAGCTCCAGAGAACATTGCCCGCTGGATCGAACCGCTCCATCGATAGATCGGAGTTGATGGCACCGGCGAGAATCACGTCGCCGTTCGGGCACAGCGCGAGCGCGTCGGCGCTGTTCGAACCCGACGCAGGTCCCAACAGATTGTTGCTCCACAGCAGATTGCCGACCGCGTCGTAGTGCAGAAGCGTGCGTTGGGTGGTTGGGCCCATGTAATCGCCCTCTCCGGCACCGGCGACGAAGAGTCCCCCGGTATCGTCGAACGCGAGCGCGGTGGGGCGATCTTGAGCGTTGAAGTCCATGGAGCGCGACCAAAGCAGGGTCCCGTCCGATCCGTAAAGACAAGTCTCGAAGTCGCCGCTGACGGTCAACAAAGCGAGCAAGTCGAAGCCGGCACCACCCGCCACCGCCACTCTCCCAGTCGCGTCGACCGCCATGGCTTGGAAAGCATTGTGCCCGCCTGCCGCAACGTCGTGAGTGGTGATCCAGTCGACTGAAACTTGCGCCGACGTCACCGATGCGAGCGCGACGGAAGCGAGCAGGTACGTGCACTTCAAGTTCGTCCTCCAGTCAATCGGGCGCGGCGGGGATACCGCGAAGGCGATGACCAGCAAACGCGAGTCTATCCCGAGTAGTCGTTCCGTGCCGGGCGACCCTGCACGCGACGGGAGTTCACCTGCGAACTGACGGGCGAAGCGCCTCCGCGAGCCCAGCAAGCTGGAGGAGTGCCCAATGCGCTCGAATCAGAGCGGCACGTTCCCGTGCTTCCTCACCGGCCGCTCCTCGTGCTTCGTCTTCAAGAGCTCGAGCGAGCGGATGAGCATCGGTCTCGTGCGTGACGCTTCGATCACGTCGTCAACGAATCCGCGCGCCGCAGCTTTATAAGGATTGTTGAACGTCGCCTCGTACTCGGCGGCCTTCTGCGCTTCCGTCGCCGCGGGATCCTTCGCCTTCTCGATCTCGCGGCGGTGAATGATCTTCGCGGCGCCCGCCGCTCCCATCACGGCGATCATCGAGCTCGGCCACGCGAGGTTCACATCCGCGCGCACGTGCTTGCTCCCCATGACGTCGTACGCGCCGCCGTACGCCTTGCGCGTGATCACGGTCAGCTTCGGCACCGTCGCTTCGCAGTACGCGTAGAGGAGCTTCGCGCCGTGTCGAATGATGCCGCCGTACTCCTGCACGGTCCCCGGCAAAAATCCCGGGACGTCCTCAAACGTCACGATCGGGATGTTGAACGCGTCGCAGAAGCGGATGAAGCGCGCGCCCTTCACCGATGCGTCGATGTCGAGGCAACCCGCGAGCACCGACGGTTGATTCGCGACGACGCCGACGACTCGCCCGCCGAGCCGCGCGAAGCCCACGATCATGTTCATCGCGAACTGATCCTGCACCTCGAGCCACGAGCCGACGTCGACGACCTTCTCGATCACGCGCTGCATGTCGTACGGCTTCTGCGCGTCGAGCGGCACGATCTTGTCGAGCTCGGGGTCGCAGCGATCGTGCGGGTCGTCGGTCGCGATGAACGGCGCCTCCTCCGCGTTGTTCAGCGGCAAGTACGAGAGCAAGCGCCGGATCAGCGCCATGCAGCTCTTGTCGTTCGACGACGAGAAGTGCGCGACGCCGGACTTCGAGTTGTGCACGTGCGCGCCGCCGAGGTCCTCGCTCGTCACGTCCTCGTGCGTCACCGTCTTCACGACGTCGGGGCCCGTGATGTGCATGTACGACGTGCCCTCGACCATGCACACGAAGTCCGTGATCGCGGGCGAGTACACAGCGCCGCCCGCGCACGGGCCGAGGATCGCCGAGATCTGCGGGATCACTCCCGATGCGCGCGTGTTGCGCCAGAAGATCTCGGCGTAGCCGCCGAGCGAGCTCACGCCTTCTTGGATGCGCGCTCCGCCTGAGTCGTTGAGGCCGATCAGCGGCACGCCGACCTTCATCGCCATGTCCATGACCTTGCAGATCTTTTCCGCATGTGTCTCCGACAGCGATCCGCCGAACACGGTGAAGTCCTGGCTGAAGAGGTACACCGGCCGGCCGTCGATGAGTGCGTGACCGGTGACGACGCCGTCGCCGAGCACGACCTGCTCCTGCATGTTGAAGTCGGTGCACCGGTGCGTCACGAAGCGATC
>JANOFY010000139.1:0-1578 GCA_031413895.1 Planctomycetota bacterium | reverse complement strand
TGGAATTCCGCTGGGGCGGAAGCCCGCGGGATGTGCTGGTGCCCGGCGACTACGCGGGCCTCGGCTTTGACCAGTTGGCGATCTGGAATCCTGACAACCAGTTCTGGTATTGGCGGGCTGTGCCGGACGGCGCGATCACGCAGTTCCGTTTCGGGACGCCGACCGCGGTGCCCGTGCCTGCCGACTACAACCACGACGGCGTTGTGGACGCGGCGTATTGGGAGCCGAAGGACAACAAGATCTACGTCACGTACTCGCGGGGACGTCGCGTCGATCTCGTGGTGACCGTGCCGCCGCACTCAATTCCCGCGTTTGTTAACTGGCTTTAGAAAAGGATTGAAGATTGAAGATTGAGGATTGCACAGTTTCTCAATCTTCAATCCTCAATCTTCAATCCCTCTGTGGTTTGAACGACCACAGATAGTTCACGACAAAATTCACTGGCGGCACAATCGCAGTCGTGAGCACGACGCCGGCGAGGTAAGTCCACCCGAGCACCGTGACCGCCAGGTGCATCAGCCCGGTGTTCAGCACGATGCTCAGGCCAGTCGCGGCGGCGAAGCGGGGAAACGAAGACGAGTGCGGCCGCGTAGCGTCGAAGACGAACGCTCTGTTGATGACGTAGGACGTCACCATGACGATGAGCGTCGCGATCGTTGCCGACGGAACCGCGCCGACGTGCGCCAGCTCGACCAACGCCATCACGGAGCCTGCGTACACCGCCGTAGCGACCAGGCCCGCGAGCCCGTAGCGGATCACGCGTTCGCCGAGGCTTGTTGGTGGAGCAATCACTTGGAGCGGCTCACTGTCATGCGATAGCGGTTGTGATGCACGCCGTACTCGCGATAGCTGCCGACTTTCTCGAATCCGAGGTTACGATAAAACGACTCGCCCACGGTGTTGTCGTGATCGACGCTCAGCTCATACGACGCGGCGCCCGCGGTGCGGACTGCGGCGGTGAACGCATCGACGAGTTTCCGGCCAACGCCACCGCGCCGTGTTTCCGGCGAGACAGCCAGATACGTGAGTTCCGGCGCCTTCGGGTCGTAGTGGCCCTGTGGCCCGCGCAGCATGTCGAACGCGACGCGCAAAGCCTGGGGCTGGAGGACCACGCCGATCACGGCGCCGACCGTGAAGGTGAGTGGTCGACGCAAGATGGATTCGCGCTTGAGAATTCCGGGCACCAGCGAGCCCCATACAAAGCCGCGCACCACGTCGCCGTCGAGCGCGACGAACGCGATCGTGCGCGGCGAGTCCACGCTCCCCAGGTAGAACTCGCGCGTGGCCAATGGGCCCAGTGCGCGGAGCAGGCCGGTGAGCTGCGTCGAGTGCAGAGAAGCGACACTGTGCACGTGCTCCGGCTTCATTGGCACGATCGTCATGCGGCACCACGCTCCGCGAGTTCCTTGAAGTTCGTGAGCTGCCACGCGCCCGTCTTGCCGCGTGCGGCGATGCAGGCCTCGAGTTCCAGGCGACGATAGCGAGATCTCACGTAGCGCTCCAGGTCGGGATTGCCGAGTGACAGTTCGCGATCCTCATCAAACAGTGCAGGGTGGACCATCACTTCGGTCACACCGG
>JANOFY010000138.1:0-6287 GCA_031413895.1 Planctomycetota bacterium | reverse complement strand
GCGCGACTGCCCGGCATCGACGGCATCGACCTCGACGAAGAAGAGCGTTTCGCGGCGCGCGTTTGGAACTTGCTCGAGCGCCAGCCGGACGAAGTGGCGTTGGCTGGGCAACCCGAGAGCGTCGCACAGGTCCTCGAGCTCCTCGCGTCCGATCTCAAGCAGCGCCAGACGACGAATGATCCCGCGCTCACGAGTTGGCGCTCTCTGCGCGTGCTCGCCGACGTCGACTTCGAGGCGGGGCTCGTCGAACACGTTCGGCCGATCGCAGATCTGCCCGAAGCGATCGAAGGGCCGCCCGAACACCGCCGCCGTCGCGACGGCTTCAAGCTGACGGATCCGCGCGGCAGCCTCGGTCATGTGTTGAACCACGTCGATCAGTGCATCCTCTGCCACGATCGCGAGAAGGACTCGTGCTCACGCGGTCTCGTCGACAAGAAGACGAAGGAGATCGTCAAGAACCCGCTCGGCATCGCGCTCGACGGTTGTCCGCTGGACGAGCGCATCTCCGAGATGCACCTCTTGTACGGCGAGGGCGATCCGCTCGGCGCGCTCGCGATGGTGATGATCGACAACCCGATGTGCCCCGGCACCGGGCATCGCATCTGCAACGACTGCATGAAGGCCTGCATCTTCCAGAAGCAGGAGCCGGTCAACATCCCCGAGATCGAGACGCGCGTCTTGACCGACGCGCTCTCGTTGCCGTACGGACCCGAGATCTACTTGCTCCTCACGCGTTGGAATCCGCTGCGCCGCGATCGTCCGCACGCGCTGCCGTACAACGGGATCAACGTGATGGTGGTCGGCATGGGGCCGGCGGGTTACACGCTCGCCCATTACCTGTGCCAAGAAGGTTTCGGCGTCGTCGGTGTCGACGGACTGAAGATCGAGCCGCTGCCGGGCGAATGGTCGGGCAGTTTAAAGAGCGCGGAACCCGCCGTTCCGCCTGTGCCGTTCGCGAGCTACGGCGAGATCAAGCGCGAGCTCGACGAGCGCGTGCTGCTAGGTTTCGGCGGCGTGTCCGAGTACGGCATCACGGTGCGCTGGGACAAGAACTTCCTGACGTTGCCGTATCTGTCGCTCCTGCGGCGCGAGACGTTCGAGCTACACGGCGGCGTGCGCTTCGGCGGCACGCTCGACATCGACGAAGCGTGGAAGCTCGGCATCGACCACATCGCGATCGCGACCGGCGCGGGCAAGCCGACCGTGATCGACATGAAGAACAACTTGGCGCGCGGGATCCGCAAGGCCTCCGACTTCTTGATGGCGCTCCAGCTCACCGGCGCGTTCAAGCGCGACTCGTTCGCGAATCTTGCGTTGAAATTGCCGGTGATCGTCATCGGCGGCGGTCTCACCGGCATCGACACGGCGACGGAGGCGCTCGCGTACTACCCGCTTCAAGTGGAGAAGCTCACGGGACGTTACGACACGCTGTGCCAGCAGTTCGGCGACTCCGTAGTGCGCCGCTTCTTCAGCGAGGAGGAACAACGCGATCTCGACTCGATGCTCGGGCACGGTCGAGCCCTTGCTGCCGAACGTGAGCGCGCGGACCTCGCCGGCGAAGCGCCCGATCTCGCGTCGCTCGTGCGCAGCTGGGGCGGCGTGCGCCTCGTGTACCGCAAGAACCTCGAGGACTCGCCCGCGTACCGCTTGAATCACGAAGAAGTGATCAAGGCCCTCGAGGAAGGGATCACGTTCGTCGAGTGCATGTCGCCCGTCGAAGCACTGCTCGACAAGCACGGCGCCGTGCGCGGCGTGGTGTTCGAACGCCAGCGCCGCAACGCGGACGGAAAATGGTCCGCCAGCGGCGAGAAGGTCGAGATGGCGGCGGGCAGCGTGCTCGTCGCCGCCGGTACCAGTCCGAACATCATGTACGAGAAGGAACGGCCCGGAACGTTCGCGCTCGACAAGTGGAAGTCGTTCTTCTCGGTGTACCGCCAGGGTGACGACGCGCTTGTCCCCGTCGACAAGGGTCGCGACACGAGCGGCCCCGCGTTCTTCACGTCGTACGACGACGGGCGGCACACGATCAGCGTGTACGGCGACAATCACCCGGCGTACGCCGGCAACGTCGTCAAGGCGATGGCGTCGGCGCGCGATGGCTATCGGCAAGTGGTCGCGACGTTTCAACAACGGATCGACGCGCTCGACACGCAGGCCGGCGCGATCGCGGAGCGGGAACAGGCCTGGCACCGCCTGTGTCACAAGCTCGACTACGAGCTCCAAGCCGTCGTCCACGAAGTGCGCCGATTGACACCGACGATCGTCGAGGTCGTCGTGCACGCGCCCGCCGCGTCGCGGCGATTCGAGCCCGGCCAGTTCTATCGATTGCAAAACTACGAGGCGACCGCAGCCTCGGTCGACGGGACGAAGCTCGCGATGGAAGGCCTCGCGCTCACCGGCGCGTGGACGGATCCTGCGCGCGGTCTCCTGTCGATGATCGTGCTCGAGATGGGCGTGAGCTCGCGGCTGTGCGCGCTCCTCAAGCCCGGCGAACGCGTCGTCGTCATGGGACCGACCGGCGCGCCGACGGAGATTCCGCAGGGTGAGAAAGTGATCCTCGCCGGCGGGGGACTCGGCAACGCGGTGCTGTTCTCGATCGGACGTGCCTTACGGTCACGCGGCAACGAAGTGATCTACTTCGCGGCGTTCAAGCGCGGCGAGGATCTCTTCAAGCGCGAGGAGATCGAATCGGCGGCCGATCTCATCGTGTGGTCGACCGACAGCGGGGCCGAGATCGCCCCCGACAAGCGCCGGCCCTACGACCGCCATTTCCGAGGCAACGTCGTGCAGGCCATGATCGCGTACGCCACGGGCGCGCTCGACGAGGTGAAGATCCCCCTCTGCGATTGCACGCGACTCATCTGCATCGGATCCGATCGCATGATGAACGCGGTGCGCGAGAACCGGAAGACCGTGCTCGCTCCGCATCTCTCGCCCACGCACGTCGCGATCGGATCGATCAATTCGCCGATGCAGTGCATGATGAAGGAGATCTGCGCGCAGTGCCTGTGCAAGCAGGTCGATCCGCTCACCGGCAAGGAGCTCGCGCCGGTGTTCTCGTGCTTCAACCAGGATCAGCTGCTCGACAGCGTCGATTTCGAGAATTTGAACCAGCGGCTGCGCGCGAACTCGATGCAGGAGAAGCTCTCGAACTTGTGGCTGGACCACTTGGTCCACGTCGGACGGTTGCCGATCTGGTCGACGTTGTAGCGCCGCGCGGACGCGCCAGCCTCCTCCATTACGTGCCCGGTGTGCTTCGAGCACCCAGGATCACGATGGCGATCTCGGCCCAGGCGGATTCACGTTCCATGCGCATCGTCACCTCTTCGACTCGGAACTCGAGGAGCGAGCGCTCCGCGTCGAGCAGGCCGGTCATGTCGGTCAAGCCGGTCTGATACGCGGCGCGCGCCGCATCGAGCGCGGCTTCCGCCTTGGGGAGCAGTTTCCAGCGCACGAGCTCGAGACGGCGATCGGCGTCGCGGTAGCGGAAGTGCGCATCCGCGAGCTGCACGACCAGGTCGAGCGTCGCGCCGGTCAGCCGCGAGTCAGCCGCGTGCCGCGACGCGAGCGCGGCCGAGACCATCGCGACGATCTTGTCGCGGTAGATCGGCAGCGTGGCTCCGATCTCGGGCATCACCATGACCGGCGAGAGGAGATCGACGCGCAGGCCGAGCATGAAGTCGGGCTGCGAGCTCTTGCGCGCCAGCGCGACCATCGACTCCGCCTCGCGGATCTCATCGCGAAGAGCGAGCAGGTTGTGGTTGTCCAGGATCGACTGGCTGAGCAGGTCGCCTTGCGGGAGGACGGACAACACGTCGGGGAGCCGGGTCGGCAGCGGCGGCGTCGGCGCTTCGTGCGAGAGACCGAGCGCGGATCGGACCTCCGCGAGGATCAAGTTGCGGCTGTCCTCGAGCGACACGATCTCCGTGTCGAGCTCGTCGCTCTCGATCTGCACGCGCAGTACGTCCTGCAGCGACACCTTGCCGACGCGGAACTGTGCGGAGGCGAGGCCCTCGATCTCGCGCACCACGTCCAGCACTTCGCGCCGAACCGCAATGACGTCCGCCAGCCACGCCGCGCGCAACCAAGTCGTCCGCGCGCGGAAGGCTGCGTCCAGCGCGGCCTGCTCGAACTCATGGCGGCGCGAGGCGGCCGCACTCGACTGAGCTTCCGCCGCGAGTGCGAGCTTCCCTGGCCCCGGGTACATCCCCAGGAATCCGGGTCGGACAGCCTCGAGCATCCGACCTATCTCGATCTCCAGCGAGAGCGTCGGATCGGGCAGCGACCGCGCGATCGTGATCTCGGCCACGGCTCGTTCCCATGCATAGAAACGCTCCTCGACGCGCGGGCTGTTCAGCATCGCGTACTCGGCGAAGTCCTCGATCGGCGACTCCGACGTGAGCTGTGGCAAAGCGGGTCGCTGCCCCGCGGGTCGATACGCCTCCCGCGTCCGGTCGAGCTCGTCCTTGCGCTCCATCTCCGATCTGGACGGTGGGACGTTGCACGCGGCAACGGCCATGGCGAGCACGCAACTTGCGGTGCACAGAACGAACTTCAGATTCGACAGCGGTGCGCGCACGTCATTTCTCCTTCTCGCTCGAGACGCTGCGCACTCCATCGGCGATCAGCTCGGAGAGATCGATGGCGTTGGTCGGATGGGGGATGGTGTTGCTCGTAACGACGCGCGCGGCGCCGGTGGCGATGAGGTCGGCGTATGCCGACTGCGCGAAGATTCCGTGCACGCAGACGCACACCGGAGCGAGCGTCCGCGCCGCCACGAGCTGACGAACGGTCTCGATCATCGTGCGCCCGGTCGACACGATGTCGTCGACCAGGACGGGTGTGCGGTCGCGCCAACGACTCAAATCCGGGATCGAGATCCGGACCTCTCGGTCGCCGAGTCGTTCTTTGCGCAGCACCGCGTGTGGAGCGCCGACCCTTGCGGCGACCTCCGAAACCCACTGTTCACTCTCCTCGTCCGGCCCGACGAGCAATGGACGCTCGACGCTCGCACGGATCCAGGCCGCCACGGCCGGCGCGGCGTGGAGCGTCTCGCACGGAATAGAGTAGATCTCGGACAGCGTGCGGCGGCGGTGCAGGTGGGGATCGACCGTCACGAGCCATTGAAACCACGACGAGACCAGTGTGGCGAAGCTTCGAGAGGTCACGGCCTCGCCGGGTCTGAAGCGCGTGTCTTGGCGCATATACGCGAGGTACGGGGCGATCAATCCGACCCGCGCAGCACCAAGGTCGCGCGCAGCGTCGGCGAGAAAGATCAGGGGCAAGATCTTGTCGTCGGGGCGGTCGAGGCCGGAGAGGATTGCGCACTCGGCGTGCGCCACCGGAGTCAGGATCCGCAGGTACGTCTCTCCGTCCGGAAAGCGACGCGTTTCGATTTCGCCGCACTCCCAGCCCAAGCGGCTGGTGAGCAACTCGAACAGATGCTCGTGTCCCGGAGCTGCGAACAGGACTCGTTTCACGACGGCACCTCTGCTACGTGCACGATGTCGGGATGCGCGTACGCGTACTCGAGCGCATAGTCGAGCTCGCCGGGCGTCTCGGCGTGCACCGTGAACAGCGCTTCACCCGCCTGCACCGTTTCGCCGACCTGCGCGTCGAGGTGCAGGCCCGCCGCGCGCGCCTTCGGAGCGCCGGCGAGCTTGGCCACTCGTGCGATTCGGCGGTTGTCGATCTCCACGACACGGCCGTGTCGGAGTGCGCGCACGGGCTCGCGGTGGGAAGACACCGGCGGCTCGTGGAAGCCACCTTGCTCGCCGCAGATCTCCAGGAACCGCTTCCATGCGCTGCCGTCCGCGAGAACACGCCGCGCCTGCTCGAGTCCTTCGCCTGCCGGACACTGGAGCACAAGGTCGACGATCTCGCCCGCCAGGAAAAGCGCCCGACTGCGCAGGTCGTGCGGGGCGGACGCGTCTCCCCGGAGGACCTGCAGTACGTCACGCGCTTCGAGTGCCGGCCCGATTCCGCGTCCGACGGGCTTCGAGCCATCCGTGACGGCGACTCGCACCTGGAGGCCGATCTCGCGCCCGACCGCGATGAATAGCCGCCGCAGCTCGTCGGCTGCCGCTGGTGTTCGCACTTTGGCGGTCGGGCCTTGAGGCACGTCGATCAGCACGTGCGTCGATCCCGCGGCCGCCTTCTTCGAGAGCACGGACGCGACGAGTTGCCCCGTGGCATCGACGTGGAGGGGGCGCGGGCCGCGAATCAAAATGTGGGCCGCCCGGCGGAGGGGGCGCGCGCCCCCCCCGACCCGGAACGAACCCGGGCGG
>JANOFY010000137.1:0-1587 GCA_031413895.1 Planctomycetota bacterium | reverse complement strand
CGAGCGCGAGGTGCTTCGGCGGAGCGGCCAGGTCGACCCAGGTGGCGAGCGTCGCTGCGTTGGGACGGAGCGATTGCGGTGAGTGTCAAAGCAGTTGTCGCTTTTTATTGATTGCCTATGAGTCTGTCTCGCGCGAGAGCGCGCTCGCGATGGCCTCCTGATTTCGTTTCGGGTTGAGGAAGACTGCTGGCGCGGGCGTCCAGTTCCGCGTGCCGCGCGACCACCGATTCGGATGCCTGCGCCGCGCGCGCTCGTAGACCCTCACACGATTCGCCAGGACGTCGTTCTCGCGACCGTGATGGCGCTCGTCGGGCGTCACGAAGCGGATGCCGCTGTGGCGATGCTCGGCGTTGTACCAGGTCACGAAGGCCGTGACCCACGCTCGCGCCTCTTCGATGGTGTCGAAAGGCTTGTGCGGGTACTCGGGGCGATACTTCAGGGTGCGGAAGAGAGACTCGATGAAGGGGTTGTCGTCGCTCACGCTCGGGCGGCTGAAGGAGGGCACGATGCCGAGATGCTGGAGCGTCGCGAGCATCGTCGAGCCCTTCATCGGTCCGCCGTTGTCGGAGTGGAGCACGAGCCCGTTCGGGTCGATGTTCTCCGCCGCGCACGTCGCGCGCACGAGCGCCGATGAGGCGAGCATGCATTCCTCCGCGTGAACCTCGAAGCCGACGATGCGGCGGCTCCAGATGTCCTCGACGAGGTAAAGGTAGAAGAAGCGACCGCGGAGCGAGCTGAGGAGATACGTGATGTCCCAGCTCCACACCTGGTTCGCCGCCGTCGCGACGTGCTCGTCGAGCTTGCGGACGGTGCGCGGCTTCGCGCGACCTCGATGGGCGAGCTGCCCCTCGGCTCGCAGGATGCGATAGATCGTCGACTCCGACGCGCAGTAGTGCCCCGCGTCTGCGAGGCGCGGAACGACCTGTTTTGGAGGCAGATCGCGATACTCCGGCGAGTTCACGACTTCGAGCACGTGCGCGCGCTCGGCCGGCGAGAGCGCGTTCGCCGTAGTGGTGCGCGGGCCCGCACGGCGGTCGTCGCCGCCGTCCGCACGTCGCCATCGTTGCATGCTGCGCTCGGCAAGGCCGACCTGCAGGCACGCGCGCTCGCGGCGAGCGCCGGCCGCGACCGCGTCGTTCACGAGACCGAGAATCACTTCTCGTTTCCCTCGTTCGTGTCGTCGTCCCCGTCCCCCCAAATCTCCTGGACTTTTTTTTGGAGCACCAGCAGTGCAGCCGTCTCGGCGAGAGCCTTGTCCTTGCGTCGAATCTGGCGTTCAAGCTCCTTGATCCGCTTGGTGTCCGCGCCGCGTGATGACGGCCGCGTCGCCCCGCCCTCGAGAGCAGACGTCGCCGCGTCGATGACCGCCACGCGCCATTGCTCGAGCTCGGCCTCGTGCACTCCCTCGCGACGGAGGAACGCGCCGAGCTCGCCAGGCCCCAGCGCTGCCGCCGCCATCACGATGCGTATCTTCTCCGCGGCCGACCGCGTGCTGCCAGTCTGCACGGCGCGATCCGACGGTCGTTCCTTGGTCATCGGTTCCACAGTACGAGCCAGCTCCAGCCAGCGCGAGAGCGCGGACTGCGA
>JANOFY010000136.1:0-16985 GCA_031413895.1 Planctomycetota bacterium | reverse complement strand
CTTCACGGACGCGCAGCGACCGATCCGTGACGATGTAGTGCCGCAGGTCGTAGTCGATCCGCACCACGAACCACGTCGTGAACGCGATCAGCAGGAGCACGGGCGCGACGGCGACGATGATCGCGCTCGCCACGTACTCCTCGGCGACGAGCGAAGCGATCAGCCCGATCGACAGCGCAGCACATACGACGACGCTGCCGATGTAGAAGAGGAGCAGTCGGTACGTGAGGTAGCGCGGGCTCGCACGGAAGACCTGGACGCTCGTATAGGTACCGGCCGGCGGTTCAGGTGCCGCGGAAGGCACCTTTAGAAGTCGAACGACAAGCGACTTGAGCGGCGAGTACATGGCTAACAACGCTCGTGGAGTGACGTGCGCACCATTTGGACCCGCTAGACGCGCGACTCGAGCGCGCGACGCGCGCCCTCGAGCTCGCTCTGGATCGCGCGCAGCAATCCGATCACGTCTTCCTCAGTTGGGTTCGCAGACCGCGGCGTCGCCGGTGCGCCGGCCGCCAGCTCATGTCCGCGCATCCGTCGGTACAGGAAGTCGCGCATCGCGGCGTAGTCGCCGAGTCCCTCCAGCGCGAGCTCGGCCGACGAGCTGCCCGCGGCCGTTTGGACTTCGACGGTTCCGATGCCGAGCCAGCGCTCGATCAGGTTTCGTTTGACGTGGATGTCCTGGATGCGCTTGTAGGTGAGGTAGATCTCGCGCCGGAAGAAGATCCCCCACGTCGCGCTGATGCCCTCTTCATCGAACTTGTAACGCAGCGTGTGATACTTGAAGTACAGCGGAACGAACACGATCGGCGCGAGCACGAACGCGAGGAGCGACTGCAGCGCGTAGAGCGTCAACAACTGCGGGTGAGGACGCGTCAGCCCCAAGATGGCGGCGTCACCCTGCGATGCGGCGGTGGGGTCGGAGCTCTTCATGCGCTTGAAGCGCCATATGGTAGGCGCCGTCGAGCAAAGTGCCATGTCAGCGAGCGCGTGCCGTCATCCTCGATCTCATCGGACGAGTCGTGAATGGAGCGAGGCCGAAGGAATAAGGGGACGTGAATCCGCGTCCTGGGAGCGCGAACTCGTCCGGGCGCTGTGACTCGCGCGGGACAGTCGCTCGAAGCATGTAAAGACAATGCATCAATGACATTTCTCCAATACCCTGTCGCGTTGATGCGTGGATAGAACGCGCGCCAAAGTCCTGGTAGAAGTCGAGTTCGAGAGGAGAGTTGAGTTGGTGGCACGCTCGCCCAGAGTCATCATGCTCGCAGTCCTCGGGATGCTCCTGTTCCCGAGTCGTGTGATAGCGCAAAGCGACGGGTTTCAGCGCAAGCGCGCCGAGGCCCGCGTCGAGCTCGTCAAGTCCCAGCTCTCGCTGGCGGAGTGGTGCTCGCTGAAGGAGCTCTTTTTCGAGCGCGACCAGGTGTACACCCGGATCCTGACCCTCGAGCCGGACAACCTCGAGGCGCGCAAGGGACTGCGCTACGGCCGCAATCCCGACGGCTCGTGGAAGGATCCGCCGCCGCGCGTCGCCAAGAACCGGAACCCGAAGGGACTCGAGGAGCTCCCGGCTCGGCGCGCCAAGGGGATCGGCGGTTATCGCGACACGATGCTCGAGCTGCTCGCGTCGGAGTCCGCCGACGCCAAGCTGCGGCGCGAGGTCTACGACGAGATCCTGCGCTTCGATCCCGACGACGCGCGCATCCACGAGGTTGCGGCGGAGACGAAATTCGGCGACCAGTGGGTGCTCGCGGACACCGTCGCGGCGAAGGCGCGGCGCGCGGAGATCAAGGCGCTGGTCCAGTCGAGCAAGAGCGACGTTCCCGCCCCCGAGGAGACGCCGCCGACACCGGAGGAAGCGGCGCTGGCGGCCTGGAACACGGCGGTTGGCACGAGCTCGATGCGCGTTTTCTCGACCGGCGACGAACCGGAGGCGCGCTCGATCCTCACGACGTGCCTCGCCGCCGAATCGCTCCTGAACGGACTGTTCGCGTTCCAAGCGACTCTGCCCGCGGGTTACACGATTTTCGTCCTGGCGCGCGAAGGCGAGAAGGACCCGTTCATCGACAAGCTGCCGTCGCTCACGCCGGCGGAGCGCGACTTCGTGCGCGGCCTGCAGAGCGCGGGCGTCAACCAGGACAAGCACGTCGCGCTCTTCGATCCCGACCCGCGCCGCCGCCTCGACAACTCCGTGCGCCACACCGTTGGACATCTCCTGCACTCGGCTTGCGGGGTGACGGCGCAGTGCGGCTGGGTCTGGGAAGGCGCCGGGCTCTACTTGACGCGCGAGCTGTGCGGAACGCGCCTGACCTGGTTCATCAGCAAGGCGCCGGCTGCGGAAGACAAGGAGCAGCAAACCTTGCGCTCGGTCCTCCTCAACTCGGACACGAACTGGATGAACGAGGCGCTCAAGCTCCTCGACGGCGAAGCAGCCCCCAAGCTCGATCAGGTGATGCGGCGCGACCCCAACGTGATGACGATGCAGGACATGCTCGCGGCGTACGCGCTGTGCGCCTACTTGATCGAGTCGCGGCCGGCCGATGCGGCGAAGCTCTTCCAGCGCGCCGGAGAACACCTCGCCAGCCCGTCCGCGACGACCGATCCGGTGTCGGCCGTACAGGAAGTCTTGGGGCTCACGATTCTCGATCTCGAAGATCGCTTGCGACGTTGGTTGAAGGAAAGGCGTTGAACCATGGTCCTCTCCCGGTTGTGTCTGTCGGTCGGTTCGCTTGCTCTGCTCGCGCTCCCCGTGCTCGCGGGCGGCAACGTCACCATCACCTGGAAGGACGCGACCTTCGCGCCCGGCAAGCTCCCGGCGGACCTACCCGAGAGCGCACGCGCCGCGATCGACGCGTGGGAGAAGTGGGCGAAGGAGCACGAATACCGCATGACCGTCGATCCTGCGGCGCGCCTCGTGCTCGTGACGCCCGCCGAGCGCTCAATCCATGAGAAGCAAGCCGAGATCCTGGCGCGCACGTCCAAGTGGTTCGACGAGATCCTGCCCGTCCCGGATCGGACGCCGGTCGTCAAAGCTGCCGAGGCGAGCAGCACCAAACCGACGCCGGAGAAGCCGCCGGACGTGATCCCGGAGGATCCCGAGTCGCCGCCGGCCGGCACGCCGCCTCCGAAGCCGGTGAAGACCGAGCCCGCGAAGAAGGCCACGAGTTGGGGCGCGGCGAGCCTGCAGCCCGACTCGCAGACCGGCGTGATGCTCGTGATCCGCGACGAGAAGGAGTTCGCGACGGCGCTCGACGAGCTCGGCCAGGCTCACCCGTACCTGAAGGACTGGCTCGCGAGCGCGCGCAAGAACACCGGGTTCGTCCTCGAGCAGCCGCTCTGCGGCGCGTACATCGAAATCGCGTCGGGACAAGAGGAGTGGAGTCCGGAGCACGAGCTCCTGAACCGCGTCGCGCAGATGCTGCTCCTCTCCCGCTTCGGCCAACTTCCGAACTGGCTCGTACAAGGCGTCGCGTGGGAAGCGGAGATGGGCTTCGACGCGTCGATCTGGTGCTTCCCCTACCGCGACGAGTTCGTCTACACCGTCGAGCACGCCGCGTGGCCGAACGAGGTCAAGAACAAGTTCAACGACCGCGCGAAGGATCCGTTGAAGCTGGAAGAGTTCGCGACGTGGAAGCGCGGCACGTACGAACAGGACGCCGCGCAGACGTCCTGGGGCGTCGTGCGCTATCTCGCCACGCAGCACAAGGCGAAGTTCGCGCAGATCCTCGAAGAGTTCCGACAGACCTGGGACGCCCAGAATCGCAAACCGAAGCCCGATGGCACGTGGGAGCGGATGAAGGACTACCAGCTTCCGGCGAGCGCGCAGCTCAAGATCCTCACGAAGTACACGAGCGCCGACTTCCTGAAAAAAGCCACGGAGTGGCTAGGCACGCAGGAGCCCGGTCCGAGCAAGTCCTGATCGACACCTGGCCGCAGCGGGAATCCGCCGCGGCACTTCACACGAGGAACGCGGCGGCGATTCGCCACGGCACTCAACGGAGAGCGGTAGCTGCACGGTCTCCTATACTCCTCTGCATGGAGCTCAAGTTCTTCGGCGCTACGGGAGACACGACCGGCAGCTGCCACATGATCCGCGCCGGGCGGCATGCGGTACTGCTCGACTGCGGCCTGTATCAGGGCCGCCGCGACGAAAGCTACCGACGCAACTCACGGTTCGCGTTCCCGCCTGCGAGCATCGACGCCGTCGTGCAGTCGCATGCACACATCGACCACAGCGGGAAGCTGCCGATGCTCGTGCGACACGGCTTCGGCGGCCGGATTCACGCGACACCGGCGACGACCGACCTGTGCGAGATCCTCCTGCGCGACTGCGCGCACATCATGCTCCATGATGCGGAGTACCTGAATCGCCAGCGGATGCGCCGCAAGCTCGAATCGTCGCGACGAACGCAACGAGCGAGGCGACGCTGGAAGACCGAGCAGGCCCGGTCCGAGTCCAGCGCGCGATCCGGACTGCCCCGGCCCATCCTCGCGAACGATCGCGCCGTGCCGATCGAGCGTACCGAGCTGCCGAGTCATGAGGTGATGCCGCTCTACCTCTCCGAAGACGTCGACGACACGCTGAGGCTGTTCCAACCGCACGCCTACGAGGAATGGTTCGAAGCGGCGCCGCACATGCGGTTTCGCTTTCACGATGCAGGACACATCCTCGGGTCGGCGTGGGTCGAAGCCGAGATCGGCACGGGGACGGACAAGCAGCGCCTGGTGTTCACCGGCGACTACGGCCGCTGGCACCAGCCGATCCTGCGCGATCCCGAGCCGCTGTGCCCAGCGGACGTTTACATCTCGGAATCGACGTACGGGAACCGGTCGCACCCGCCTATCGAGCATCTCGAGGACGATCTCGCGGCAGTGGTGCGACGACTCGCCGAGCGCGGCCGCGGGCGCGTCCTGATCCCGGCATTCGCCGTCGGTCGGACTCAGCACGTCCTCTACAGCTTGTCGCGGATTTTCGCGGACAAACGCGCCCCGCCCGTTCAGGTCGTCGTCGACAGCCCGCTCGCACACGCCGCGACGCGCGTGGTCATGGCTCATCCCGAGTGCTTCGACAGCGCTGCGCTGGCGCTCTTCGAGCGCTACCAGACCGACCCCGCGTTTCGCGCGTTCCTGCGTTTCACCGAGTCCGTCGAGGAGAGCCGGGCCCTCAACGAGGATCCGCGCCCGACCGTCATCGTGTCCGCGTCGGGGATGATGGAGAACGGACGCATCCTCCATCACCTGGCGTGGAACATCCAAAGTCCCGAGACCGAGATCCTGATCGTGGGCTTCCAGGCATCGCACACGCTCGGCCGGCGGCTGGTCGAGGGCGTACAGCGCGTCAACATCCTGGGCTCGAGCTACGCGGTCCGCGCACGCATCACACCGATCCTGGGTTTCTCGGCGCACGCGGATCGCGAGGTGCTGATACGGGTCTTGGAGCCGCACGCCGAGCGAGCCAAGGCGCTCTTCCTCGTGCACGGCGAAGACGACCAGCGGCGACCGCTCGCGGCGGCGCTGGCGTCCCGCGGATTCCGGCGCATCGAGCAACCCTCCGGTCCGGAACCGTACCGCGTGTAGCACCGGATCGACCGCGCGGGTCGCGCCCTTCCGGCCGGAGCTTTGGCCGAGTTTGCGCGACGCCCTCGTGGGGTTTTCGAGGGCCAGTCGCTAGAACGGTGGCCGCGTCCGAACGATAGCGCCGCCGCCATGATGCCCACGGAAACCCAGGACCAGGAGATCCCGCGGGTCTCGTCCGTCGACCTGCGCGATGCGTGGTCCATTCTCGATCCCTCGGATCGAGTCGAAGGCTTCCGCTGCCTGACGTCGAGCGAAGCGGAGGAGTTCTTCCTGGAGCTCTCTGCTCTCGACCGCGCGAACGTCGTGCTCGGATTGCCGACGTCCGAACAGCGCTGGTGGATGCGCGCCCTCGCGCCCGACGACGCGGCGGACGTGATCCAAGCGGCACCCGTCGAGGAGCGCGGCAACCTCCTCGCATTGCTAGACGAACCGGCGCGCAAGGAGATCAACGCGCTGCTCGCGTACTCCGAGGACGAGGCGGGCGGATTGATGAACCCGCGTTATGCGCGGCTCCGGCCCGAGATGCGCGTCGACGAGGCGATCAGCTACTTGCGCCGACAGACGCGCGAGCGCGTCGAGAGCATCTACTACGCGTACGTCCTCGGTGAGGCGATGCACCTCCTCGGCGTCGTATCGTTCCGCCAGCTGATGATGGCGCGCGGCGATGCTCTCGTGCGCGAGGTGATGGAGAAGGAGCTCGTCACCGCGCCGGATGAGATGGACCAAGAGGCGCTCGCGCGCTTGTTCGCGCAGGCCGACTTGATGGCGATCCCCATCGTCGATGCGCAGGGCCGCATGCAGGGCATCGTGACCGCGGACGACATCGTCGACGTCGTCCGCGAGGAAGCGACCGAGGACATCCAGAAGATCGGGGGTACGGCCGCACTGGAAGGCCCGTATCTGCAAGTTGGCTTCGGGGAGATGCTCAAGAAGCGAGCGGGCTGGCTGATCGTGCTCTTCATCGGCGAGATGTTCACGGCCAGCGCGATGGGCACGTTCGAGGCCGAGATCCATGCGGTCGGTTTCCTGGCGCTCTTCGTCCCGTTGATCCTCTCCGTCGGTGGGAACTCCGGTTCGCAGGCCTCGACCCTCGTCATCCGCGCCATGGCGCTCGGCGAGATCCGCCTGCGCGATTGGTGGCGCGTGTTCGTGCGCGAGCTCGCGTCGGGGATCGCTCTCGGTGCGATCCTTGGAGCCGTGGGCTTCGCGCGCGTCTGGAGCTGGCAGCACCTGTTCCAGAACAAGGACGATCCGAGCGTCGGCTACTTCGGCGAGCACTACATACTCGTCGGTATCACCGTCGCGCTGAGCGTCGTCGGTGTCGCGACGTGGGGAACGCTGGCTGGATCGTTGCTCCCGTTCCTTCTCAAGCGCGTGAACCTCGACCCCGCAACGGCGTCGGCTCCGCTCGTCGCGACGCTCGTGGACGTCACCGGGATCCTCATCTACTTCACCGCAGCGACGACGATCCTCGCCGGCACGCTCCTGTGACCCAGGCGCGGCGCGCCTTTGTGAACCAGGCGCGGCGCGCTCCTGGAGCGCCGAACCGGGCGCCCCCATCGGGCGAACCCATCTGCTAAAGTCCGCCTCCCATGCACGGCCCAGAACACGTTCTGCGAGTGCTCCCGCGTGCGCCGGGTCAGCGCCTCTTCGAGGGCGGCTGCGGGACAGGTGCGTTGACGCGCGAGCTCGTGCGCCGCGGCTTCGAGGTGACCGCGTCGACGTTTGACGATGCGCTGGACCTCGGGCCGGGCGCGAAGTGCATCGCACACGTCGATCTGAATCTCGCGCTGCCGCTCGACGACGAATCGTTCGATTGCGCGGTGCTCCAGGAAGTGATCGAGCATCTCGAGAATCCGGCGCACGTAGTGCGCGAGTTCAGCCGCATCCTTCGCCCCGGTGGCATCTGGGTGCTGACGACGCCCAACTCGTCGGGCGTTCGCTCACGGATGCACTTCCTGATGAGCGGTTTCGTCAAGGGACGCCGGCGACCGGCGAATTACGGCTCGCCGCCGGGCGACTACAACAATCTGTTCATTCCCGCGTTGCCGGTGCTGCATTATCTCCTGTGGCAATACGGATTCCGCGTACAGCGCATCGGTCGCGCGAACCGCAAGTTCTCGGCTCGGCTCCTGTTCATCGCGCTGTATCCCTTGATTTGGCTCGGAACCATGCGGTACGCGCGCCCGATGGCGAAGTACGAGTCGCCGCTGCAGCGTGAGGCCTGTCGCGACCTGCGGCGCATCCTCTTGTCGCCGTCGATCTTGATGGACGAGAACCTCGTGCTGGTCCTCGTCAAATCGGGCTCGATCGCGAGTTATGCACCGGGACTCGCTGATCAACGCAGCGCACAGGCTGCTGAGCCACGCATGGCCCCAGAGCTCGTTTCGAGCCGCGACAAGAGTTAGCGGACAGGGCTGCTCTGACAGCGCCGGATTTTCAGAGTCGGGTCGCGCGACCTAGACTGCTCCGAGATCATCGCGATGAATCCGCCCACCGAGGTCACGCGCCTCCTCGCGCAGTACCGCGACGGAGACCCAGATGTGCTGAGCCGGCTCCTGCCGCTCGTGTACGAAGATCTGCGCGAGCTAGCGGGTCGTCAGCTGCGCCGCGAACGAGCGGATCACACACTGCAACCGACGGCACTCGTGCACGAGGCGTATCTGCGACTCGTCGACCAAGAAGCGCGGAGCTTCGAGAACCGCGCCCACTTCCTCGCGCTCGCGGCAACCGCCATGCGCCGGATCCTCGTCAACCACGCCGTCGCGCGTCGCGCCGAGAAACGCGGCGGCGGAGCCGAGAAGGTGACGCTCTTCGAAGCGGCGAGCGTGTTCGAGGAACGCGCCGAGGATCTCGTCGCGCTCGACGAGGCTTTGAACCGATTCGCCGCGATCGATCCCGAGAAGTGCCGCATCGTCGAACTGCGCTTCTTCGCGGGACTCACCGCCGAGGAGACCGCCGAGTGCTTGTCGACGTCGCTGCGCACGGTCGAGCGCGGTTGGCGCTTTGCCAAAGCGTGGCTGCGCAAGGAAATCGGCGAACCGGCCGGACCTGACGGAGCGTGATGAACGCCGCGCGGCTAGCCAGGCTCGAGGAGCTCTTCCACGCCGCGCTGGAGCTCGAGCCGGCAGCGCGCGCCGAGTTCTTGGACCGCGAATGCGCCGACGACGCGGTGCGCGCCGAGCTCGAGGAGCTGCTCGCCGCGGACGCCGGCGCTGCGCGATTCTTGACGCCACCGTCGCAGCACACGCTCGACGCAGCGCTCGCCGATCGATCGGGCGGATCCGGAGCGCTAGAACCGGGCACGCGCATCGGCGCTTACACGGTGGTTCGAAAGCTCGCGTCGGGCGGCATGGGCACGGTGTATCTCGCCGCTCGATCCAGCGGCGATTTCGAGCAGACGGTCGCCGTCAAGGTGGTCACGTCCCCCACGGACCGCGGCGAGGTCCTCGAGCGATTCAAGGCCGAGCGACAGACGCTCGCGCGACTGAACCACCCGAACATCTCGCGGCTCCTCGACGGCGGCGCGACCGAAAACGGTTCGCCGTACCTCGTGATGGAGTACATCGAAGGCACGCCCATCGACGTGCACGCCGACGAGCACGGACTTTCGATCGACGAACGCCTCGATCTGTTCCAGATCGTGTGCGCCGCGGTTCACTACGCGCACACGAACCTCGTCGTGCACCGCGACATCAAGCCGATGAACGTGCTCGTCGATGCGCGCGGCGCGCCCAAGCTCCTGGACTTCGGCATCGCGAAGGTCCTCGATCCCAGTCTCGCGGCGGGCGACGCACGATCGACGTTGACCCACGCGCGGATGATGACGCCCGAGTACGCCAGCCCCGAGCAAGTCCGCGGAGAACCGGTGACGACGGCGACCGACGTGTATTCACTCGGCGTCGTTCTCTACGCCCTGCTGACCGGTCACCGCCCCTACCGGTTGCGAACGCGACTTCCGCACGAGATCGAACGCGCGATCTGCGAACAGGAGCCGGAAAGGCCGAGCACCGTCGTGACACGGCCTGTCGCCGAGAACGGCGGCGAGACGCCGGAATGGATCGCCACACAGCGCGCGACTTTGCCGCGGCGATTGCGACGCCGGCTGGCGGGCGATCTCGACACGATCGTCTTGCACGCGCTGCACAAGGACGCGGGGCGCCGCTATGCATCCGTCGAGCAGTTCGCGGAGGACATCCGCCGCCACAGGAGCGGGATGCCGATCGTCGCGCGCCCCGACACGTGGACCTATCGAACGGGCAAGTTCGTGTCACGACATGCGATCGGCGTCGCCACCGCGGCACTCGTCGTCGTCGTCCTGCTCGCTTCCGCCGTGAGCATCGCTCGCTCGGCGCGCATCGCGAGGGAACGGCTCTCCGCTGTCCTGCGGCTGTCAGATCTCACGCGCCTCGCAGATTTGAACCGGCAGGCGGATCAACTCTGGCCCGCTGCGCCGGAGCAAGTTCCGGCGCTCGACGCGTGGCTCGTGTCCGCGCGCGAACTCGTGTCTCACCTCGCGGTCCATCGCGCGACGCTCGCCGAGTTGCGCGCACAGGCACTTCCCTACGACGATTCGGCGCGCGCGCTGGACCGCACGACGCATCCGTCGGCCGGCCGGCTCGCCGACCTCGCGGTCCAACGCGAGGGAGCGCTCTACCGCTTGAGTGAGGGAACCGGCGACGCGACACAGCTGCACGACCTGCTCGCGCGCATCGAAACCGAGATCGCGGAGCTCTCGGAGCGCTCGCAATCGCGACGCACCTGGCGATTCGCGAGCACGGAGCAGCAGTGGGAGCACGACAAGCTCGCCGAGCTCGTCGCAAACATCGAGGAGCTCGCGGCGGCCGGATCGGGGAATGTCGCCTCGGTGGAGAAGCGGCTCGAGGTGGCCCGCACGGTGAACGCGCGCACGATCGACGCCGCAGCGGATGCATGGCGAGCCGCGCGAACGTCGATCGCGAGCCCGAGCGAGTGTGCGATGTACGCGGGCCTCGCGCTTTCGCCGCAGCCCGGCCTCGTCCCGCTCGGCCGCGATCCGCTCACGGGACTGTGGGAGTTCGCGCACGTGCAGACGGGTTCCGTGCCCGTGCGCGGTCCGGACGACACGCTCGAGATCACCGAGGCCACTGGGCTCGTGTTCGTCTTGATCCCCGGTGGATCCTTCGCGATGGGCGCGCAGCGTCCGAACACAGGCGAATCCACGGGAACGGACAACATCGACACGTTCGCGCGCCAGGACGAGGCTCCGGTGCACGAGGTCGCGCTCGCACCGTTCTTCCTTTCGAAGTACGAGATGACTCAAGGCCAGTGGCTGCGCTTCACGGGCAAGAACCCGAGCCTCTATGTACCAGGCCAAGTGCACGGCGAGCACACGATCGATCTCACTCATCCCGTCGAGCAGGTGAGTCACGAGGAGTGCGCACGCGTCCTGTGGCAGCTCGGTCTCGCGCTTCCAACAGAAGCGCAGTGGGAATACGCGGCGCGCGCCGGCACGACGACGCCGTGGTGGACCGGATCGGAGCGCGATTCACTGATCGGCGCGGCAAACTTGGCCGACGCATCGGCGGCTCGCGTCGGTGCGCAGTGGCGCGGACCGCCCGACTGGCCCGACTTCGACGACAGCTACGTCGTCCATGCTCCCGTCCACGGCTTTCGACCGAACGCGTTCGGACTCCACCACGTGCTCGGCAACGTGTGGGAATGGTGCCGCGACAACTTCGCGACGTACGAGCTGCCGGTGCGCGCGCTCGACGGCGAGCGCGTCATGCGCGGCACCGAGCAGCGTGTCGGACGCGGCGGGAGCTACATGGACCCTCCGAACTCGGCGCGCGCTTCGCACCGCGGCGCGGCGACGACGTCGATCCGCGACAAGAACATCGGCGTGCGCCCGGCGCGCGCCCTCGCGCGCTGAACCCGGCTCACGCGTTCAGCGGGATCTTCTCGAGCGGCCGCCGCACAGATCGCTGAGCCTCGTCGCTCCGTCAGAGTCGCGCCAGCGCGCGGCGCACGAAGCTCTCGACGGATCCACCGCGGAACACGAACTCGTCCTTCCGATCGTCGGGTAGAGCGCCCCAGCGCCAAAGCACCAAGCCTTCCAGCCGCGCCGGCCGCGCCGGACCGCCAAGCACGTTGAAAAACACGACGCTCTCGTGCAGCGACTCGTCGATTTGACTCGTGCCGACACCTGCAAGCGTGCGCCGCACACGACGTTCCTCGTCCTCGAACGCGACGTTCATCAAGTACAGCGGCCGATCGTGTGCGCGACAGACCGCATCGAGCTCGGCGAACTGGCGCGTCAGTCGATTGGCGAGCACGGTCCCCGCCGAGAACACGCCGCCCGCGTGGCGCGGATCCAGCGACGTGTCGGGCGTGAACGCGATCGCGTCGAGCATCGGCCAGAACTCGATCTTCGCGAGCTCCTCGGGACTCGAAGCGACGTACGTCAGACGGCCGCTGTACACGTCGCGCGCCGCGCGCAGCACATCGTTCCACGCGGCCCGCTTCCACTCGGACGCCGCCGGGTTCGCGCGCCGGCTCTCGGACACGACGATCGCCGTCTGCTGGATCTCGCTGCCGATCGAGAGCACGTCGACGCCGCACAGCTCGGCGAGCAATCCGTAGTGTTCGAGGAACGCCGCGTACCGCGATGCGAAGGCAGCGATCGCGCCTTCCTGCTCGCGCACCCACGACCCGCGGTAGGAACCTGCCGGCGCGCTGAGCCAATGCGGCTCGACCCACGTCGCGAGGCCGCGCGCGCGCGCTTGCCACAGCGCGCAAAAGAGACCGAGGTCGCCTTCGACGGCCCCGAACGTGCGCCGGCTGCGAAAGCCCGCGAACTCCGGCGGATCGGGTTCATCGACCAAGTAGCTCGTGATGGCGAGAGCGTTGACGCCGAGCGGCGGCAGCGCATCGAGCGCCGACTCGAACACCTTCGAGCCATAACCCGCCGCGAGGCGCGCATTCGACGCCTCGAACGCGACCCCTTTCGCGAGCGCACCGGTGCCGCGCCGTGGGATCGGCATCGAACGGCGCGCCTCGAATTCCTTGGCGTATCCTTTCGCGCGCCGTTCGAGGAACTGCTGGAACTGCGCGCGCAGCACTCCGTCCGCCACGAATTCGAGCGTGCCGTGCCACATCTGTCGGACGGCCGCTTCGCCGCGCGTCTCGCACAAGAATCGGAACAGCGCGGCCTGCAGCGGCACGCGCACGTGCGGCGATCGATCCGCGCTCCAATTGGACTCCGTCGGATCCGCCATGCGGCCGCTCGTCGAGAGCCACGCGATCCAGCGCTCGAGATCGACGCCGAAGTACGTTCCCGCGGCGTCGATCGACGCTCCTGCGAGCAACCATGGATGTACGGGATGGCCGAGCGCGCTGAGTGCGCAGGCCTCCGCGACCGCCGCTCCGCCGTCGTCGGGAACGCCGTTCGCGCACAGCACGTGCGCGGAGCGCGTGATCGGGTTGACGCCTCCAAGACGCACGTGTCCGACCTTCGGCACCATCTGCTCGGGATACGCGTACAACGTGAGGTCCACGTTCGGGAGGCTGGGCGCCGCGCTGAACGCTCCGATTTTCGCCCGCGCGAGCGATGCGCGCTCGAGGTACTCGCGCACACGTTCCTCGGGCACTTCCACCGCGGCGCTACCCGTGAGCCACGCGGCATCCGTCGACGCGGGAAACTCGACGTGTCCTTGCGGAATCGCGCTGGTGCGTCCGATGATGCGTCCGAGCTCGTGCGCGACGATGCGACCGTCGAGTTGCAGCGGTCCGCTCAAGGCCAGCTCTCCGCGCCGGAAACACTGCACCCACGGACGCCACGCGGGCGTCAAGTCACCGAGCGCATGCGAGAGCGCGTCGACACTGTTGCCGCAGAACACCGTCACGGGCAAGCCGGGACGATCAGGATCCTCGAACGTCGCTATGAGGACGTCGCCATCGTCGTCGAACGATTGCTCTTGGTACTGAAACCCCTGGCCGTCCGCGCGCGCTCCGTACGACACGCCCAAGCGGTCGAGCAGGAATCCGACGCGCGGGAGCGCCAACGTGCCGACGACGATGCGCGCTGCGAAGCTCCGCTCTCGACCGGCCGGCGGATTGACGCGGTAGTCCATTCGATCGCGCCCGAGCGGCGCTTCGGGCGCGGCGTTCGTTGAACTCGGAGCGCCCGGAGCGCCCGGCGAGCACACGATCGCGAGGCGCTGGCACGCCTCCTCGAGCGGGCCCGGTTCCACGATCACGTCGACCGCGCGCGCGCGCACCAAGTTGCGCATCAGCGCCGCGGCGCCCGACTCGGACGTGACCGGTGACACGCGGTGGCACGCGAACGAGAGCGACAGTGCACCGACAACGATCGCCGAGCGCGCGATCGAGCGAATTCCGGCCGTCACACCCCTCGCACTCGGATTCATTCTGCGTCCGAACGGGAGTCTATCTCGCGCTGCTGGAGAACCAAGAGCTTGGCGTACTTCATCCGGCCGTAGTGCGCCGCGAGACAGGCCTGGAGCAATCCGCGCCAACCTTCGAGGAATCCGAGCTTCCACACGTACGCGCGCAGGAAGCGCACGAGCGGCGGAATGACGAGATCGCTCGCGCGCGCGCGCTTGCCGCGTGCGAAGAGTCCCTCGGCCATGATCGTCGTGTAGCGGTCGATCGTGCGCAGGTGCTCGTCGAACGATCGATACGGATGGTGCAAGAGCCTGCCGCGGAGCTCGCCCCGAGGTCCGTCGAGCTCGACGCGATCGTGCGGATCGAGTCCCGCCCAGCGTCCACGTCGTCGGTCGAAGAGTCGCAGTTGATGGTCGGGCACCCATGCGCCGTGTCTCATCCATCGACCGAGGTACGACGAGAGCCGCCGCACGCGCCAGCCTGCGCAAGCGGGGAAACCGGCGTCGCGCAGCCGCTGGATCTCCGCGGCAACTTCTGTCGACAATCTCTCGTCGGCGTCGAGGCACAGGACCCAATCGTGCGTCGCTTGTCGGATCGCGAACTCCTTCTGTGCCACGTGCCCGGGCCAATCGCGCTCGATGACGCGTGCACCCGCCGTGGCCGCGACCTCGCGCGTGCGGTCGGTCGAGTGCGAGTCGACGACGACGATCTCGTCGCAGAACCGCAGGGAGGCCAGGCAATCGCCGAGGCGATCTTCCTCGTTCATCGCGATGATGCACGCGCTGAGTTTCGGAGGCTGCGTCATGTCGCGCTCCGCGTCGTCAAGACGTCGCGGTAGAGGTGCTCGTACTTCTCCACCATCTGCTCGGCGAGAAACCCCTCGGCGACGCGCGCCGGTCCGGCGTTCCCGAGTGCCGCGCGCAGCGCACCGTCGCGCAGCACGCGCTCGAGCGCGTCGGCGAGCGCGCGCGCGTCGCCCGGCGGCACGAGGATCCCCGTGCGACCATCGACGACGGATTCGGCGAGCCCGCCCACGCGGCTGGCGACGACCGGCCGCGCGAGCGCCATCGCTTCGAGCGCGGCGATGCCGAGTCCTTCGCGGTGCGCGGGATGGACGAAGACATCGGCGGCGGCGATCAGGTCGGGAACGTCGTTCCGCGCGCCGAGGAACGTGACGCGCGCGTCGAGCGCCGCGCGCTGAGCTCGCTCCTCGAGGAGTGCACGCATGGGCCCTTCGCCCGCGATCCACGTCCTCGGCGCAAGTCCACGCGCTTCGAGCAACGCCAGCGCATCGATCAGCACATCGAGCCCTTTGCGCGGCACGAGCGACGCCGCGGCGAGCAGTACGAGCTCCGTCTCGTCCGCGCCGAGCGCGCGCCGAACCTCGGCGCGACTTGTCTTCGGTTGCAAGGCCTCCGGATCGACCGCGCTGTGGATCGTCGAGGTCTTCTCGCGCGGCACGCCGCCGGCGTGCATGCACGCTTCGACCGCTGGCGAGATCGCGACCGCACGCTCGACGAGCTGGCCGTACACGAGCCGCGTGCGCCAGTTCTTCTTCACGTCGCGGTCCATGCGGCGCGTCGTGATCGAGGGAATCTCCGCCAGGCGCGCCGCAAGTCCGCCGAGCCACGTCGCGCGACCCGTGTGCAGATGAACGAGATCCGGGCGCAGTTGCGCGAGCTCCTTGCGCAGACGCGCGACGCTGACGACGTCGAGCTCGTTCGCGAGCCGCACCGCGATCGCTTCGAATCCGCGTGCGTGCGCCTCGTCGAGACACCGGCTCGCGGGCGGACACACGAGCACCGATCGGTGCCCGCGCCGACGCAGACCTTCCATCAACAGGAAAACCTGGACTTCGCCGCCCGAGAAGCCGTGTTCGGCATCGATGTGGACGATGGTGAGCGGCGAGGCGGTCATGCGAACGTGCGCCGCAATCTAGCCTAGGCGTCGCCCCGTGTCGCACGCTCCGCGAGCAATCGGTCGTAGCGGGTGGCCTGCGCCCGCGCGCCGCGTTCGATCCGGCTCCAGCGCGCCGCCGATTGCGAGCGCTCGTTCATCTGCTCGAGGTACTTCTCGAAAAGCGGCTTCGCGAACTCGACGTCGCGCAGCGTGCCCGCGAGACGCACCCACTGCTCGTCGGCGATGGCTCGGCGGCGCAAGCGGTGCAGCGGCCCGCGGATACCGTCGAGGTCGATGAGCACCCACTCGCTTCCGCTCCACAGGAGGTTCCAGACGTTGAGATCGCCGTGCAGAACTCCGTGCCGATGCATCGTGGCCATGAAACCCGGCAGCGCGTCCACCGCGGCTGGGCTCGACCGCAGCGCTTCGTGCAGGTGCTCGCCGGCGACGTACTCGGTCGCGAGCCACGCAGACCTCCAACCGAGCCGGCGATCCTGGAGCGCGAAGAGCGGCCGCGGAGTACGCACGGGCGCGATGCGAGCGCACAGCCGCGCACTGCGCACGGCCGGTGAGGCGCGCAGCCAGCGGCCCGCGAAGCCGTCCGGCACGAAGCGCTTGATCGTCCACTCGTCGACGCGCCAGACGCGACCCGGTTTCAACTCGGTGCCTTCGTCCACCCGCGCCGCCTCGATCCAACGTGGCAGCGATCGTGCGATGTCAGGTGGCAGCTCCCCGAAGCGCACGCCGCGCGCACCGCCACACTCCCACGGTACGCCTCGCGACTCCATGAGCCGTAGATCTTGGAACCCGCGCGGCGCCGATGGAAGCGTCTCGGCGTCCCCCTATACTGGCTCGCGATGCGAATCGCGCTCGTCCACATGCGGCATGCACCGATCGGTGGGACGGAGCTCGTACTGAACGGCCTCGCGCGCAAGCTCGCCGAGAAAGGTCAGGATGTGACGATCGTCTGCCGCAGTCACGCCGAACCGCCGCACCCCAGCGTCCGCTTCGAAGTGCTCAAGAGTCCGGTGATCGGCAGCGCATGGCGGATGTGGGCGTTCGCGACGGCGGTCGAGCGCCACGTCGCGAGCGCGAGCTACGACCTCGTCGTCGGCCTGGGAAAGACG
>JANOFY010000135.1:0-1937 GCA_031413895.1 Planctomycetota bacterium | reverse complement strand
CCGTTCCACGTGGCGAGGTGACGCGCCGCGAGCACGCCGGCGGCTTCGAACTCGCCGCCCGCGACTAGGCTTCCGTTCCACGACGCGAGTGCGTTCACCGGTGCGTCGACGCCTTTGCGGAGCGCGCTCCATGCGGTCCCGTTCCAGCGTGCGACGTGGTTCACTTGCAGCGGCCCCGCGCCGGTGAAATCTCCGCCGGCGAACAGCGCGCCAGCATGCACGGCGAGCGCGCGCACGACGCCGTTCGTTCCCGTGCCGACGCTCGACCACGCGGCGCCGTTCCAACGCGAGATGTGCGGCGAAGGTCCGACTGGACCGCTCGGAACATCCGGGAGCACCGCGACGAGCGCGACCGCGGGGAACTCACCGCCCGCGTAGAGCGCCGGACCCGAGCCGTCGTCGAACACCGCCAGCGCGTACACCGGCGCCGTCAATCCGAACGCGAGCGGAGTGAAGCTCACGCCGTTCCACTTCGCGATGTAGTTGACGGGCGTGACGCCGGCGTTCTTGAAGCTTCCCGCGGCGTACACCGCCGGTCCCGAGCCGTCGTCGAACACGGTCAGCGCGTGCACCGCGCCGTCGAGTCCGCTCGCGAGCGCCGACCAAGTGGACCCGTTCCAACGCGCGATGCGGTTCGCGAGCGTGTTACCCGCGGTCTGGAACGATCCGCCCGCGTACAACTCGCTGCCGTGCGCCGTCAGCGCTTCGACGCTGTGCGACAGTCCCCCGCCGGATGCGACGGCGGTCCACGACGCTCCGCACAGTTTCGCGACGCGAGCGCGCACGCTGCCGCCGGCCGTCGTGAAGTGCCCGCCGGCGTAGAGTGACGGTCCGCAAGGATCCGCCACGCCCGCGTCGAAGACCGCCA
Source organism: Planctomycetota bacterium (assembly GCA_031413895.1). Classification (GTDB taxonomy): domain Bacteria; phylum Planctomycetota; class UBA1135; order UBA1135; genus JANLUN01. Next base: position 1,069 of record JANOFY010000135.1, on the reverse strand, counting down.
ACGCGCGCACCGTTCCGTTCGCGCCGCCTCCGACCGGCACCCACGTCGAGCCGTTCCAACGCGCGATCGAGCTCGCGCTGACGTCGCCTGTGGAAGTGAAGCGTCCGCCGGCGTACAGAGCGCCGCCGTGAACGAAGAACGTGCGAATGTTGTCGAGCGGCGCGTCCGTCACGGCCGTCGGGCCGACGTTCGACCACGCCGCACCGTTCCAGCTCGCGTAGGGATTGCCGACGTTGCTGCCCGCCGTGTTGAAGTTGCCGCCCACGAAGAGCTTCGTTCCGCCACCGTCGTCGTGGAACGCGAGTGCGTGCACGGTGTCGTTGGTCCCGGCGCCCAGCGCCGACCACGTGCTCCCGTTCCAACGCGCGATGTTGCTCGTGCTCAACGCGCCCGAGTTCGAGAAGCTCCCGCCGACGAACAGTGCGCCGCCGCCCGGAAACGCGCCCGGTGCGGTCGACATCGTCGTCACCGGCCCCGCGGGCGCGCCCGCGACGGACGACCACGACGTGCCGCTCCAACGCGCGAAAAACGGCGCCGGCGAGCCGCCGGCCTTCGCGAACGACCCACCTGCGTAGAGCGCGGACCCCGTGCCGTCGTTGAAGATCGCGAGTGAATACACGGGTCCATCGACACCCGCACCGAGCGGCGACCATGCGCTCCCGTTCCAGCGCGCGATATTGCTCGCCGGACTTCCGCCCGCCGAAGCGAACGCGCCGGCCGCGATCAACTCACCGTTGAAGAACGCGAGCGCGGCGACGCGCGGCAGTTTTCCGTCCGTGATGCCCGCGCCCAGCGCAGACCACAGCTGACCGTCCCAGCGCGCGATGTTCGCAGTCGCGACGCCCGCGGTCGCTTCGAACTCCCCGGCGGCGTAGAGCCCTTCCACTGGACCGGAGGGAATCGCGAGCAGCGCGTGCACGCCACCGCTCGGTCCGGCGCTCTCGAATCCCGTCGACCAGTCGAGGCACTGCGCGCGCGCGGTTCCACTCGCGATCCCGACAGCGAGTGCGACGACACTGAGGCAAAGTCCGAATCGATTCTTCATGGCGAGCCTCGGCCAGGAGGGCGG
>JANOFY010000134.1:0-5458 GCA_031413895.1 Planctomycetota bacterium | reverse complement strand
GGGACCGTCCTGGGATCACCGTGGTCCCACTGGGTCGTCGAGGTCGGTGCAGCGGTCTACACCGTGCGGATCAAGGACAGCCAAGACGTCGCCTTCACCGTGCTCCGCGAGGGCGAATGGACATACGTAGCCTGGGAAGCGCCGCACTCGCTGATTCCGCGCGGTCGATTGTGGATCGCCGACAGCAAGGGCCTGCGTTCCTTCCTTCCGTGAACGATCCGGCCACGAGCCGCGCCAGCGTCGCCGTCGATCCGGGTGAGGCTCGTGAGGTAGGCTTCGGCGTGCCGATGTCGATCCAGGACTCCTTTTTGCGCGGCCGATGTCGCGTCGCGTCCGTCGCGCTGACGATCGCACTCGCGAGCTGCGCGAGCGCACGCGCTCCGATCGCTCAGATCGAACCGATCGAACCGACACGCGCGCCCGCGGCCGCACCGAGCGTCGTGCCCGAACCCACCATCGAAGTCTTCGCCGAGTGGGATCGAGTGCGCCGCGCGCCGTTCGAAGCAGCAGCGCGCGCGTGGCTGCCGGACGGCAGGCGAGCTCGACTCGGTGCACAGACGCTCACGGATCTCTCGCGTGCCCTCGCCGACGGCGGCGAGCGCGCCGTGCGTGCGGCGATCTTGCTCGCGCAGAGTCACGATCCCGCCGCGCAGGAAGCGCTCCTCGCGAGCCTCGAGCGGCGCGTCGATCGTGAAGCGGCAGCCGATCCCACCGGCGATGCGTGCGACGTCGTCGCCGCGGTGGCGCTCCGCTCTCCCGATCCGGCGGTGCGCGAATGCGCTGCGCGACTGGAAGCTCTGGGCTCGGGCGCGAAGCCGCACCCCGATCTCGACGTGCGCGTCGAGTGCGCCGTGGCCGCGCTCACGCTCGGACGCACGCGCACGATCCCGTTCCTCGTGCGCATCCTGCGCGAAGGCACCGCGACGCAAGCGGCGCGCGTCGACTGGAAGCGCGGCGGCGATGTCACGTTCGCGCAGGCCTGCGCGGCCGCAGCGCTTGCGGAGCGCGCCGGCGTCGACGGACAGTTCCGGCCGGACGGGTCGGTAGCCGCGCGTTCCGCCGAGGCCGATCGGCTCGAGCGCATCCTCGTTCCGCCGCGGCCGAAGAAGCGCTGACGCCATGCGATCCGCGCAACGATTCCTGCTCATCGCGCTCTCGATCGCCGCCCTACTCGCGATCGGCTGGGTCGCGCTCGAGCTCGATCGAACCGAGCCGGCCAGCACTCGCGTCGCAACCGACGCGTCTCTGCCCGAGCTTTCCGGCGCAGCGCCGGATCCGAATGCGCGCGCGGCCACGACACCGCTCGGCGATCCGCATCTCACGGGCTCGAACGACGGCAGCAGAGGGGCCGGCGCGCGCGGCGAGCTGCGCATCACCGGCCGCATCGTTGGACGAGGCGCGCGCCCGATCGAAGGCGCGCGGATTCGCATCTCGCTCGAGACGACGGCTGGCGCGCACGAGATCGCGCACGCCACGAGCGGCGCCGACGGAACGTACTCCGCGCGCACCGCGGAGCTCTTCGATCTCGACGAGCAATCGCGCCGCCTCGCGACAGTGTGCGTCGCCGTCGACGCGGCCGGTTTCCAACCGCAGACGCGCCGGCAGGGATACGGCTGGGACGCCGAGCGAGCCGCCGATCCGGTGCGCACGTGGACCGTCGACTTCCGGCTCGCGGCTGGGAACATGCTCAGCGGACGAGTCGTGGACGCACAGGGTCACGGCGTGCGCGGCGCGAGCGTCGTACTCGTCGCCGGGGCGCGTTCGGAAGAGGCCACTGTTCCCCGTCCGCCGCGCACGGAAGTGCTGAGCGGCGCCGACGGTCGATTCGAGATCGGCTTCGTGTCGGGCGGCCGATATCACGTGTGGGCGCGCAAGGATCGCTACGGTTCCGCGCGGCTCGACGAGCTCGAGCTCGTCGCAGAAGAGGACCGCAGGCTGGGCGACGTCGCGCTCGTCGGCGCGGGATCTCTCGCCGGCACGGTCCGCTATCCCGACGGAACACCCGTCCGCGACTTGGAAGTCTGGGCGGTTCCCGACGCGCTCGCGCACGATCCCAATGCGCTCGCGCTCGCGGCGAGCAACGCCGCCCAGCTCGAGGGCGGCGACGGGCTCGTCTCGTCGTCCGCGGTCACCGATGCGCGCGGTGAGTTTCGCGTGCAGGGGTTGCGCGAATCGGGATACGCGCTCCGATCCGCGGAGATGCACTTGTCGCTCGAGCCACGCGCCTCCGTGTACACGGCGCCGGCCGATTCGATCCGGCTCGTGCTCGATGCCTATCGACTGCGCGTCCGCGTGAGGTCGCAGAGTGGCGCCGCGCTCGAGGGCGCGGTCGTCACGTGCACGGAGGTCGAGCCGAGCGCCGACGGCACGCTCGAAACCGGCGCCGCGGCGCACTCGACCGCGGAGGGTCGCGACGCGCTGGCCACGTTCGAGGTAGAGCCCGATCAAACGTACGCGCTCACCGCGCGCGCGAGCGGCAGCCGCCAAACGGAGGAGCTCGTGATCCTCGCGCCCGGCGAGTTCGAGCTCGAGCGCACGCTGCTGCTCGAGCCGGCGCTCGCACACGGACGGCTGCGCGTCGTCGTCAGCGGCGCGCGCGGCGAGAGCTTGAGCCCTCTGCGCGTCGCGCTGCTGTCACCGCTCAGCGGCCAGCCGCTCGCCGAGCTCGGCACGCTGCGCCCGGACGAGAACGGCTGGCTGGCGCCGATCGCGCCCGGACGCTACGGAGTCGAGGTCGGTTTCGAGCCGAGCCTCGATCCGCCGACCATGCACTTCCCCGTCCGCTCGCCGGGCCCGGTCGAGATCGACAGCGGACGCGATCACGAACTCTCGCTTTCGGCGCGCGCCGGCGGACGACTGCGCATCTCGATCTCGATCGACGGACCAGCACCACGTGACTTCGGACCGCCGGATCTGCGCACCGTCGCGAATCCCGACACCGCGTACGACGCGTGGCTCCAGGAGAACGGCGCGCGCGCGGAGCTCCTGACGAGCGACGGACAGAGCCGCATGACACTCCAGTTCTTCGAACCGCCGCTCGAACCGGGCGCAGGACCGCGGCTCCAAAGCCGACTCGCGCCGGGCGCGACTGCGCTCGCAGATCGACTGCTGGAACCCGGCATCTACACGCTGCGCGTGGAAGCGAACGGGTTCCGCGCCGCGGAATCGGTCGTCGAGGTGCAGCCGGCGATCGTGCGGCCCGTCGAGATCTTCCTGCGCGCCGAGTGATCGCGCGTGGCCCTGCGCTTTACAGGCTGAGGTCTTGCGGGCGCATGCGCCGCGTGTTCGCCTGACGTGCCGTCATGAACACGATCGATGATGCGCTCGTCACGCGAGCGCTCGGAGTCTTCGCAACGCTCGTCGCGTGCGCCGCGTTGCAATCCCCCGCGACCGCGCAAGACACGCCCGCGCCGCGCCGCTCGCGCGAGGAGATCGTCGAGGCGCTCGTGTCGGAAGCGCTCGCGCGCGGACAGGCGTACTCGAAGCTCGCCGAACTGTGCCGCGTCGCGCCCTTGCGCCTTTCGGGATCACCCGGCGCAACCGTCGCGGTGGAATGGGGACGCGCGCAGATGGAACGCGACGGGCTCGAGAACGTGCGCCTCGAGGAGTGCCTCGTGCCGCAGTGGGTGCGCGGAACGCGATCGGAGCTTTCGGTCGTCGCGCCGTCCGAGTCACGCGCGGCAGAGCTGCCCGTGCTCGCGCTCGGCGGCAGCGTCGGGACGCCGCCGGCCGGAGTGGAAGGCGACCTCGTGGTCGTCGAGAGTTTCGAGGAACTGCGCGCGCTGGGCGACGCCGCGCGGGGGCGCATCGTGCTCTTCAATCGGCGGATGGACGCGAGCCGCGTCGACACGTTCGAAGCCTACGGCGGAGCGGTGAACCAGCGCGCCCTGGGCGCGATCGAGGCGGCGCAAGCCGGCGCGGTCGCGGCGCTCGTGCGCTCGATGACGACGCGGATCGACGACTTCCCCCACACGGGCGCGATGCGTTACGCCGAAGGCGTCACGAAGATTCCCGCGGCAGCGATCAGCACGGCGGGCGCCGATCGATTGTCGGAGCTCGTGAAGCACGGAGCCCCGGTGCGCCTCGCGCTCGTGCTCGATTGCGAAACGCGCGCCGAGGTCACGTCTCACAACGTGATCGGCGAGATCCGCGGCGCGAGCTTGCCCGACGAAATCGTGCTCGTCGGGGGACACCTCGACGCGTGGGACGTCGGTCAAGGCGCGCACGACGACGGCGCTGGTTCGGTGCAGGCGATCGAGGCGCTGCGTCTCGTGCGCGCGCTGGGACTACGTCCGCAGCGCACGCTGCGCGCCGTGCTCTTCATGAACGAGGAGAATGGCCTGCGCGGCGGCCGCGCGTACCGCGATGCGCACAAGGCCGAGATCGAACGCCATGTGCTCGCCATCGAGTCCGACCGCGGCGGCTTTGCACCGCGTGGTTTCGCGACGAACGCCAACCCGCGCGCGTTCGAAATCTTGCGCGGCATCACGGACCTACTGCATGCCGGTGGAACGGCGACGCTCGTGCAGGGCGGCGGCGGCGCGGACATCAGCCCGCTCGAACGCGAAGGCGTGATCGTGATGGAGTACCTGCCGGATGCGCAGCGGTACTTCGACTACCACCACTCTGAGCGCGACACGCTCGACGCGGTGCACCCGCGCGAGCTCGAGCTCGGAGCCGCGTGGATGGCCGCGATGGTGTACTTCGTCGCGGATCTTGACGCGCGCTTGCCGCGCAACGGCAGCGGCACGCGCTGAGCGGCGTTGGTCAAGTGCGCGCGTCGGTCGACTGCTGCGCGAGGTCCTTGAGGGTGCCGTTGTACGTCGATTCGCGCGCGGCCTGATCGAGCCCGGTGATGACCCTGAGCACTTGTGGGTCGGGGTTCGGAGCGCTGCGCGCGCGCTGGTCCGGCGGCGTCCGACGCGTTGCGTCGAGCACCTCGACGACGCGAATCTGCTCGAGACCGCGCGCGGGCAGATAGACCTTCGTCCCGTCCGCACTGGCCCCGATCGAGAGCACGCGGTGCGAGACGAGTGCGGCGAGCGCGGGATCGAGAACCGCCAGCGGCACGGAGAGATCGCGCGCCAGCCGCTCGCTGGTCCAGGGCTCCTCACCGGAAAGGAAACTGGCCGCGACACGCTTCGCAACCGAGAGCGCCACTTGCTCGTGGCTCTCTTGATCGGTCGTCGCTCGATCGAGGGCCTGTGCGCGCCGCAATCCGTACTGGTGCGCGACGCACAGCTCGGCGCCGAAGAACACGGTCACCCACGAGATCTGGACCCACACGAGGAAGATCGGGATCGCAGCGAAAGTCGCGTAGATCGCGTTGTAGCGGGCGAGTCCGATTTGGAAGCGCACGTGCAGGACGAGTGTGACTTGCCACACGAGCGCGGCGACGAGGCCTGCGAGCAGCGCCGACGACCAGCGCGTCCGCGTGTTCGGCATCGCGAGGTACATG
>JANOFY010000133.1:0-2598 GCA_031413895.1 Planctomycetota bacterium | reverse complement strand
GCGACGTCGCTGCGCGTGCGGAAGATCGAGCCCAAGCGCTTCGGGTCGTCCGTGTTGTCGGCGCTGACGACGTACAGGTCGCGAAGGTCCGGGCCGCCGAAACACAGGCTGGTGACGGCCCTGGCGGGAACCTCGATGAGGCGGTCCGGCGAGCCGTCGGGCTTGAAGCGCGCCACCGCGCCCGCCGAGTACAGCGCGACCCAGATGCCGCCCTCGGCGTCGATCGCCAGCCCGTCGGGGCTACCCGCGACGCGGATCGGTGTCAGCGGATTCGCGCGGCCGGCTTCGTCGGGCGCGGGGACGAGCACGAGCTCGCGCGCCGTATCGCTGTGGTAGATGCGCCGGCCATCGGGCGAGAAGCCGATGCCGTTCGTGAGCGAGACACCGCCGTAGAGCAGCGTCCCCCGGCCCTCCCCGTCGATCCGGAAGCAGTCTCCGAGCACGCGCTTCTGCTCCGCGGCGCCGAACGGACTCGTGAGCATCGAGCCCGTGTACACCCGGCCCTGCGCGTCGGTGAAGAGGTCGTTGAAGCCGGGGATGTCGTCGCGCGCGAACAGCACGCGCGTCTCGCCGTCCCGGACGTGGCAGATGTTCCGACCCGAGATCACGATCCCGCCCTCCGCGTGGAGCGCGATGCCGCCGACCCCCCGGCGCTTCGGAACGACCGTATCGATCTCGCCGTTCGGACGGCGCCGGAACACACCGCCGTTCGTGACGTCGCTGAAGAACAAGTTCCCCGCGCTGTCGACGCGCGGCCCCTCGATCAGTCCGTACCCGAACGCGAGCGTCTCGATCTTCATGCGTGCATCATACGCGGCGAGCGAGGCTCAGGAATACCTGTCGTTGCGCCACGGATGCGCGCTGTTCGTGTAGCCACGCAGCTCCCAGAAGCCCTTGCGGTCGGCCTTCAGGAATTCGATGCGCTTTAGCCACTTCGCGCCCTTCCAGGCGTAGAGCTGCGGCGTGATCAGGCGCACGGGTCCGCCGTGCTCGGGCGGGAGCGGCTTCCCCTCGAAGCCGTGCACGAGCAGGACGTCGTCCTTCAGTGCCTCGGCAAGCGGCAGGTTCGTGTCGTAGCCGTCGAAGGCGTGACACACGACGTGCGTAGCGGCCTCGTCAGGCTCGACCAGCGCGGCGATCGTCGCGAAGCGCACCCCCCGCCAGGGCACGTCGAGCTTCGACCAGCCGGTGACGCAGTGGAAGTCGGAGACGTCGTCGACCTGCTCGAGCGCATTGAACGCGGTCCAGTCGAGAGCGATCGGGTTCTTGCACGCGCCATCGACCGTGAGCTGCCAGGTCTCGGATGTAACGGCCGGCTGCGTGCCCAGATCGAGCACGGGCCACTTGCCGGATGCCGTCGGCGTCTGGCCGATCGGGACCCGCGGCATGCCGTGGCGGTTCTTGGGCCCGCTGCCCAGCGGCTTCGCGTCCGACACGCCGGGCGTGGACTCCATCTTGCTGATGAATCGCTCGCGCAGCCGCAGCCGCGCAGCGACGATCTGTTTCTGCGACGGGGTCTTGCTCAAGGCGACGGCGCTCCCTTGGACCCGTAGACGTGTACGGTGTATTGCGTCCAGATGCCGAGCACCGAGAAGGTCTCGAGGTCGGCGTAGTAGATCTCGCGAAGGCCGGCTTCCTTCGCGATCGAGCCGATCGAGTTCTCGTCCCAGATCACGCGCACGAAGAGGAACGTGTTGTAGCGCAGGTTCAGGTCCTTCACGTCGCCCTCGGCGACGAACCCGTCCGCGACGGGTGTGCGGTTGAAGTGCGTCGTGAGCGGCCGCGTCACGTGGGTGTAGGCCAGGCCGCTGACGCAACCGCACAGTAGAAGCGCGCTGAGGACCGCAGCGACGCGCGCCACTCAGTCGCCGTAGACGATCGTCGTCTCACGCGCGTAGAGGCCGAACAGGATCGAGTAGATCTGCCGGTCCGCGTGCGTGATGACTGTGATCCCGCCCTGCTCTGCCGCGGCCTGCGTTCCAGAGTCGCCCCAGAGAAAGAGCCAGAGAACTCCCTGCGCGGAGGCCTCGCCGACCTTCGAGCCGAGCTCGGTGCGGTCGAGGTCGGTGTCGAGCGGGATCTTGACGTTGACGAAGCACCCGCAGAGCAGCGCGAGCGAGAGCAGCGCGAGAGGAAGTCGTGTCATCGGTCCCTTGTAGTTAGCGCGCATCCTCGCTGGGAATCAACCGGAAGGCCGACTGGGGCGCGTTCAATCCCTTGATGTCGAGCTCGCCTACGGACTCGAAGGCGAAGCGCTCGCGCAGCTCCGCGCGCACCGTGGCGGTCGTGAGAATCTCGCCGCCCTTCGCGGCGTCGGAGAGCCGCGCGGCCAGATTCGTGACGTTCCCGATCACGCCGTAGTCGCGCCGTCCCTCGTAGCCGATGAATCCGCAGGTCGCGTAGCCGGTGTGGATGCCGATGCCCGCGTCGATCCGGTAGCCGCGGTGAGTCCAGCCCGCGCGCAGCAGCGCGATGTCACCGTGCATGGCGAGCGCCATGCGCGCGGCGCGCTCGACGTGGTCGGACTGCTCCACCGGGTCGTTGAAGAAGACCATGAAGCCGTCGCCGGCAAAGCGTTCGAGCGTGCCGGCGAATTCG
>JANOFY010000132.1:0-8312 GCA_031413895.1 Planctomycetota bacterium | reverse complement strand
CGGACATCCTGACGCTGGGCCGACTCGCCGACCTCGTGCGCCAGCGCAAGCACCCCGAGCCGATCGTCACCTACATCGTCGATCGCAACTTGAATCCGACGAACGTCTGCGTCACCGACTGCGGTTTCTGCGCGTTCTACCGCCGGCCCGGAGCTCCGGGCGAGTACTTGCTCTCACGCGACGAGATCCATCGCCGCATCCAAGAGACCGCGGATCTGGGCGGCCGCCAGCTGCTCATGCAGGGCGGCCATCATCCCTACATCAAGACGGACTGGTGGTGCGATCTCATCGCCGACATCCGCGCGCGCTGGCCGCAGGTGAATTGCCACGCGCTGTCCGCGCCCGAGCTCGATCACTTGTCGAAGCTCGACAAGCGTCCCGTGGAGCAAGTGATCGCCGACTTGAAGGCCGCCGGTCTCGGCAGCGTGCCCGGTGCGGGCGCAGAGATCCTCGTCGAGCGCGTGCGCCGCGTGATCGCCCCGAAGAAGACGTCGACCGAGCGCTGGCTCGATGTGCACCGCAAGGTGCACGAAGCGGGGCTGCGCAGCTCGGCCACGATGATGTTCGGACACGTCGAGACCGCGGCGGAGCGTGTCGAGCACCTCGCACGCATCCGCGATCTGCAAGACGAGACCGGCGGGTTCACGGCGTTCGCATGTTGGACGATGCAACCCTCGGGCGTGCCCGAGGAGCACAAGTATCCGAAGGTCGCGACGCCCGCCGTCTATCTGCGCGTGCAAGCGCTCAGCCGCATCTTCCTCGACAACGTCGACAACATGCAGACGAGCTTCGTGACGCAGGGTCTAAAAATGGCGCAGGTCACGTTGCGCTACGGATGCAACGACTTCGGCGGGACGATGCTCGAGGAGAACGTCGTCTCCGCGGCGGGGTGCTTCCACCTCGCGCCGATCCAGAAGCTCGAAGCACAGATCGAGCGCGCCGGTTTCGCGCCGCGCCAACGCAATTCGTGGTACGGGATCGTCGACGCGCGCCACGCAGGCACGTGCTTCCCGAGGAACCGGGAAGAGGCCGCAACGCACAAGGCCGCGCGATGAGCGTGCTCGCCGCGCCGATCGACGAGCGCTTGCGCGAGACCGCGCGCGCTGCCGGAATCGAGGACATCGCGGACAAGGTGCTCGCGAGAGAGCGACTCTCCTTCGACGACGGGTTACGCCTCTACCGCGCCGACCTCCATGCTGTGGGACAACTCGCGAACCACGTGCGCGAGCGCCTGCACGGCGACCGCACGTACTTCAACGTCAACCAGCACGTCAACTACACGAACATCTGCAACAAGCTGTGCCGCTTCTGCGCGTTCCAGCGGTTGCCGGGTCAAGAGGGCGCGTACTGGTTCACGCCCGAGCAAGCCGCGGAGAAGATCCGCGAGCGCCTCGGCGATCCGGTGACCGAAGTGCACATGGTGGCCGGCATCCATCCGAAGCTCGAGTACAGCTACTACCTCGAGCTCCTGCGCGCGGTGAAACGCGTGCGGCCCGCGATCCACATCAAGGCCTTCACGATGGTCGAGCTCGACCAGATCGCGAAGAAGGCGAAGAAACCGCTCGAGGACGTCTTGCCCGAGTTGATCGAGGCCGGGCTCGGCTCGATTCCCGGCGGCGGCGCGGAGATCTTCGCGGACCGCGTGCACAAGGAGTCGTACCACCTGAAGATCAGCGGAGACGAATGGCTCGCGATCGCGCGCAAGGTGCACCAAGCCGGATTGAAGTCGAACTGCACGATGCTGCACGGGCACATCGAGACGGTGGAAGAGCGCGTCGACCACCTCGATCGTTTGCGGCGGCTGCAAGACGAGACCGGCGGCTTCCAGACGTACATCCCGCTCTCGTTCCATCCCGACAACAGCGAAATGTCGGACGTGCCGGGTCCGACCGCGCTCGACGAGCTGCGCGAGATCGCGGTCGGCCGCTTGATGCTCGACAACATTCCGCACATCAAGGCCTACTGGATCCTGATGGACATCGGGGTCGCGCAGCTCGCGCTCGCGTACGGAGCCGACGACGTCGACGGCACGGTGGTCGAGGAGAAGATCTACCACGAGGCCGGCGCGACGACGCCGCAAGAGGTGAAGCGCGCCGAGCTCGTGCAGTGGATCGTCGACGCCGGCCGCGTGCCGGTGGAGCGCGACACGTTGTACAACGTGGTGTGGAGCGGGGAGAGCGACGCCTCGCTGTCGACATGAGCGAAGCGCACGACTCGACGCCAGCGCGCCGGTTCCAAGTCGCGCTCGAGCTGTACGCACTCGGCGAAGCAGTCCAGCGCCAAAACCTGCGCCGTGAGTTCCCGCGCGCGTCGCCCGACGAGATCGAACACAAGCTCACGCAGTGGCTTCGCACACGCCCAGGAGCGGAGCACGGTGACGCGGTCGGCACCCCCGCGCGACGATTCGAGAACCCTCCGTGACACGTCTCGAGGAGGCTCTGCGGAAGGCGGTTCGTGATCTGCGCGCGATCGGTGCGAGCTTCGCACTCGTCGGTGGATTGGCCGTCTCCGTGCGGACCGAACCTCGATTCACGCGCGATCTAGACCTCGTGATCGGAGTGGACTCGGACGGGACGGCCGAGGCGATCGTCAAGTCCCTGATCGGACGTGGCTACCGCGTGATCGCTCAGATCGAGCAAGACGCGACGAAGCGGCTCGCGACCGTTCGACTTGCGCTGCCTGGGCAGTCCTCCGATGGATTGTGCATCGATCTATTGTTCGCATCTTCGGGGATCGAACCGGAGCTCGTCGAATGCGCCGAGCCGCTCGAAATCGTGAACGATCTCGTCGTTCCGGTCGCACGCTTGGATTATCTGCTCGCGCTAAAGCTCCTCGCTCGCGACGACCGAACCCGGCCGCAAGACCGCATCGACATTGGAGCACTGCTCGCCAGAGCATCTGCGGCGGACATCGGGTCCACTCGGCGGATCCTGCGCTCGATCTTCGAGCGCGGATTCCATCGCAACCGAGACCTGGGCACCGCGCTGACCGATGCGTTGCACGAGTTCGGTTTCGGACCCTGATTCGCCGCGCGCGAGACCGGCCGCGCCCGGATCGCGCGCCCGCTGGGTGTGTATGCAGAGGCTGGTCCGGAGAAAACGCGTCGATGAGCGAAACTCTCCCATCCCGCGCCGGTTCCACACGCGAACCTCGATCCAAGGAGACTCTCATGACACATTCGATGCATCGCGTCGCTTTCTCGATCCTCGGTCTCGTGCTCGCCTGCCCGCTCGCCGCCGCGCATGACGCGGGCCGCCCGGCCGGCCCGCGCCAGGAACGGCGCACGGAGTTGCGCGAGCGTCGGCTGCGCCAGCGAACGCGCATCCGGATGGAGGTGCGCTCGAAAGTGCGCGCGGAACTCCGCCAGATGCGACGAGAGCGACTCCGCGAGCGCGTCGAATCGCTCACTCCCGAGCAGAAGCGCCTGCTCGAGGAACGCCGCCGGATCGTCGCCGACGAGTGGATCCAGCGCCGGATCGAGCGCGCGCTCTCGCGAGCGCGGGACCCGCGCTAGTCATCGCGGCTAGACGGATTGTCTCCCGGCGCGCGGTCGTGACCATGAAAGTCATGCCGCGGTCTGCGCACACTCCTTCCTGCCCTTACGTCGTAGTGCGGATCCTCGTCCCGCGCTCGGGTTCCTATCGTTTCGTGTCGAACCAACGAAACCAGCGGCCCCACGCGGAGAAATGGTCATGCGCTCATCCAAGTATCTTGGGCAAAGTGAATCTTCACGGGTTCGGCGCAGTGTGGCCCTCTGGATGCTGGTCGCCGGACTCCAGTCCCCATCGATCGCGCAGTGCCCGCCGCAGGGCGGCGTGAAGCTCACGGCGAGTGACGGTCACGCCGGGACCGCGTTCGGAGTCGCGCTCTCTCTCTCCGGCGATCGTGTCGCGGTCACCGCGGGACAGCGGCACGGATACATCCCCGGTGGCGACGCCGTGTACCTCTTCGATCGCAGTGGCCCGACTTGGAGCGAAACCGTGAAGCTCGTGCCGGCTGAGTTCGAGGCTGATGACTCGTTCGGCGCATCGCTCTCTCTGGTCGGCGATCGCATCGCCATCGGCGCGCTCGGCGACGACGACCTCGGTGCGGATGCGGGAGCGGTCTACATCTACGAGTGGAGCGGCGCGAGCTGGGTCCGAACCGCAAAGCTATTCGCGCCCGACCCCGCGCCCGCGGCGTACTTCGGTTGGGCCGTGGCGCTCGACGGGAATCGACTGCTTGTTGGAGCCCCAGGCGACGTAGAAGCCGGCCTGAACTGCGGGTCCGCGTACGTGTTCGAGTTCGACGGGAGCACGTGGACTTCGAATCAGCACTGGACGGCGTCGGATGCGGCGGTGGACGGTGGGTTCGGGCGCGCCGTGGCGCTCCAAGGGGAACGCGCCGTCGTGACGAGCGCGGAGTCCCGCGGCATCGCGCCCATCTACGTTCCAACTCCGGGAGGTGCGTACGTGTTCGATCGGAGCGGCACCAGCTGGAGCGAGACGGTGAAGTTGCTCACGACCCATCCCGAGTACATCGGCGCGAATTTCGGCGTGTCGGTCGCGCTCGATGGTGACCGAGTGCTGGTCGGTGCCAATGACGATTTCGAGTCGGGGCCGGACACCGGCTCGGCATCCATCTATCAGGTCAGCGGGGCCACATGGTCGCTGAGGGTGAAGCTGACCCCCATGTGGGGCAACACCTTCCAGCGCTTCGGACAGTCGCTCGCGATCTCTGGGAGCACGGCCGTCGTGGGTGCGGGCGGGTTCTTGAATGCTCGCGGCCGCGTGTATCCGTTTCACGATGACGGAGGCACGTGGGTGCGCACTGGCGACGTCGCCGCACCGGCACAGACCGCGGGTGCCCGTTTCGGGGAAGTGCTGGCGCTGCAGGGCGACCGACTGATCGTCGGCGAGCCGTACGAGGATTCACAAGGCACCGATGCCGGTTGCGCGTGGGTGTACCAGTTCTCGAGCGCACCGCCGCCGGGAGTCGCGTTCTGCTCGGGAGATGGAAGCCTGCCCACGGTTTGTCCGTGTGCTCTGCCGAGCAGCGTGCCGAATCCGCCGGCGGCCGTCGGTCACGGCTGCGCGAACCCGCTGAACAGCGCCGGCGCGGCGTTGATGGCCTGCGGGACGACGGCACCCGACAAGCTGCGGCTGATCGCCGGCGTGGCGCAAAAGCACGCCGCGTTCGCGCTCCTCGTGAAAAGTGACGCGGCGGATTTCAACGGATTCGCAGCGCACGACGGCATCTCCTGCCTCTCCGGGGCCCTCATTCGATTCGGCGGACATCAGCCGGGTGACGCCGTGTTCACCGGCGACCACGTGGGGACGTGGAGTTATCCCAACGCAGTGATGACGACGGCGATCTCGGTCGCCACCGCGCAACCCGCGGGACAGACCGCCTACTACCAGCTCGTGTACCGGAGCGCGATCGCAGGGTTCTGCAATCCCGCGACGCTGAACTGGAGCAACGCGTATCAAGTGACTTGGCCCTGACCGATACCGCGGCGAGAAGCGCAGAGGCGTGACCCGCGAGGCACGTCACGGGATCACGGTGAGCTCTGGGTGAAACACGGCGCGAGCTTACCTACCCAGCCGCCGCTCGCGCATAGAATCGGTGCGTTGCCTGCACTCGTCGCCGCCCTGATCCTCGCGCTCAGCAGCGCGCGCACGTTCGCCGTCACAACGGCCGCTGACTTGCGCGCGCAGTACGACGTGACGGGGTACCGGCTCGATCTGCGCGTGGATCCGCAGGAGCGGCGACTCTCGGGCACCGTCGCGATCGAAGCGACCGTGGTCGCCGAGAAGCTGGCGAAGCTCGTCCTCGATCTGCAGCCGCCGTTCCGCGTCGAGTCGGTCGTGTTGCTCGGCGAACCGATCGATCTCGAGAATGCGATCCATGGTGCGAGCTTGCGCTTCACGCACACAGAGAATCGGCTCGAGTGCCAGCTCGCAACGCCGATCGCGAAAGGAGAACCCGTCCGCGTCGCGGTCTCGTACTCCGGCAAGCCGACGGCGAGGAACAGTTTCGACGGCTTCCACTGGAGCCGCACGGCCGATGATCGCCCGTGGATCGCGACGTCGTGCCAAACGCTCGGCAGTTCGTCGTGGTGGCCGTGCAAGGACTCGTTCTTCCATCCGGAAGACAAACCAGAGCGCGTGCTAGTGAACATCGACGTGCCGAAGGGCCTGTACGCGGTGTCGAACGGCCGGCTGGTCGAGCGCGAAGACATGCCCGGTGATCGTGAGGTCTTTCGCTGGCGGCACGAGTACCCGTGCGAGACGTACTCGATCACGCTGAACGTCGCTCCGTACGTCGTGACCGAAGAAGAGCTCGAGCTCCCAGGTCTCGATGCGCCGCTCCTCTTCGCGACGTACGTGCTGCCCGAGAACGTCGAAAAGGCGAAGCTCCAGTTCCAAGACGTGCCGCGCATGCTCGAGATTTTCGGCGAGGCGTTCGGTCCGTTTCCTTTTCCGACGTCGAAGTACGCGCTCGTCGAGACGCCGTTCTGGGGCATGGAGCATTCGTCCGCCGTCGCGTACGGCTCGAGCTATCCGGCCTGGTGCAAGAAGAACGACGTCGACGATCCCTACGCCGGTCCGAACGAGTTCCTCGACTACATCCTGATCCACGAGAGCGCGCACGAATGGTGGGGCAACGCCGTGTCGGCGCTCGCGTGGGGCCACTTCTGGATCCACGAGGGCTTCGGCACCTACGCGGAAGGCGTGTACCTCGAGAAGCTCGAGGGTCGCGAGCGCGCCGACGAGTTCTTCCGGAAGACGGGGCGCGGCGTAGACGCGAAGTCGCGTCTCTACCGCGGCGACGACGTCGACTCCGAAGAAGCGTACGCGGGCGTGATCTACGGCAAGGGCGCGTGCGTGCTCGACACGCTGCGGCACTACGTCGACGACGACGCGGCGTGGTGGAAGTCGCTCCGCGCCTTCAATCTCGAGTTCCGCTACCGCAATGCGTCGACGGAAGACTTTGCGCAGGTTCTAGAACGCGAGACGCGCACGGACTGGAAGCGCTTCTTCGACGAGTGGTTCTACGGCGCCGGCTATCCCACGCTCTCGGGCACGGTGCGCGTGCAGAGTGGATTCATCGAGATCGACGTCGAGAACGTGGGCAGCTCAGGAACCGGGTTTCGTGTGCCGCTGGACTTGCGCTGGAAGTCGGGCGGGCACGACGGACATCACCGCGCGTGGCTCGACCCGGGCCAGAATCGCATCCGAGTCCCGTGCGAGCCGCCTGCGAGCGACGTCGAAGTCGTGAACCTCGAGCGCGTGCTCGGACGGCACGACGTGCGCGTCGTGAAGTGAGCGCTCAGCCCTTCACGCACACGACCTGCCGCAGCGTGTGCGCGACTTCGACGAGGTCGTCCTGCGCGCGCATGACTGCGCCAATCTCTTTGTACGCGCCGGGTGTCTCGTCGAGCACGCTCTCATCCTGACGGCACTCGACGCCGCGCGTCGCGGCGGCGTGGTCGGCGACCGTGAACCGCCGTCGAGCTTCCTGTCGCGACATCGCGCGGCCCGCGCCGTGGCTCGAGCTCACGAAGCTCTCGGCATTCCCCTTGCCGCGCACGATGTACGAGCGCGCTCCCATGCTGCCGGGGATGATGCCGAGCTCGCCGCGGCCGGCGCGCAGCGCGCCTTTGCGCGTCACCAGGACTGGCTGGCCGTAGTGCGTCTCGCGCGCCACGTAGTTGTGATGGCAGTCGATCGCGCGTTCGGCGAGCTGGAACGGCGGCAGTGACCCGTCTCGTTCGAGCGCTTCGACGATCGCTTCCATCATCAAGCCGCGATTGCGACGCGCGAAGTCCTGCGCCCAGCCCACCGCGAACACGTAGTCGTCGAAGTGCTCGGCGCCCTCGCACAAGTACGCGAGATCCTTGTCGGGCAGCTTGCCGAGATCGCGGCCGAGGTCTTGCTTCGCGAGCTCGATGAAGTACGTGCCGATGCGGTTGCCGACGCCGCGCGATCCGCTGTGCAGCAGGATCCAGACGCGCTCTGCTTCGTCGAGACACAGCTCGATGAAGTGATTGCCCGATCCGAGCGTGCCGAGGTGCTCGGCCGTGCGACCGCGCTCGAGGATCGGGTGTCGCGCCAAGATCTGCTTGAAGCCCGGCTCGAGCTCACGCCAAGCGCGCACTCCGCGCTCCACCACGTTCTTCCAAGTACCGCGGTCGTTCTTGCCGCCTTGGTCGGTCCGGCCGTGTGGAACGGCGCGCTCGATCGCGCGACGAACGCCCTTCAAGTTGTCCGGTAGATCGTTCGCGGCAAGCGTCGTGCGCTGCGCGATCATCCCGCAACCGATGTCGACGC
>JANOFY010000131.1:0-4518 GCA_031413895.1 Planctomycetota bacterium | reverse complement strand
AGCCCGCCGGCGAGCAGGCACGGCGCGAGGCGCGCGAGATCCGCGGCGCGCTCGAAGTCGACGCTCTGGCCGCTGCCTCCCGGCGTGCCCGGCACATCGAGCACGAACAGCGCCGCGACGTTGCGCCACGCTTCGATCTCGCGCTCGGCGTCTTTCGCGACGGCGATGCGGCGCAGGATCGGCGCGGAGAAGTGCTCCCACTGCGAGGCGACTTCGTGACCGCACAGTTGAACCGCACCCGCGCCGGTCTTCGCGATCCAGCGCTCGGCGAACGCGCGATCGCGGTCGACGAGGACGACGACGGGCAGCACGGCGAGCGGGATGCCGTTGATGACGGCCGCGGCTTGCTCGTACGTGACGTGCCGCGGTGATGCCGGGTGCGCGACGAGGCCGACGGCGCCGAGACCGAAGCTCAGCGCGTCGTGCACGTCGCTCGGGCTGCGCACGCCGCACACCTTGATGCGCGGGAGAATCTTCGGACTACGCATCGAGGGCCTCGTTCCATGATTGCTCGCTCATCGCGCTCGCTCCAGAACTCGTGCGGCCCGAAATCCCAGCGACAGAGAGCGGAAGTCGGCTCGCTCGGAGGAACGGGACGCGGAACGCGGCTCGACCTGGGCCGTGACCAGATTGATGTTTCCGCCGCGAATCGCACGGTCCATCACCGTGTGGACCGTTCCGATCCCTCGCAAGTTCACCACGAGCCGTGCCAGCGCGACTTCATCCATGCACCACTCCCAAGCATTTCCGAGCATGTCGTGCAATCCGAAGGCGTTGGGTCGGAAGGACCCCCCGGATTGAAGTGCGATCAGCGGAGCATCGAACGAGTCACCACAGCCCCAGAAGCGGCGCTCGGACGTCGACATCGCCGGCCAGGCCGGGTTCGTGAATCCGGCCAGAGTCTCCACTCGGTCGCCGGTCGCAAAAGCAGTCGCCGTCCCCGCCCGGCAGGCGTATTCCCACTGGGCTTCTGACGGAAGCGAGAGATCCAGTCGCCGCAGGATCGAGACACAATCGTTCCAGGACACGTTGTTTGCCGGGTGTGTAGGGCCGGACGAATCATCGGAACCGCCTTGACCCGCGCCGATCACCGATGATGTCGTGCCCCTCGGCGCGCACTGAGATCGCATCATCTCGTACTTGGACAAGAAGAAAGGCTCGAGTGTGACCTCACGGATCGGAGCTTCGTTCAAGCACGCGAGCGGATCGACGTTGGGCGAGCCCACGGGACGGTCAACCGACGGCGGCGCGGCACCCATCCCGAAGGAGCCTCCCGGCAGCAACACGAGAATGATCCCCGTGTCGCCTTCCAGAGCCCACGCGCTGGTGTCTTTCGCTGCGTGAGGGGGCGCGCCGCTTTGAACGTGCAAGAACTCCCACAATCCAGATTGTGGATCGCGGCGCAAAGGGATCAGACCCAACTGTGGAGAGAGCGTCAGTCCTCCATAGACGTGCAGCTCTCCGATCTCACGGATCGCCGCTGACCATGCATCGCGCGCGCGGACCAAGCTCAGTTCCTCGATGGATTCCGCACACGCGACGCGTCGTCGCACATCGTCGCAACCTCCCTCCAGCTTTCCGAGTAGATCGCAAACCTCCTGCAGCGATTCGGCGCGCCAGCGAACGACCGGGTCGACCTGATCCCAATCCGGCTCGGTCGCTTCACCGGACTCGAGCACACCCGACACGATCTGCTTCAGATAGGCCTCTTGTCGAACTCGCTTGAGCTGTTCAGCGCGCAGGCTGCGCCGTGAGACGAGTTCGCTCGCACGCGACAACCACGACCTCATCGCCGGCAGTGTCTTCGGCAGCATGGGCCACAGGCTCTCCATCTCGTCCATGAGGTGTCGAGCGACAGAGAGATCCGACAGCGTTTTCAGGTCCGCAAGCTGTTCCACGAGCGTGGTCTGCAACGAGGCTAGACGCACTTCCGGAGACTTGAACTCGCGGCGAGCCTCGCGTGCGAACAGAGCGACCGAGCCGCCCCGGTGATCCGGAAACGTGGCCTGCAGCGGGGTCTGCATGCCTCCCGTCTCCGCCTCGACGCGACGTCCGACGAAGTTGTAGAGCTCGCCGAAGCTCACCGCGTCGTCTCCGTCGAGATCGGCGTCGCCACGAAGCGCCTCGAGGAATGCCGCAGTAAACACCGAGTGACCGTTGGATCCGCTGTCGAGGACGGGTTGCTCCGCGTTTCCAGCCGTCACGATTTGTCGCGCCCGGTTGCGCATGCCGGCGAGGACGAGTGCGGGCCCGCGAGTGATCGCGAGACCGCCGAAGCAGCAGTCGAGTACGAACAGCGCGTGCTTGGCGGGAATGCATTCCGACGTTTGCTCGAGCTCGGACATCGGAAGCAGGCTGCTCCAGACCGCTTCGCTTTCGGAAGACATGCGACCGTCGCTCGGCACGAGCATTCCCCGTGACTTGCCATCGACTTCGCGAGTGAGCCCGTGCCCGGCGAAAAAGAGCACGAGCAGGTCATCGTCGCCCACCCGAGTCTTGTCACACGCCCAGTCCTGCAGCGCTTCGTGCACGGCGTCGCGCGTCGCGTCTCGATTCAAGAGGAGACGGACGTGATCACGATCGAAGTCGAGGTCTTCGATCAGCACCTTGGCGACTGACTTGGCGTCCGCCGCGGCGTGGAAGAGTCTTGGGAAACCCGGATCGGCGTACTCGTCGATTCCGATGATCAGCGCGTGCCGCTGGCGATAGTCGCCAAGAGCGGTGTCCGTCGGTACGGCGGAAGCCGGTGCCCCGCGCTGACTCGGCGGCACGGCGACGTGTCCCTGCTGTGCCGCAATGAGAGCCACCGCCGCCAATAGGAGGTCAGTCACTGCAACGCCTCGTTCCATGATTGAAGCGTCGCCGCAGCGTCGCCGCTCTTGACCAACGTCTCTCCGATGAGAACCGCTTGCGCGCCCGCGTCGCGCACGCGCTTCAAGTCGTCGATCGTGCGCAGGCCGCTCTCGGCGACCCGGATCGGCCCAGTAGGCCCTGTCGGAATGAGCGGCAGGATGCGCTCGACTGTGGCGAGATCCACTTGAAACGTCGACAGGTCGCGCGCATTGACGCCGAGGAGCTCGGGCTCGAGCGGCACGACGCGTTCGAGCTCGCGTTCATCGTGGACTTCGGCCAGCACCGCGAGGCCCATCTCGCGCGCGACGTTGCGCACGAGCGCGAGCTCACCGTCGCTCAGGATGCACGGCAGGAGCAGGATCGCGTCGGCGCCGTACAAGCAGCTCTCCAGCACCATCCCCTCGTCGACGATGAAGTCCTTGCGCAGGCGCGGCAGCGCCGTGAACTCGACGGCGCGCAAGTCGTCCAGCGTGCCGCGGAAATGATCTTCCTCGGTGAGCACCGACAGCGCCGATGCGCCGCCGAGCAGGTACGACTGCGCCAGCGCGAACCAGCGCGGGCCGGGCACCGGTTGGCGGGCAAAGTTCGGGCGCTCTTCCTCGAGCAAGACGCCGACGGAAGGCGAGTGGCGCTTCATCTCGGCGATGATCGCGAGCTTCGGTTTCGTGAGCGCGGCGATGAATCGCTCGCGGCGCCACGAGTCTTGGCGCACGATGTCCTGCAAGCGCGCGAGCGGCTGCTTGGCGCGACGCTCAGCGGCGCGCGCGCGCACGCTGTCGACGATAGGTCCGAGTCTATTCAGGCTCACGCGGCGCTTTCCTTTCGTCGCGCGGCCTCGACCCAGCGCTCGATCGTCGCGAGAGCTTGGCCGCTGGCGATCGCTTCGCGCGACAACTCGACGCCGTTCTGCGCGCTCTGCGCCCGCCCCGCGACGACCAGCGCCGCGGCGGCGTTGAGCACGACGGCGTCGTGCAGCGCGCCGCGCTCTCCGCCGAGCACGCGCATCAGGATCGCGAGGTTCGTGCGCGCGTCACCGCCGGCGAGCGCGGCGCAGGGCGCCTCGACGAGGCCGAGTGCGCGCGCGTTGAACGAATCGCGTGGCGCATCACCGACTGGCTCGACGCGATTCTCGCCCGCGAGCGAGAGCTCGTCGGCACCGCCGGCGCCGTGCACGACGTAGCCGCGCTCGTGGCCGAGTTCCTCGAGCACGCGCGCGATCTCGACGACGCGGTGTTCTTCGGGGACGCCGATGAGCTGACGCCGAACGCGGCCTGGATTCGCGAGCGGTCCGAGGAAGTTGAAGACGGTGCGCACTCCGAGCGCACGCCGCACCGGCGCGGCGTGGCGCAGCGCGGGATGGTACGCCGGTGCGAAAAGAAACGTGATGCCGACCTCGTCGAGGATGCGGCGCGAGTGCGCGGGCGAGAGATCGAGCGGGATGCCCGCGCACTCGAGCAGGTCGGCGCTGCCGCAGCGCGACGACTGGCTGCGGTTGCCGTGCTTGATCACGCGCGCTCCGGCCGCTGCGGCGACGATGGCCGCCGCCGTCGACAGGTTGAACGAGGCGAGCCCGTCGCCGCCCGTGCCCGCGGTGTCGATCGCGTCGGGATGGTCGTGCACGAACGGCACCATCGCGTCGCGCAGCGCGTCGGCGGCGCCTGCGAT
>JANOFY010000130.1:0-2953 GCA_031413895.1 Planctomycetota bacterium | reverse complement strand
AAAAAGAACTGTTCTCGCGCCACCTGCAACTGCTCCGGCGATGCGCCTGCGAGGCGGCTACGCACGCCACTACGGCTTCACGCCTGGCAACGGCGACCGCTCACTTTCCCGGGAGGTGAAGTCGTGAAGTAGCAAGCTGTGATGCCCTGGCGGGGCGCAGCCCGAGAACGCCGATCTGGGCCCCGGGCGTGAGGTTGACGCGGAGCGCCGAGCGCGCGGACGAAGCGGCGCTGTTGAAGCTGCCACCGCGGGACACGCGGTTCGTGGTGCCCTCTGTGGGTGCGACGGGATCGCGTCGCTGCTCCGCTGAGTAGTTGCCCCAGCCGTCAGGACACCACTCGAAAACATTGCCGAGCACTTCGTGCAAACCGAAGGCATTCGCGGGAAAGCTTCCAACCGCCGCGTGCACTACCCATCCGTCTTCGAGGTCCGGCCACTCCTCGATTTGTTCCCACTCCGCTCCTGCGCGCGCTGCAGTCTGATCTGCCAGATTCACGTTGCCACGCAGACTCTCCCGGTCCACTCCCGTCCACCACGGCGTATCGGTTCCAGCTCGGCATCCGTTCTCCCACTGCGCCTCGCTCGGTAGCACCAAACCAAGGCGCGTCATCACCTCCATGCACTCCGTCCAAGTCACCTGCTCGATCGGGTGCAGCAAGGTAGCGAGGTTGCTGCCCGGTCCGTAATTGCTCGGGTTACGACCCGTGAAGCGCAGCCACTGGCCCTGCGTCATCTCGTACTTCGAAAGGAAATAAGGAGAGAGAGTCACCTCGTGCACCGGTGACTCGCTGGCCAGCGCCTGCGGGTCGTAGTTCGGTCCTGTTGGATCCGTGCTCTGAGCGCCCATCGCGAACGTCCCACCTGGGATCAGCACGAATACAAGACCCATCGACTCCGACAACACGAGCTTCCCGTCCGCGCCACGTTGCGGCGGTTCGCCCGTTTGAAGGTGCGCGAACTCCCAGAAATGTGAATCGGGATCCGCACCGATCGGCAAGAGACCAAGCTGCGCCACCAGCCGTTCGCCGCTCGACCACTTCACCCCGCGGTACTTGTCGCTCAACGCGATGGACTCGATCGCTTCCGTCCAGCGCTTCCGCGCTTCCGGTCCGCTGATGCTCCGCTCCTCGATCGAGGCTGCGAACTCCAGCCGCTTCGCAATCCCCCAACCGCGCGCGGCGGAGATCCCACGCATGAGGCCCCGCTGCTCGTCGTCGAAAGCACTCAGTGCGACCACCAGCTTCTCCATCTGCGCGTGCCACCAACGATCGTCCTCCTCCGCGAAACGCCAATCGTGCCGCTTGGAGACTTCCGCTTCGAGCAACGCCACCTCGAGCGCAGCCGCGCCACGTTCCTTCGCACGCTCCGCGCGCCCGTCGCCTTTCCAACGCTGCACAGCCGACTCGACTTTCGCTACGTAGCCCTCGAACTCTGTCTTCTTCGCGGCCTCGACCTCGTCCAGCGCACGACGCTCCTCTGCCAGCGCCTCGTCGAAACGGTCCAACCTGAACAATGCCCACGACAGCGTGTCTCGATTCGCCGCACGCTCCGTGTCGCTCGAAAGTGCGACTGCTCGCCGTGCCAGGAGCAACGCCTTCACCTCCAACCCGTACACGGGCTTCTCCGGATCCACCAGCGTCCACGCCAGACCGTTCAACGCGGTCGCATCGGCAGGCAGCGATTCGTTCGAAAGCTCCGCCTCGGTGCTGGACTCTGAAGGCCAAGCCAGTTGGCCCAGCATGCGCGACAGCCACAAGTGCTGAGCACGCTTCTGCTCCAGCTCCGCCACGCGCGGATGGCTCTGCCGCTCGGCCTGCCGCTCATCCTCCGTCTGCGGCAGCGCGCGCCGCTCGATCTCCACCAGCGACTCGCGAAACTCCGCGATCTTCGCCACCAGCGTCTCGGCCTTCGTCATCCACGTCCGATAGCGATCGACCAGCGCAGGCTCAGCCGGCCACAACGCGTCCGCCTCGCTCGTCAAGTCATCCAGCGTCTGGAACGCCGACAAGCGCAACACGTTCGACTTCTCGCGCTTGGCAAGCGCCTCCTGCTCCTTCGCGGTCTGTTCGTTCGACTTCGCGATCCCTGCCTGTCGCTTGGCCTCGGCTTCGCTCGCCTTGGCCGCGCGCTCGTTCACTTCCGCGCGCGTACGCCCGTCGTCGGCGAGCACGAACAGCTCGCTGTTCTTCTTCGCGAGCGAGGCACTCACGACCAGACCGGCCACGAGCACCAGCACGCCTGCAGCGAGCGACGTCGCCAGCGGCTTGTTCCGCTGGACCCACTTCTTCGTCTCTGCCCACGAGCCCGTCTCGTACGCACCGACGACGCGGTGCTCGAGATACGCGCGCAGGTCCTCCGCCAATGCGAGCGTGTCCGGGTAACGCTCGGCCGCGTCGCGCGCCATCGCCTTCTCGCTGATCGCGACGAGTTCGGCCGGCACGTCCTTCTTGATCGAGTGAATGGGCTTGGGCGGGCCGTCGAGAACGCGCGAAAGCACCGTGCGGTTGGTGATGCGCTCGCCCGGCGGCACGTACGGCATCCGCCGCGCGAGCAGGTGGTAGAGCATCGCTCCGAGCGCGTACACGTCCGAGCGCGCCGAGAGCTTCTCGATCTCGCCGCGCGCTTGTTCGGGCGGCATGTAGGCCGGTGTGCCCATCACGTCGCCGTCCATCGTCACCAGCGGCGAGTCGGGATTGCTTTCGTGAGTCTCGCGTCGATCCGTCTTGACTGCCGAGAGGCTCGTCGGCGGTTGCTCCTTGATCCGCAGGTCGTGCTTGTCCGCGCGCCCCAGCACGCGCGCCAGGCCCCAGTCCATCACGTACACCTCGCCGAACCTGCCGACCATCACGTTGGACGGCTTCAGGTCTCGATGAATGACCTTGTGCGCGTGGGCATATCCAACTGCCTGACAAATCTGCTCGAACACGGTCAGGAACCGGCCCCGGTCAGCCGC
>JANOFY010000129.1:0-6632 GCA_031413895.1 Planctomycetota bacterium | reverse complement strand
GGCATCGACGGTCTGTTGCACATCACCGACATGGCTTGGGAACGCATCGGCCATCCCACGGAAATGGTTTCGATCGATCAAGAAATCGAAGTCAAGGTTTTGCATATCGACCGCGAAAAGCAGAAGATTGCACTGGGTCTGAAGCAGAAGGAGTTCCTGCTCAACGACATCCAGGACGGTCAGGTGCGCAAGGGCATCGTCAAGAACATCGCCGACTTCGGCGTGTTCGTCGACCTGGGCGGCATCGACGGTCTGCTCCACATCACCGACATGTCGTGGGGCCGCATCAACCATCCGTCGGAGATGGTCAAGCTCGATCAAGAGATCGAAGTCGTCGTGCTGCGCGTCGATCAGGATCGTGAGCGCATCGCTCTCGGTCTCAAACAGCGCTCGGCGTCGCCGTGGGACGGCATCGAAAGCCGCTACCCGGTCGCGAGCAAGCACTCGGGCGAAGTCGTCAACATCATGTCGTACGGCGCGTTCGTGAAGCTCGAGGACGGCGTCGAAGGCCTCGTCCACATCTCCGAGATGTCGTGGACCCGCCGCATCAACCACCCCAGCGAGATGCTGAAGGTGGGCGACAAGCTCGAAGTGGTCGTGCTCGAGTACAACCACCAGAAGCAAGAGATCTCGCTCGGCATGAAGCAAGCCGAGACGAATCCGTGGGACATGGTGGAAGAGCACTACCCGCTCGGCACCGTGATCGAAGGCACGGTGCGCAACCTCACGAGCTACGGCGCGTTCGTCGAGATCGAAGAGGGCATCGACGGCCTGCTCCACGTGTAGGACATGAGCTGGACCAAGAAGGTCACGCACCCCTCAGAAATGGTGAAGAAGGGCGACAGGCTGCAGTGCGTCGTGCTCGCGGTCGACAAGGAGAAGAAGCGCATCGCGCTCGGTCGCAAGCAGCTGACGCCCGACCCGTGGCTCGAGACGATTCCGCAGAACTACCACGTCGGCGACTTGCTGTCGGGCTTCGTCACGAAGATCACCAACTTCGGTGCGTTCGTGAAGCTCGAGGAAGACCTCGAAGGCTTGCTGCACGTGTCGGAGCTTTCCGACGGCAAGGTCGGCAACGTCGAGGACATCCTGCAACCCGGTCAGAAGATCGAAGTGCGCGTGATCCGCGTCGATACCGAAGAGCGCAAGATCGGTCTCTCGTTCGTCCACGCGGACTTCGAGGAGAACGACAAGCTCGTGGCGGCGGCGAAGGCCGCGGCGGCCAAGGAGAAGCGCCAGGCGAAGACCGAAGGCGACGCGTCGAGCACCGAGGACGGCGACGCGCCGGCTACGGTGGACGCGCCGGCCGCGGGCGACGCGCCGGCTACGGGGGACGCCGAGGGCTGAGCCCGAGCCCACTGCGATGAGGTCCGTGCGTCCGATTCTCGTGACCGCACTCGTCCTCTCCCTGTGCGCCTGCGAAAGCGCGGGCCGGCGAACTGCGCCGGCCCGCGCGAGCGCACCCGCGCTCTCGACGCAGCGCGTGTCACCGCAATTCGTCCCCGCGTTCGAAGCGCTCCAAGCGGCGCTCGACGCGGGCGACACGCGGCTCGCGCGCCACGTTTTGGCGCGCATCTGGATGCGTCATCCAAGCGGAGCGACGCGCGAGCTCGCAGCGGGCTTCGAGCGCATCGTCTCCGGACGCGAGTGCGCGGCGAGCCTCGATCTCGCGCTCGAATGCCGTCTGATTCCGGAGGACGAGTCGGCCGCTGGAACGCGTGCCGGATGCGTGCGCGTCGTGCTCCGCGCGTCGAGCACGTCGCGCTCGGACTTCGTGCTCCGGCCGGGGCCGGCGTCGCTCGTCATCACGCGCACCGCGGTCGACCGGCGCGGCAACGAGCAGTCGAGCGTCGAGATCACGGCGTGCGGCGAGATCCCGGCGCTCGAGTTCTCACGCGGAGTCACGCTGGAGACCGAGCTCGCGTCTTTCGCGCTGCCGGTCTCCGCAGCCGCTCTCGCCGTGCGCGTGCGCGTCGAGCTCGACCTGCGCTCGGGGACGTTCCTGCGCGACAACAAGGAGCTGCCGGCGCAAAAGCTGCGGGTTGCGGCCGGCGAGGCGACCGCGCGAACGCCGGCGCTCGAAGCCGCCGGTCCCGTGCCGTCCGGCGCGCTGGCGGAGCTCGCCCAGCCGGGAAAGTTCACCACGTCGAGCGCGCTCGAGATCGCTGTGCGCGTTCGGCCTTCCGACCGCGGGCAGGCGCTCGATGCGCTGTGGCCGCTCGTCGACACGCTCCCCGAGCTCGAGGTCAAACGCCTCGTCCCAGCGCTGCGCTGGCTCGCGCTCACGTCGCAGCCCGGCGGCGGCGCGCAGGCTTGGCGAGCGTACTTGCGAGCGCGAAGCGCGGCGCGGGAGCCCGGTCCCGCGCGTGAACGGCTCGACCTTCCCAATCCACAGGGCGCCGACGAAGCGCAGACCCATCTCGCGCTCGAGCACGGCGCGCATTCGAAGGACTGATCCGATGACGATCGACATCCGCGAGGAGCTCGCGATCTTCAAGCGCGGCGTCGTCGACCTGATCGAGCCGAAGGAGCTCGAGACGCTCCTCGAGAAGAGCCGCGCCACGAAGAAGCCGCTGCGCATCAAGTTCGGGATGGATCCGTCGTCGGCCGACTTGCACGTCGGCCACGCGATTCCGCTCCTGAAGTTGCGTGCATTGCAGGAGCTCGGCCACCAGATCGTGCTGATCGTCGGCGACGCGACCGCGATGGTCGGTGATCCCAGCGGACGCAACAAGCTGCGGCCGCAGCTCACGCGTGCGGAGGTCGAAGCGAACCTGCTCACGTACGTCGAGCAAGCCGGCCGGGTGCTCGACGTGTCGAAGACGGAGATCCGGCGCAACTCCGAGTGGTTCGACAAGATGGGCTTCCAGGACGTGCTGCGCCTCGCGGGCCGCATGACCGTCGCGCGCATGATCGAGCGTGACACGTTCCAGAAGCGCATCACCGAGAACGAGCCGATCGGCATCCACGAGCTCTTGTATCCGCTGATGCAGGGCTGGGACTCGGTGATGATCCGCTGCGACATGGAGCTCGGCGGGACCGACCAATTGTTCAACTTGCTGCGCGGCCGCGATCTGCAGCGCGAAGAGGGACAGCCCGGACAAGTGTGCTTCACGACGCCGCTGATCAACGGTCTCGACGGCCGCAAGATGAGCAAGAGCTACGGCAACACGGTGGGGCTCACCGACGGGCCGCACGACATGTTCGTGAAGATCATGAAGATCGACGACGGCGCGATGGGGGACTGGTTCACGATGCTCACGCGCGTCGGGACGGCGGAGATCGACGCGCTGCTCGCGGGCGGCCGTCGTGAAGCGAAGGTGCGCCTCGCGGAAGAGATCACGACGTTCTTCCACGGCGCAGACGCAGCACGTGCGGCGCACGAGCGTTTCGACCGCGAGTACCGCGACCGCGAGCTACCCGAAGTGATCGCCGAGTTCGCGTGGCCCGAGCACGCGCAGGGAAAGCCCCTGCCGCTCCCGAATCTTCTGCGCGACGTGAAGCTCGTGAGCACGACGTCGGAAGCGCGGCGCATGATCGAGCAAGGCGGCGTGCGCGTGCAGGGCAACGTCGTGCGCGATCTCGCACACGCGGTGGCGGAAGGCGATCTGCCGGTGCTCTTGCAGGTGGGCAAGCACAAGTTCGCGCGCGTTCGCGGCGGATCCGTGTGAGGAGTGGCCGCTGGTGGTAGCCTGGCGGGTGCCGCGCGAGGTGCGCGTGCCTCATTCGCAAGGATGCGTTCCATGACCACGTTCCCGTTCCGTGGAGTTCGGTCCGAGTTCGCGGTGGCTGTGCTCGCAGCGTCGGCGTGGCTCGCGCCCTCGGCAGCGGCCGACGTATGGACGGTCATCCCCAACGGATCGGGTGACTTCGTCGAGATCCAAGCGGCGGTCGACGCGGCGGCCGACGGCGACGTGCTCCTCGTCTCGCCGGGCACGTACGCTGGCTTCGCGATCGAGGAGAAATCGGTCTGGGTGCTCGCGGAGGGCGGGACCGTCACGGTGACGAACACCGTTTCGATCCAGAACCTGACGTCGAAGCAGTCCGCGCTGCTCGCCGGCATAACCGTCAACGCGCAGACGATCCTCGATTTTCCGCCGCCGAGGACGCTGCGCCAGGCGCCAGGGTTGAGCCTCGCGAACAACGCGGGCCACGTGCGCGCTCAAGGCTGCGCGTTCAAGGGCGCTCGCGGAACCACGCAATACTCCGAGCTCGGTAACGGCGGGGCGGGCGCCGACATCGAGAGCTGTCTGTCCGTCGCGTTTTCCGGATGCTCGTTCCTCGGCGGCAATGGAAGATTCGCGTGCGACTTCGTCTGGTGCGGCGCGCCCTACGCGCGCGGCGGGCACGGAGTGCGCACGAATCTCTCGATCGCGGCGTTCTACGCTTGCGCGCTCCAAGGTGGAGTGGGCGACCAGGCCGAAGCCGATCCGCCCGGGAACGGCGGCAACGGTTGCGACGTTCCGACGTTCGCGATCTTCGCGTCGGGCACGCAGTTCATCGGCGGGCAAGGCGGATACATGCAGAACGTCCACTTCTCCGGCGGGAATGGTGGCGATGGCCTCAACGTCGCGCCGGGCGCGCGCGCGTTCTCGCTCGAGAACTCGTACACGGCAGGACCTGCGGGCCTTTCGTTCTTCGGGAACCACGGCAACCCGGGGAGCGCGACGGCGGGCGGTGGGATTCTGAACCTGTGGAGCGGGCAGAAGCGCCTCGCCACATCGAGCATCTTGGCGACGTCCGGCGGCACGCTGACCGTCTCGTTCCAGGGAGCGCCGGGCGATCGCGTGTATCTCCCGACGGCGTCGACGTCGCATTGGCAGCTCGTGAAGGTGAAGTTCGGCGTCTGGCTCCTGCCCGTGCCCGTGCGTCTCGATCACACGCCGGTCGCGATCCTCTCGCCGTCTGGCACGGCCACGATCCAATTCCCGATGCCGAATCTCGCCGCGGGCGAGTCGGTGCGACGCGTGTTCGCGCAGGCCGTGTTCCTCTCCACGCAAGGACAGGTCGTGCTGGGCAGCCCGCTCCACTTCGCGATCTTGAACTGAGCTGCGACCCCGCGGTCCGCGGAGGGGGTGGTAAACTTCGCTATTTCAACAACGGCGAAGAATCCCCTTTCCATGCAGCTCATGTCCCAATCGCTCTTCTCCCTCCTCGCGTCCTCGTTCGTGCTCTCGGCACCCGCGCTCGCGGGCACGCGCTTCGTCGACGTCTCGCTCGCGACGGGCGCGAACGACGGCTCGAGCTGGGCTGACGCGCACCAGGGCGTCGACGGGATCCAAGCCGCGCTCGCCCTCGCGATCGTGGGCGACGAGATCTGGGTCGCGAGCGGAACGTACAAGCCCACCGCGACGCTGACACGCACGATCGCGATCGACATGAAGTCGGGCGTCGCAATCCTCGGCGGATTCGCGGGCGGTGAGACGCTCGCGTCCCAAGCCGACCCCGCGGTGAACGTGACGGTCCTCTCGGGCGATCTCGCCGGCGACGACGCCGGAGTCGGGGTCAACGAGAACTCGGCGCACATCGTGCGCGGCGCCGGTGCGGACGCGACCGCGGTCCTCGACGGGTTCACGATCGAAGGCGGAAACGCGAACGTGGCCGGCGCGGACAACGATCGCGGCGGCGGCGTCCTCTTCGTCGGCTCGAGTCACGGCACGGTGCGGCGCTGCCTCGTCCGGAACAACCGCTGCTCGTTCGGCGGCGGCGCGGGCTACATCCGCGGCAGCAGCCCGACGTTTACCGACTGCACGTTCGAGGACAACCTCGGCGCGTCGTTCGGCGGCGCGTTCGACACGGCGAACAACAACGGCGCGACGTTCGACCGCTGCGTGTTCCGCGGCAACTCGGCGGCGCGCGCGGGCGCGGTCGAGATCTTCGGCAACGCCACCACGAAGCTCTACAACTGCCTCTTCGTGAACAACACGGCGACCGGCAGCGGTGGCGGTGGCGCGATCTGGGTCGGATCCAGTTCGACGCCGACGATTCGCAACTGCACGATCGTCGACAACAATTCCACCGTGAGCCAAGCCGCGGGGATCATGTCGAGCGGCAGCACCGTCAGCGTCGCCAACTGCATCATCGACTCGAACACGGGCCCCGGCGGCGCGCAGGGCGTCGTGAACCAGATCTCGGGCTCGACCGTGAACGTGCGCTACTCGCTCGTCATGGGCGGTTTCACGGGCACGGGCAACGTCGACGTGCCGCCGAAGTTCATCGACCGCGCGGCCGGCGACTACCGTCTGCGACTCGGTTCGCGCTGCGTCGACGCGGGGGACAACACGGCGGTCGCGCCGGGCGTCGTGCTCGACCTCGATGGCGCGCCGCGCTTCGTCGACCACCCGGCCGCGAACGACTTCGGCAACGGCGCGTTGCCGCTCGTCGACATGGGCGCGTACGAGACCGCGGTAGAGCCGATCACGAGCTACTGCTTCGGCGATGGCACCGAAACGCCCTGCCCGTGCGACAACCACTCGCCCGTCGGCGCGAACGCCGGCTGCGCGAACACCCTCGTGCTCGGCGGGTCGCTCGCGGGAGCGGGCAACGCGAGCTTGGCCGCGGATACGCTCGTGATCACTGCCGGGGATCTGACGGGATCCGGCGTCACGTCCGCGCTTCTGCTGCAGGGGTCG
>JANOFY010000128.1:0-1552 GCA_031413895.1 Planctomycetota bacterium | reverse complement strand
CCCGTACGGCGTCGAGCCGTCGCCGATGCGTGCATTGAGAACGTACATCGGCGCGTAGTTCACCGGCTGCCCCGACGCGAACTGCAGAATCGCGGAGAGCGTCTCTTTGTTCGCATCCGCGATCGCGTTCCAGCTCGATTGACTCGGCATGCCGTAGAACCCCTCAGCCACCGGCCAGGCGATCATTGGATCGCGGAAGTCGGGGATCGGGCCGTCGACGATCACGGTCTTGACGGGGACCGCGTACTGAAGTCGTGCGAGCGTGGCGAGCACTCCGCCGTGCGACGCGCCCATGAAATGGAACCGCTCCGCGTCCCAACCGTATTCCGCCGCGTGAGCAGCCGCCCATTGGAATAGACCGAAGAACTGCGCGACGTTCACCGGGTAAAGCACCGGGTTGTCGGACGGAACCCACGGAGCGATGTGCGAGACGGGAGTCGGCAGACGCCAATCGAACTTCTCGTAATTGACCGAGACGAAATCGAACTTGACCGGCAACTGTTGGCACGTGTCCTCGGTCAAGTACCACGCGAGCGCGTTGCCGCCCCCGTTGCCGGAGAGCGCGGGATGCTTGTGATCGCTCGCGACGCCGCAGCCAAGGTGCAGGAAGAAGACGACCGAGCGACCGGCGGCGCCGGATGGGTGCGCGTAGACGTCGAGCACCTGGTTGGGTCCGCTCCCCCACGGCACGTCGACATGTGTCGGCGTGAGGTGGGGGTAGGCGGTGGGCCAGTGAACGGCGGCGCCGTGTCCACTCGTTCCGCTTACGTGACCTGCCGATGCGGCCGCGTGGACGCAGAGCAGGGAAAGCAGAAGCGCGATCGCCGCCGGACGAATCGCGCGCGATCCCAAGAAACCGCCGCGAATGCGCGCGGGAATCGTGTGCTCGCAATTCATGAGACGAGCTTGATCAACAGCGCGTGCGCATCGGTTCGCGCGCCCGTTCCTGCGCCGCGGGCGAATCGAACTTCTTCGCGGCGGCGTGCTCCCACATCTTCTCGATGTAGGGGCCGGCATCGGGCGTCTTGCAAGCTGTGTCGCCGTAATCGACCTCGACCTTGCCGATGCGCTTTGCCGCCGCCGTCGCCGACTTGCGCAACGTGGCGCTCCGGCCGCCGATCGTGATCAAGGTCATGTTCATCGCCTCGCGCTCGGCGTTGGAGACGGAGTGGATCGACTTCTCGATCTTGGCGATGAGCTCGCTGAACCACGTGTCGGGGAGCTTCTCGTCGAGGCTCGCCAAGTGCCCGGCGAGCATCCAGCCGTGGGCGCGCAGGCCTTCATCGGAGGCTTTGAACCACTCGCGTGCCTTCGCAGCGCCGTGCGGCCCCTCGGCGGCGATCATCGCGACGTATCCGCCACACATGCGCATGCGATTCTCG
This sequence comes from Planctomycetota bacterium, assembly GCA_031413895.1. Classification (GTDB taxonomy): domain Bacteria; phylum Planctomycetota; class UBA1135; order UBA1135; genus JANLUN01. Next base: position 170 of record JANOFY010000128.1, on the reverse strand, counting down.
CGCGCCCAGCGGTCGAGGTCGGCCGCTTTCATCTGCGCCGGATCGGCGATCTTCATCGCGAGGATGCGCGCGTCGTGGTTGCCGGTTTTCCAAAGAGCCATCGCGAGCTCCTGGTCGACGCCGATCTTCTTCACGAGCGTCTTCATCGTCGCGAAGCTGACGCCGAACAT
>JANOFY010000127.1:0-1767 GCA_031413895.1 Planctomycetota bacterium | reverse complement strand
CGGCGAAGTTCCGCGCGGCCTTCCGGCGCTCACGCTCCCAGCGGTCACGCGCGCCGACATCAACGAGCTGCTGCCGCTCGCGATGGCGTGCTTCCTGCTGGCGGCCGTCGAAACGTCGGCCATCGCGCGGATGTTCGGTCTGAAGCACGGTTACCGCGTCGACACGAATCAGGAGTTCCTCGCGCTCGCAGCGTCGAACCTCGCGGCCGGAGTCGGACAGGGATTTCCGGTCAGCGGCGGAATGTCGCAATCGCTGGTCAACGAAGGCGGCGGAGCGCGCACACCCCTGTCGGGATTGGTGTCCGCGGTCCTGATCCTGCTCGTGGTCTTGTTCCTTTCGACTCTCCTGAGCGACCTACCGCAGCCGGTGCTCGCCGCACTCGTGCTGGTCGCGGTCACGGGACTCTTCAAGCTCAAGGCGTTCGTGCGCCTGTGGCACTTCAGCCGCGCGGAGTTCTTCGTCGCGGTCGCGGCTCTCTTGGGCGTGCTCGGCTCGGGCCTCTTGCGCGGCGTGATGATCGGCGCGGTGCTGTCGATCGTGATCCTCCTGCGCCGCGCGTCGCGCCCGCCCGCGACCGAGCTCGGACGTGTACCGGGCTCGGACGAATTCGCTGATCGCGTCCGCAATCCTCACAACGAGCGCGAACCCGAGGTCTTCGTGTTCCGCAGCTCGGGTGCGCTGCTCTATTTCAACGTCGACTACGTCCGCGAGCAGTTCTTCCAGTTGCTCTCCGAGTTCGGCAACGCGCGCCGCGTCGTGTACTTCCTCGGTGCCGTGCCGCTCGTCGACCTCGCGGGAGCCGAGTTCCTCGAAGAGTTGCACCGCACGTTGCGCGAACGGGGAATCGAGTTGCGTCTGGCCGGCACGCCGAGCAGCGTGCGCGAGAAGTTGATCAAGGCGGGTTACGAAGAACACTGCGGACCCGTGATCGCGAACGAACCGGTTGCTGCGTCCATCGCGGCGGAAGGAGCCAAGCGAACTTGAGCACGACAGAACACGCTGCGGAGCCGCACGAGAAGTCCTTCTTCCTGAAGCCAGTCAATTGGCTCCTCGCCGGCGCTCCGGCAGCGCTCGCGCTCGACGCGGCCGAAGCGCCGGCGCCGCTCGTCTTCCTGACGGCGGGGCTCGCGCTCGTCCCGCTGGCGACCCTTATCGTTCACAGCACCGAGGAGATCGCCGCGCGCACCGGACCCGCGATCGGGGGCCTCTTGAACGCGACGTTCGGCAACTTGCCCGAGCTGATCATCTCCATCGTGGCCATGCGTGCGGGGCTGATGGAGATGGTGCGCGCCTCGCTGATCGGCGCGCTGCTCGCCAATCTGCTCCTCGCCATGGGCGTCGCGTTCATCCTCGGCGGCCGGCGGCGCCACGAGCAGGAGTTCAACCCCGCGGCGGCGCGCACCTACGGCTCGATCATGCTGCTTGCTGCGCTGAGCATGATCGGGCCGGCGAGCTTCCACCGATTCCTGAGCGACGCCGCTCCCCGCCATGCGCAGGCGCTGGACACCGGCGTGGCGATCGTGCTGCTCGTGCTGTACGCGCTGTACCTCGTGTTCATGCTGCGCACGCACCCGGACTTCTTCTCCGTGGTGAAGGGCAAGGAGGAAGACCACGCACCGCGCTGGAGCAAGGCGCGCGCCGGCGCCACGCTCGTGGCGGCCTCGGTGGGCGCGGCTTTCATGAGCGAGGTGCTCGTCGGTGCGGCCGAGGCCACCGGGCATGAGCTCGGCATGACGCCGGTGTTCATCGGCATCGTCGTGCTCGCG
>JANOFY010000126.1:0-2646 GCA_031413895.1 Planctomycetota bacterium | reverse complement strand
CGACTCCTCCCTTCAGGGTGAGATTTCCGAGCGCGTCGTATTGGTTCTCGAACGCGACTCCGCCGAGCGTTCCGGTTCGTAGACGCCCGAGCCCGTCGTAGGCAAGATTGAGCAGCTGCTCGCTTGGCTCGATCGGATCTGAAACACTCGCGACCTTGGCGTTCCGTTGGTAGGTGTAGGTACGCTGGAGGAACGGAGTCGAGGCCCCCAACGCGTCCGAGATCGTCTGAAGATAGCCGGTGTCTGGGTAGTAGCTCTGCTGCCGCGCAGTGCCGTTTGCCATCTGGGTTCGCGTGGGGCGCCCGCTGGCCTCGTGCTCGACGTTCGTCACGTACTGCCGCACGTTCGACCTCACGGCGTCACTGCCCATGGAGTCGTAGGTCTCGGTGACGATCTCGTTGTCCGGGTAGGTCGTCTGAGTGACTCGGTCGATCCAATCGAAAGCCATCGAGCGAGTGAAGCTCGGCCCACCCGGGATTTGAAGGGTGGCGCTGATCGTGCGTCCGCCGCCATCGTAGGCGTATGAGTAGGTCGCGTCGGGCGACGCTACCGACACGATCCGGCCGCGGCTGTTCCCGGGTATCGGCGTCAGCGTGTCGCCGTACGAGTACACGGTGTCGGCTGTCACCCCGGTGGTCTCGGTCTGGAGGCGTCCGAGAGAGTCATACGCGTAGGTGACCGTCTGTCCGTTTGGGTTGGCTTGCGTCTTCGGGCGACCCGCCCCGGTATAGGTGTATGTCCACTGCCCTTGATCGGGGTCGCGTAGCCCCACCTTCCTGCCAAGGCTATCGTAGGCAAGCAGGGTCGTGTTGCGAGTATCCCCAACGGAGACCGTGCACCCGGCTGCTTGGTCGCACACAACCACGGGGCAAGAACTCGCCTGACTGTTGCAGATCGCAAGCAGCCGACCCGCCGGGTCATAGCGGTAGCGAGTCGTGAGCGCTTGCCCTGCATCCCACTCGACCGTCTCGACAGTCTCCCCGGCTCCATCGACTCTTGTGTCGACGCGCCTCCCCTCTGGGTCGATCGATGTCGTGAGGAGTCGGTTGCGGAGCGTCTCTGTGACGCCGCCGTCGGGTCCGATCTGGAAGCGAACCCGACCGCGCCCGTCGTAGTATGTTGTTACTCCGGCGGCCTCCCCCGCGACACTGCCAAAGCAGTCGATCGGCTTGTAAGCGCCAGAGAGAAAGTACGGCCGGCTACTGAAGCACTCGCGACCAGCGACATCGTAGGCGGTGCTCTGGACGATCACGGCCGGCGCATCGTTCACCCCGAGGCCGTCCCGCTCCGATCGGATCACTCGGCCCGCGCCGTCGGTGTAGGTGCGGACGAGCATCGTGTTCCCGTTGCCGTCGAAGGTTCGCGACTCGCGCCGAGCCTGGGACGCGTTGAATCCGGCGGTGTCGTTGTACGTGATCTCCTCGACCAGGCCGATGGGCGACGGTCCGGAGCGCTGCCGCATTCGGCCGAAGGCATCGGCCGTCGTCGTAACGACCGCGCCGTTCTCATCGGTAGTCTGATACACAACACCGAGACCTTTCGGGGCGCCGGGTGGGTCGTAGGTGGTCTGGGTCGTCAGCACCGTGCCGGCCGGAGCCGGAGCAGTTCTCCGCGAGGCGCTGGCGACGAAAGCCTTCCCGGCATCGTAGGTGAGCGTCGTGACGACTACTGGGTCAGTGCCTTGATGCGGCTCCGTCACCGTCAGCGGGAGCCCGAAGCTCGGGGATGGGTAAGTCCATTCAGCATCGACCTGCTCGGTGCCGATGCCGGACGACTGAATGCTGAGATCACCGCGCCCGACTAGGCAGCTGCCCAGGCCGTCGTAAGAGAAGGACGTCTCCTCGAGCTTCGAGCCGCCTTGGAGCGATTGGCGGAGCGAGGAACAGGGCTTCGTGCGCAAGTTGATCGGTGCTCCAGCCGCTCCGCTCGGCTGAGCGAACTGCGTGACAGTGATCCGATCGTCGGTCGAGTCCCCGACCGTGCCATCCCGCCAGTCGAGCTGGACGTTTCCGTAGGAATCGTGCCAGCGAAGCGTCAGCAAGTTCGTGGCCACAGCAAGATCTCCGTCATCGGCAACGGCAACGCGCTCGGCTATTGGAAGTACGAGGTAGGCGAACCTCCCATCTCGATTGGTGGCCCCAAACTTGTTTCGAAACTCCGTGTAGGGCAGCGACGCGGAGAGGCCGATCTGAGCGTACTCGCTGCCTTCGAGCGCGAGAAGCGGGCACTGTGCCGGATTTGGCGTCTCGATCTGCAACCCGGTCGCCAGGTCACATTCGCGTTTGTACTGATCGGCCTCGAGGAGAGCGGTGGCAGATAGATCGCCTCGAGTGATCGCATACCAAGAAATACGTCGCTCGACGAGATGTTTCTGCCCATCAGGGTATTCATAGACGTCGGCGACCGCTGGAATGCCGCGTAGGAAATCCTCTTGGTAGAACGAGGTTGCTCGGAGAACCCTCGTGCTTTCCGTCGCACCGGGGGGCCCGGTCGGGTCCGGAAAGGTAACCGAGCTCGGATCCTCCCATACGGTTCCGAAGCCGCGAAACTCCCGTTCCTCGCTGTCGTACCGTCCGCCGCCGATGAATCCGGGCCAGCTAAGGTCGTTGTTCGTCCGGTCGAACGGATTCGCCCCGTGGGCGATGG
>JANOFY010000125.1:0-24326 GCA_031413895.1 Planctomycetota bacterium | reverse complement strand
CATCGATGTCTCCACCCTCCGCCCATACGGCGATGCGCCGCGAGGATTTGCCGTCGTGTGCGAGCGAGATCCGCAGTCGCGGCAAAGGTAAAAGATCGAGCACGCGATCGGCCCACTCGATCGCCGCGACATCGCCGCTCTCGATCGAATCGAGTCCGCCGTCGAGCAGGAACGAGCGCTCGCGGCCTTCCATCCACGCGTCGAAGTGCCACAGGTTGATCCGGCCTGGGTACGAGTGCATCAGCGCGTACGTCGGGCTCGTCACCGGTTCCGTGACACCGAGGCCGCGCGCGAGACCGCGCACGAACGCGGTCTTGCCACTGCCGAGCTCGCCGTCGAGCGCGACCAGCTCGCCGCCGGCCAGTCGCGCACCGATGCGCGCGGCCAGCTCCTCGGTCGCTTCGGGCGAGGGCGACGAGAACACGCGCGCGTGCGCCGCGAGCGGTCTATCCGCCATGGCGGTATCCACCCTCGAGCGGATTCCAGCGCCGGCGTCCGTTCGCATCGCGCAGGAAGAGACCTGAGCCCTCGCATACGCGGCCGATCACCGCGAGGGCTGGGCAGCGTCGCTTCGCGCTCGTCGAGAGGCGCTGCAGCGCGCGGGGCGGCAAGGTCGCGACGAGCTCGTGGTCCTCGCCGTCGTGGAGCGCGTGCCAGAGCGCGGTGCGACGCGTCCTCCGCGCACGCCGCAGCGCATCCGCGTGAACAGGAATTCGATCGAGCGACAGTTCGATCGCGACATGCGATGCACGCGCGAGTCGGAAGAGATCCCACGCCAGCCCATCGCTGACATCCATCATCGCGCGCGCTCCGTGATCGAAGAGCCAGCGGCCTTCCGCGACGCGCGGAACGATCGCGAGGTGTCGACCGAGCAGGCTTCCGCCGAGTGCGCCCGTGGCGACGACGACATCGCCGATGCGCGCGCGATCCCTTCCGGGAGGTCGCGACTTGCTTTCGAACTCGCCCAGCGCGGTGACGGAGAGTCGCGTCGGTCCCGATGTGCTGCACAGATCACCGCCGAGGAGATCGGCACCGTGCGCGCGCGCCATCGAGCGCACACCGGTGATGACGGCGCGCATCCAGCGCTCGCTCTTGTTCGTCGGCGCACTGAGCGCAAGCCACACGCCGCGCGGTGTTGCAGCGGTCGCCGCGAGATCGGAGATCGCGCGCGCCGCGGCCTTGCGTCCGATCGCCTCGGGACGCGCCGACGACACGAAGTGCACGCCCTCGACCGTCTGATCGACGCACACGACGGGGCGACCACCGAGCGCGCGCAGAACCGCGGCGTCGTGCCCCACGCTGCCGGACAGCGCGCGCGGCCGCGGCAGCCGTGCCAGCCAACGGTGGATCCGATCCTCACTCCAAGTCACGCGGAGACCTCGTTCGTGTCCTCAGCTTGTCAACGCGCGCATGTACGCGTCCACTCTCGCGGCCGAATCGGAAGCACCGAACACTCCGCGCAACACGGCTATCCCGCGCGCGCCCGTGCGCCGAAGTTCCTGCGCGTGCTCGGGAGCGAGTCCGCCGATTCCGAAGACAGGCACAGGGCTCTCGCGCACCGCGTGCGCGAGTCCGTCGAGCCCGACCGGCGCGACGATACCGCGCTTCGACGGCGTGTCGAACACCGGACCGTAGAACAGGTAGTTCGCGTCCCGCCACATCGATGGCTCGTCGTGCGCATGCGCGGAAAGCCCGATCGCGACATCGTCGGGCACGACCTGGCGCACTTCGCTCGGCGCGAGAGAGCGGAATCCAAGGTGCACCGCGCGCGCGCCGCTCGGCGCCGCGAGGTACACGCGATCGTGGATTGCGAGGTAGCCGTCGGACGGCAGGCGGCTCGCGATCTCGGTCGCGAGGTCGAGCAGGGCGCGGTCGGACATCTGCGGCTCGCGCACCAGGATCCCGCGCAGGCCAGCGTCGATCGCGCCTTCGACGGCCGTCAGGAAGCGATCGAATCCCGGCGCGAGCAAGTCTCCGGGAGTGAGTGCGATGAGCGGCGGCGGCAGCGACCTGACGCTCACTCGTCGATCTCGACCAGGTAGCCGAGCTCGCGCAGGAGCGATTGCGTGCGCCGCAACGTGGCGTTGCTCTTGAGCCGCGTGCGCCGCTCATCCATGACCTCCCGAACGAGCGGCTTCACGCCTGGATCCTGCTGGAAGCGCTTCATGTGCTCCACACTGCCCGCCGTGACGGTGTGGTCGCTCGCGAGGTGCATGAGCCCAGCCTGCGACGCCCAGTCACGAATCGAGAACAGCACGTTCTGCGGCACCGGCGTGCGCGAATGGTTCTCGAGCGTGTGCACGATGCGCTTGAGGAACATGCCTTCGGTCAGCGCGCGGTGGACGGACTTCTCGCTGACGCGGAAATGGAAGACCGAGCCGAGCTTCTCGCGCATGCAGAAGCGATCGAGGTCGTGCACCAGCTCCGCGTCGTCGCCCGTCGGGAACATCACCACCTCGAAGTCCGGCGTGACGACGAGGCTGCCGACCATCGGCGCGCCCTCCGGCGAGCCGTCGAGCACGCCCAGCAAGCGTGCACCGATGCGCGTCAATCGCAGCGCGACCGGCCGGCCGGCTTTGTCGTATCCAAGGTCGACGACGCCCAGGACATGTAAGCGCTGGCGCATCCAGCCCGCGAGGTTCCACGCCATGCGCTGGATGTCCTCCATCGGCGTGTACTGGCCGGCCGAGAGGCGCGCCGCGAAGTACTCGTCCACGAGCAGCTCGTCGAGGCTGCAGATGTACGTGTTGCGCGCGAGAAACGGCAAGTACATGAGGTCGTACCAGACGCCCGGCTCGACGCGCTTCAGGAGGCGCATCAATATCTTGCGCATGCGCACCTGGTGGTAATGCTCTCCGGGTAGACCACGCTCGTCGACCGCGTACTCGAGCAACGACTTCAGCTTGTGGTCGAGATCGCGCGGCTCCCACTCCCGCCCAGCGGCGGTCAGCGCGAACGTGCGCTCGCCCGTCGACTCGATCAGCTGCGAGTGGCGCGCGAAGTCGAAGATGAACGACAGGACTTCGCCGCGCGACAGCTCACGGCCGGGGTTCGGGATCAACTCTTCTTGGATCTTCTTCTCGGTCGTCTTGAAGATCTCGCCGCGCATCGTGAAACGCACGTCGTGGTCGAGGATGAAGCCGATGAAGCGCGAGATGTTCGACGCAAGGTCGACGCCCAGGGCCGCCTCTTCGTGCGGCCGATCGGGGTCGCCGGGCACGGCGACGCGTCGCAAGTACGCGAGCGCCACTTCATTGAACACGAGCAGCGTCTCGTCGTTGTGGTGGATGCCGTAGCGGCCGAGCTCGAGTCGCTCGACCGTTCCGACCAGCGAATCCTCGAGCAAGCGCGCGGTCCGACGCCCATCCCACGAAAAATCGATCTCCATGCGATCGAACAGGCTCTTCGGCAAGATGCCGCCGAACTCGACGATCGTCTTTTCGATGAGACCGCGCAGCCCGTCAGGCAGGCGCTCGATGCGCGTGACGCACGCCGCCTCGTTGACGTACATCTTGTAGAGCTCGCGCACGCGCGACGGCGGCAACCGCGACGGACGCGCCGGATCGTCGCACAAGCGATCGAGATGGCCGCGCAACGTGAAGCTGTCGAAGATGCCGCGCCGCCGCGCGCGACGCTGCCGCAAGATCGCGTCGCCGATCTCGGGCGGGATCGCCGACGTGCGCGTCGCGGTTCCATTGCCGCCGGGACTCGACACTTCGACGAGGAGCGCGTGCCGGTGCAGTACGGCCAGACTCGCCTCCAGGTCGTAGCTGGAAAGATACGTGAGGCTGCGCGCGTTGAGGAGCTCGGTCACGCCGCACTGATAGCGTGCCGCGGCCAAGTGGAGATCGAGGATCGCGTGCAGCCTGCGCGAGAGTCCCAGCACGCGCACCTCGACGACCGCTGGATCCGACATCCATTGCGCGACCTGACGGCGGATCTCGGCCGCGTCGTCCGAAACTCGGCCCGCCGGCTTGCCTGACCAGAACCGATAGAGTTCCGGCAGCGCTGCGTCCGCCACGCTCGCCACGGCATCGGCGATGCGCGCGCGCGAGTGCTTGTGTGTTCCCGAGTGCGGATGCGCGGCGGCTTCGGGAAGCGACGGACGGCGTGCCTCGGGTCTCTCCGCTTCTTGCGAGCTCATCGTGGCTCCGTCGAGAGCGACGCCTCCAACGCTTCCGATTCCTTGATCTCGTACGTGTAGCCTTGCTCCGTCAGGAAGAGCTGGCGTCTCTGCGCGAAGTCCTGGTCACGCGATCCGAGCGTGACGACGGAGTAGAACACCGCCGCCGAACCGTCCGATTTCGGCCGCAAGATGCGACCGAGACGCTGCGCTTCCTCCTGCCGCGACCCGTACGTGCCCGAGATCTGGATGGCGATGTTCGCGTCCGGCAGATCGATCGCGAAGTTGCCCACCTTGGACACGAGGAGCAACTTGATCGCGCCGCAGCGGAACGCGGCGTAGAGCCGCTCGCGCTCGGCGGTCGGTGTCTTGCCCGTGATCAGATCGGCTTTGAGATGGCGTGCGAGCGTGGTGAGCTGCTGGATGTACTGGCCGATGATCAGGACGTGCCCTGCGGCGTGGCGCGCGATCAGCTTCTCCACCACAGCGACCTTGGCGGGATTCTCCGACGCGACGCGGAATTTTCCGCGCGCATCCGCGGAAGCGTAGGTGGAGCGCGCCGACGGCTCGAGCGGCACGCGCACCTCCACGCAGTGCGCGGTCGCGATGAACCCTTGTGCCTCGAGGACCTTCCACGGCACGTCGCAGCGCTTGGGCCCGATCAGGCAGAAGACTTCGTCTTCCTTGCCGTCCTCGCGCACGAGCGTCGCGGTCAAGCCGAGCCGGCGGCGCGCCTGCAAGTCGGCCGTGACGCGAAAGATCGGCGCCGGCAGCAAGTGCACTTCGTCGTAGATGACGAGACCCCAGTTCTCGCGCGAGAACAGTGAGAGGTGCTCGAACGTCTCCGTCCGGCTGCGGCGCCAGATCAGCATCTGGTAGGTCGTGACCGTCACAGGCGCGACGCACTTCGAATCGCCGGTGTACTCGCCGACTTGATCGGGCCGCAGCTCGGTCTTGTCGAGGAGTTCCTCGCGCCACTGACGCACCGCGACCGTGTTCGTCGTGAGGATCAGCGTCTTCGCGCCGACGAGGCTCATCACGCCCATGCCGACGACGGTCTTCCCGGCGCCGCACGGCAGCACGACGACGCCGCTTCCGCCCAGCACGGTCCCGCCGGCATGGAATGCGCGCGCGGCGTTCCATTGATACGTGCGCAGCGCAAACGACCGTCCACCCAGCGTCGTCGTGCGCAGCGGGATCGCGAGCGGGTCGCCGTCGATGTAGCCGCCGCGGTCGTCGACCGGGAAGCCGATCTTGATCAGCGCCTGCTTGATCGTCCCGCGGCTGAGCGCGGACACGTACGCGCGGCCGCCCGCATCGACGATGCACAGCTTGCGGATCTGCTCGTGCGAGAGGACCTCGGGCAGCGCATCGGGATGGCTGCCGACGAGCTCGAACGCGCGGTCATCGGGCGCGCCGTCGAGGCCGGGGCGTTTCTCGATCCGGAGCAGTCCGTAACGCCCGATCCAGGCACGGATCTCTTCCAATACATTCCGCGGAACGGGCACGCACGCGAGGTCGTCGAGCATCGTTTCGATGCGCTCCGCCGTGAGCCCCATCGCGGCCGCGTTCCAGACCGAAACGGGCGTGATGCGGTACGTGTGGAGATAGTCGGGGCTCTTCTCGAGTTCGGCGAACAGCGCGAGCTGATCGCGCGCTTCCGCGAAACGCGGATGCTCCTCGGTGCGCGGACGGCCACTCTCATCCTTGAGCGAACGTCCATCGGGACCCACGACCGCGCGCACGGTGTGCAGCATGAGCGAGCGATCGCTCTGCACGATCAGCGGGTTGTCGGGGCGGATCACGAGCTGCTCCCCTGGCCGGCGGCCTTCTTGGCCCGACGCGGCCCCTTCTCACGCGGACGCGGCGTGGTTTTGCGCGCCTCGAGCTCGAGCCACGGCCCCGTCACCGACGCCGGATTGAGGGCCAGCTCAGCCGGAGTTCCCTCGGCGATCACTCGTCCGCCCGCGGCTCCGCCCAGCGGGCCGAGCTCGACGAGCGTGTCGCACACCCCCAGGATCCCGGTGTGGTGCTCGACCACGATCAGCGCGTTGCCGCGCTGCGCGAGCCGGTCGAACACGCGCACCAGATGGACGACGTCGCTCGTCGAAAGTCCGGTGCTCGGCTCGTCGAGCACGAGCACGCTGCGCGCGTCGCTGCCGGCGCGGTAGAGCTCCGACGCAAGCTTCAATCTCTGAGCCTCGCCGCCCGAGAGCGTCGTCGAGCTCTGACCGAGCGCCAAGTAGCCGAGGCCCACGTCCTTGAGCGTTTCAAGCACGACCGTGATGCGCGGCTGGTGCTCGAAGATCTCGAGCGCTTCCTCGGCCGTGAGCGCGAGCGCGTCGGCGATCGAGAGATTGCGATAGCGCACTTCGAGGACTTCGGGTGCGTAGCGCGTTCCGTCGCACTCCTCGCACGGCAGCCAGAGATCCGCGAGGAACTGCATCTCGACCTGTGTGGCGCCGCGTCCCTCGCACGCCGCGCACCGTCCTTTCGGACTGTTGAACGAGAATCGTCCCGCGTCGAAGCCGCGCACACGCGCCTCCGGAGTGCGCGCGTACAGCTCGCGCAGCGGATCCATCAGGCCCGTGTACGTGGCCGGCACGCTCGCCGGCGTGCGTCCGATCGGGCTCGCGTCGACCACGACGACGCGCGCACCGCCGCCCGGCAAGCCCTCGAGCCGCTTCCAACGCCCGTCCGGTTTTTCACCGGAGAGCGCGGGCACCAGCGTGTCGAGCACGAGCGTGCTCTTCCCCGATCCCGATGGCCCGCACACACCGGTGATCTCTCCGAACGCGAAGCGGAAGTCGACGTCCTTGAGATTGTTCGTGCGCGCTCCGACGAGGCGCACGTCCGCGGACGCTTCGCGGGCACGGCGATCGCCGGCTCGCTCGGCGTCGCGTGCCAGCACGATGTCGCCGCGCAGCGCCTGCGCCGTGAGGGACGTCGCATGAGCGGCCACGTCGCTCGGTGTTCCTTGAGCGACGACTACGCCGCCGTGCCGTCCCGCTCCGGGACCGAGGTCGACGATCCAGTCGGCGCGCTTCATCAAGCCCGTGTCGTGCTCGACGACGATCACGGTGTTGCCTTGCTGCGCGAGATCGATCAGCGCTCCGGTCAGTTGCTCGACATCGCGCGGGTGCAATCCGACGGTCGGCTCGTCGAGGACGTAGCACACGCCGACGAGCTTCGATCCCAAGCTCGCGGACAATCGCACTCGTCGCGCCTCGCCGCCGGAGAGCGTCGCCGTCGCGCGATCGAGCGTCAGGTATCCGAGTCCCACGCGATCGAGCAGCCCCAGTCGCGCACCGATCTCGCCCAGCACCGGTCCGACGGCGGCGACGAGCTTTTGGCGCGCGCCGAGTTCGCCCACCCACGTCAGCGCGTCGGTCACCGACGCGCGCAAGAGCTCCGGCAAACGCCGCTTGCCGAGGGTCACTGCGCGCGCGGCCGGGCTCAGTCGCTCGCCCTCGCACGCAGCGCACGCACGGCGCGACATCACGGTCTCCAGAATCGTCGCCCACGCCGGATCCTCGGTCTTGGCGTGCCACGCATCGACGTGGCCACATACACCCGGCCACCCGGACGTGAACTGCTCCTCGATCTCCGCGTTCTCGGTCGTGCGCTCGAGTTTCACGCGGTAGCTCGGGCGCGCGCCTTCGCCGTACGCGATCAGTCGCTGATCCGCGGGAGCGAGATCCTTCCACGGCAACGCGAGGTTGACCTTGTGGGTTTTCGCAACGGCACGCACGAGCATCTCGTAGTAGCCCTTGCCCTTGACCAGGTAGCGCGCGAGCTTCTGGTGCAGCGCGCCTTCCATGACCGATTGCTCGGGATGGACGACGAGGCGCCCGATGTCGCACTGGACGCGCTCGCCCAGGCCGTCGCACGCGGGGCAGGCGCCGATGTGCGTGTTGAACGAGAAGTGCCGCGGCTCGAGCTCGCCTTCGATGGCGAACGCGCATTCGGGACACACACCACGCGTGCTGTACTCGCGGCGCTCGCTGGAAGCTGTCCGCCCGGTCCCCGCGCGCACGACGACCGCGACGCGGCCGCCGCTCGTCGCCTCCGCTTGCTCGATCGCATCGGCGACGCGCGCACGCGAGAGTTCGCCGAACGTCAGCCGATCGACGACGAGATCGACGCGCTTTGCGTCCGCGAGCGAGGGCAGCGGAGCGTCGAGCCGGGCCTCGGTGCCGTCGACCAGGATCCGCACGAAGCCGGCTGCGCGCCAAGCTTCGGCGCGCTCGCGCACGAGCGCATCGAAATCGGGAGTTCCGTCTTCCGCTCGTTCCGCAATCGGCGCCACGATCCACCCCGAGCGGCCCTCGAAGTCCGTCGCGATGCGGCGCGCCACACGGCTCGCATCGGATCGTTCGAGCTTGTGCCCGTGCTTCGGACAACGACGAGTCCCCGCGCGCGCCCAGAGCACACGCAGGTGATCGTGGATCTCGGTCGTGGTCGCGACGGTCGAACGCGGCGAACCGCCTGACGTGCGCGCCTCGACCGCCACCGACGGGCCGAGGCCGTCGATCCGATCGACCGGCGGCCGGTCCTTCGTGCCGAGGAATTGCCGTGCGTACGTCGACAGCGACTCGACGAAGCGGCGGCGGCCTTCGGTGTGGATCGTGTCGAGCGCGAGCGAGCTTTTGCCCGAGCCGCTCGGGCCGGTGACGACGGTCAGCGCATCGCGCGGAATCGACACGTCGACGTTCTTCAGGTTGTGCGTGCGCGCGCCGTGCACGGTGATCCGATCCGACGGCGCAGCACCGAAGGGCGCGGGCTCTGTCGCACGCGACGAAGTCGGGCGCGCGTACTCGCCGCGCAGCGCCGCGCCGGTGTGCGAGCGCGCCACGCGCGCGATCGCCTCCGGAGTTCCTTCCGCGACGAGCTCGCCGCCCGCGCCGCCGCCTTCCGGACCGAGATCGATCACGTGGTCGGCGGCGCGCACCAAGTCGAGGTTGTGCTCGACGACGAGCACGGTGTGGCCGAGGTCGACCAAGCGTTGCAGCGCGGCGACGAGGCGCGCGACGTCCTGCATGTGGAGGCCGGTCGTCGGCTCGTCGAGGATGTACAGCGTGTGACCGCGCGCCGCGCGTTGCAGCTCGGTGACGAGCTTCAAGCGCTGCGCCTCGCCGCCGGAGAGAGTCGTCGAAGGCTGACCGAGCGTCAGGTAGCCGAGGCCGATCTCGACCATCGTCGCCAGCGGCCGCGCGATCTTGGGATGGTCTTGGAAGAGCGCGAGTGCGTCCTCGGCCGTGAGAGCCAGCACGTCGGCGATGCTCTTGTCGCGGTAGCGGACGTCGAGCGTGGCCGCTTGGAAACGGTGACCGCCGCACTCCTCGCACGCGACCGTCACCGGCGCCAGGAACTGCAACTCGATGTAGCGCGCGCCGCCGCCGCCGCACGTTTCGCAGCGGCCGCCGGCGACGTTGAACGAGAAGCGCGACTTCGTGTAGCCGCGCATCTTGGACTCGGGCAGCGTGGCGAAGAGGTCGCGGATCGGGTCGAGCACGCCGGTGTACGTGGCGGGATTGGAGCGCGGCGTGCGCCCGATCGGCGCGGCGTCGATGGTCACGAGATCGTCCACGTGATTCAGGCCGCGCACCTCGCCGTGCGCTTCGGGGGCAGGCGACTCGCGTTGCAGGTGGCGGCGCACCGCGCGGTCGAGGATCCGCTGGACGAGCGTCGACTTGCCCGAACCGCTCACGCCAGTGATCGCGAGGAACGTCCCGAGAGGGAAGCGCACCGTGATGCCCTTGAGGTTGAACGCGCGCGCGTCCTCGATCACGAGCTCGTGGCCGTTTCCAACGCGCCGAACGTCCGGCGCCGCGAGCGTCCACTCGCCGCGCAGCAGCATGCCGGTCGGTGTGTCGCTGCGCGCGATGTCGGCCGGCGTCCCGACCGCCGTGATGTGTCCGCCGTGCCGGCCCGCGCCGGGGCCGACGTCGATCAACCAGTCCGCGGCGCGCAGCGTCGCTTCGTCGTGCTCGACGACGACGACGGTGTTGCCGCGATCGCGCAGCCGCTCGAGCGCATGGATGAGTCGGCCCTGATCGCGGGCGTGCAGGCCGATCGAGGGCTCGTCGAGGACGTAGAGCACGCCCTGCAAACCCGCGCCGAGCTGCGCCGCCAGACGAATGCGCTGCGCTTCTCCGCCCGACAACGTGTCGGCCGCGCGGTCGAGCGTGACGTACGAGAGCCCGACCTCGAGCAAGAAGTCGATGCGACGGTCGATCTCGCTCAAGAGGTCGCGCGCGATGCGCGCTTCGCGCGGCGTGAGCGCGAGCCCCTTGAGCACGCCCTTCAAGTCACAGACGGGCGTGCGCGTGATCGATCCCATCGACAGGCCGCCGAGCAGCACCGCGTTCGCCGCGGGACGCAGCCGGCTGCCCGCGCACGCCTGGCACGGTCCGGTCGCGAAGTAGCGCTCCACGCGCGCCTTGTTGCGACCCTCGCCGCGCGCCTTCTCGACCGCGGCGACGACGCCCGGGAAGCGCCGTTGCCAGCGCACCGAGCCCTGGAACTTCGCGCCGTCCCAGCTCGCTTGCGCTTCGAAACGTTCGTCGCCCGAGCCGCGCAGGAGGACGCTGCGCGCCGACTTCGAGAGATCGCGCCACGGTGTGTCGAGGTCGAAGCCGTGCGCTTCGCCGACTTGCGCGAGGAACTTGAAGTCGACTTTCGGATACGAGAGACCGCCGCCCGCCGCGCGCGTCACCGCCAGCGCACCTGCGCGGATCGTGAGCGCGGGATCGGTGACGAGCGCGCTCTCGCTCACCGAGTACGAAACGCCGAGCCCTTCGCAATCGGGACAGGCGCCGTGCGGCGAGTTGAACGAGAAGAGCCGCGGCTCGAGCGGCGGCGTGTCGGCGCCGCAGCCCGGGCACGTGCGGCTCGTCGAATACGTCTGATCGCCGCTGTCGCCGGCCACGATCACGTCGCCTTCGCCGAGCTCGAGCGCCTGCTCGAGCGCTTCGCGCACTCGGCTGGGTGTCTCGGCGTCGAGCTTCAGGCGGTCGACGACCACCTCGATCTTGTGACGCTGGTAGCGCGACAGCTCGGGGACTTCTTCGATGCGCTGGACTTCCCCGTCGACACGCGCACGCACGAACCCGCGCTTGCGCAGATCGTCGAGCAGCGCGCGGTGCGATCCCTTGCGGTCGCGCACGAGCGGCGCGAGGACGAGCACCGACTCGCCGGTTCGCTCGCGCAGGATCTGCTGGACGATCTCTTCCGGCGTCCGGCTCTGCACCGGCAAGCGGCAGTGCGGGCAATGCGGACGTCCCGCGCGCGCGAAAAGGACGCGCAGGTGGTCGGCGATTTCGGTCAGCGTGCCGACCGTCGACCGCGCCCCGCGCGGGATGGACTGCTGGTCGACCGCGATCGCGGGCGAGAGGCCGGTGATGCTCTCAACGTCGGGCTTCTCCATCTTGCCCAGGAACTGTCGCGCATACGCGGAGAGCGTCTCGAGGAACCGCCTCTGGCCCTCGCGGAACAGCGTGTCGAACGCGAGCGAGCTCTTGCCCGAGCCCGAAACCCCCGTGATCGCCACCAGACGATTGCGCGGGATGTCGGCGTCGACGCCCGCCAAGTTGTTGGCGCGTGCCCCGCGGATCTGGATCAGGCCCTCGACCATGCTTCCGTCGAATTTCCCGCGCCGTCGGGTCCTGAGGAGGCCGGGATGGCTCCCCCGAGGCCTATCGGGGAGGCCCTCCCAAGGACTCTCCTGGCGTGGGTTTAGCCCCGCTATTGTACCGACGACTCGCGCGACGAAAAGGGCGCATCCCGCCGCGCAAGGCGCGCTTCAGCGCTGGATCCGCGTTCGAATCGGCTCGCAGAGCTGCGCTCCGCTCGCAACGATGCTGCCCCCGGTGAGCCAGGCCTCTCCGCCCGTGTGGTCCGTCACCACGCCGCCCGCTTCACGCACGAGCAGCGCGCCTGCCGCGACGTCGTGAGGCGCGAGGTGAAGCTCCCAGAAGCCGTCGAATCGCCCGGCCGCAACGTAGGCCAAATCGATCGCCGCCGAGCCCATGCGACGCAGTCCTCGGACCTCGAGGAAGAAGCGGTTCCAGTTGTCGAGGTTGTTGTCGCGCAGCTCATTGCGCCGGTACGGAAACCCAGTGGCGAGGATGGCCTCCGCGAGGGACGCGGTCTCCGAAACGTGGATCGCCGAATCGCCCAGGCGCGCCCCGCCGCCGCGCGTCGCGGTGAACGTCTCGGCGAAACGCGGGACGTGCACGACGGCGACTTCGGGGATCGGCGGCTCGCCTTCGGCGCCGAGTCGCATCAGTCCCATCGAAACCGCGAACACCGGGATGCCGTGCACGAAATTGACCGTGCCGTCGAGCGGGTCGACGAACCACACGAGCCGCGAGCCGCTCGACGCGGACGATTCGTGGACTTCCTCTTCGGCCTCGATCGCGTGACTTGGAAACGCGGCGCGCAATCGAGCGACGATGCAACGCTCGCTGGCGACATCGGCGGCCGTCACGAGATCGCGCGCGGCACTCTTCGTCCGGATCGAGGCGCGATCGAGGTGCGCGAAGTGCTCGAGCAGGATCTCGCCGGCGTCGATCGCGGTGCATTTCGCGACCGCGAGGATCGCCGCGCGAGCAGATGCGTCGAGCTCGCCCGTCGACGCGCGGTCAACCATGCCAGCCCGCCAGCTCGCGACAGATCGCGTCCTGCATCGGCTTCCAACACGAGGTGTTGAGCCCGTCGAAGTTCGGATAGTCGACGAGGATCGAGAACACGAGCGGACGCCCCCCATCGATGTCGACGATGCCGGATAGCGCGCTCGTTCCGGCGATGAAACCGGTCTTGGCGTGGATGCGGCCCGCGACCGCTTGTCCGCGCATTCGATCGTCGAGCGTGCCGGTCTCACTGCCCGTCGCGAGCGAGCTCACGAAGAGCCGCGCGGTCGCTGCATCGAGGTGGAGCACCGCGTCGACGAGCGCCGTGATCTGCCGTGCACTCACGCGGTTGTCGCGCGACAAACCGGATCCGTCGACTTGGACGAGCTCACCCGCGGGAACCGAGAGGCGTTCGAGAGCGAGCGCGATCGCCGCGCGGCCGCCCGCTCGTGTTCCCGCGCCGGCCGCGCTGCGACCGAGCGCGAGGAACAGTTGATCCGCGCAGGCGTTGTTCGAGTGCGTGTTGATCGGAACCAGCATGTCCGCGAGCGGAGTGCGGATGCGCGCGAGCTCGTGCGGCGCGCCGAGGCGACGGCCGCGTTCGCGACGCCAACCATCGCGAACGAAGATCCCGCGATCCGACAGTGCTCCGACGAGCGACGTCCCGAAGAGCTCGACGGGATCGGGTGCGGCGAAGCGCGTGCTCCACTGCGGCACGTCGCGCGGGATCGAGCCCTCGACGCGCACGCTGCCGCCCGTGGCGGCGACACGGATGTCCAGCTTGTGCTTCGCGGCGCGCGTGACCACCTCGAACTTCTTCGTGAGTCCATGGTGACGCGGCTCGACCGCGACGGCGGCCGCGCGCCCGACCGTTCCGGGGGTCACGGTCGCCGTGAGGCAGCCGGCGTTCGCGCTGAAGCCGCCCGCCAGCGCGCAGTACTCGTCCCAGTGCTGATTCTCTGCCGGCCACGCAGGTCCGGGAGCCGGCACTTGGAACGACCCTTCGTCGAGCACGAGCGCGCCATCGACCGCGACGATGCCCGCGCGCTCGAGCTGGTCGATCGCCGGCGCGAGGAGGCGCGCGATCCCCCCCGCGCCCTCTGGATCGAAGAGCGGATCACCGCCCGCGCGCGCGATGAGATCGCCTGCGACGTGGCCGTTCACGGGCGGCCCGTCCGCTTCGAGGACGGTCTCGAAGCTCCAGTCCGGTCCGAGGAGCACGATCGCGGCCGCGGTCGTGACGAGCTTCATGTTGGACGCCGGCCGCATCACGCGATCGACGTCGATCCTCACCAGGTCCGCGCCGAAGAGCTGCCGCACGTGAACCGCCACGTGCACTTCCCCCGGCGACACCTTGCCGTTCGTCTCACGCCGTGCGCGCTCGCGTGCGGCATCGATCTGCGCGCGGATGCGCGCGGTCAGCGCCCTGTCGATCGGCCGCGCGGGGATTCCGACGACCTCGTCGACGACGGGCTCGGCCGCCGTCTGGATCTGCGGCCCAGCGACCACTTCGCCGCGTGGCTCGCCACCCCATGCGGACACCATTTTCCACAAGAGAAGGATGCAGACCGCGTTCGCGGCCACGATCGCGATCAATCGCGCGGCGCGGGCGGTCTTCGATCGTCGTTCGCGAGCAACCATGCCGTGTTGTACACCAGCCGCGTCGTGCGCAGCATCTTGTCGTAGTCGAGCTGATCGAGCGTGTCGCGCCACGTATGGTAGTCGTCGTTCTTGTCGATCGGCAATCCCTCGAAGAAGAACAGCACGGGGATCTTCTGCTGGTGGAACGAGAAATGATCGGAGCGCTCGAAGAGGTCTTCGCCTTTGCGCATCACGATCTCGGAGATCCCGGTCGACGCGAGCTTCTTCGCTTCCGCGAGCAGCTTGGCGAAGTCGGGATTCTGGACGACGCCGATCACCGCGACGGACGACGGCTCGCCGCGGCCGATCATGTCGAGGTTGATCATGGCCACGATGTGCTCGCGCCCTATAGGAAGGCGCGCACAGAACGCCTGCGAGCCGAGCAGCCCGTCCTCCTCTCCCGCAAACGCGCACAAAAGCACGGTCCGGCGCGGCTTGGCGGCGACGAACGCCTCGGCGATCTCCATCAGCGCGGCCATTCCGGACGCGTTGTCATCGGCGCCGTACCCGATCCGGCCGCGCGGGTCGACGCCGATGTGGTCGTAGTGCGCGCCGACGACGAGATACTGGTTCGCGAGGTCCGCGCCTTCGACGCGCGCGACGACGTTGTCGACGCGCACCGCAGCCTCGCGCGTGCGGGACGAGAACGACACTTCGCGGCCGGCTGTCTTGACGCGCGTCGGCCGGACGGTCCGGTCGATCGTGGCCGTGATCGCGGCCAGGTCCTGCCCGGCGAGGAGTGAACCCGCAGCGAGCGACACCTCGATGGTCGGGATCGGCTTGCGCGGCCGGTCGTCCGCTTCGTGGCCCTCCCACGACGCCCACGTATATCGGAAGCCGAGCGCGGACCGCGGTGCGGGATCCGCACGGGTGCGCGGCTTGCGCGTCGTCTCGCCGCGCGGCTGGCGCACGAGGATCACGCCCTCCGCTCCCGCTTCGCCGAGATCGGAGATCTTCTCCCACAGAGAGGCTTCGCGCGTGACCTCCGGCCCCTCGAACCGCTTCGCATGTCGCGGTTCGCCTTCCAAGATCAGCGCGACCTTGCCCTTCCAGCGCTGATCGCCGATCTCGTCGTAGTGCTCGGACTTCGACTCGATGCCGAAGCCTGCGAACAGGATCTCGCCCACGGCATCGCCTTCGCAGCCTGCCACGGGCACGAAATCGACACCTAAGGTAAGCGCCTGCGACGAGCCGTCGACGCGCAACTCGAGCTTGCACGCGCCCGTGTCGGGCCCGGACAGCGTGCGCTCGAACGACCAGCGCATGTCGCTGGCGCTGGCATCGATCGGCGTCGCGCCGGCGCGCTTGAAACGGCCTTCGATGTAGGTCGCCGCGGCGTCGAGCCCGACGCTCGGCGTGTCGCGACCTTCGAGGTCCGGACCGGCGAGGTAGTTCGCATCGGTGCGCATATCGTCGATACGAAGGGTTGCGAATCCCTCCGTATGTCCCCCCCCGCCGCCACGCTGGGCGAGCGACACAGCGAGCAGCGCGCACGCGATGACGGCCCCCGTCGACCGTGCGCTCATGCGTCCGACCTCGCTGCGGCGCCGCGCAAAACGTGGCGACTGCCGTCACGCGCGAGCTCGATCGCGCCGGTGAACACGCGTGCGGCACCGCGCCGCGCGGTTTCCGGGTCCATCTCCGGATAGAAGTGCGTGAGGAGGAGCCGCTCGCAGCCGGAGTCGCGTGCCAGGCGGCCCGCGCTGCTCGGCGTCAGATGATGCGCAACGGCGCGCTCGTCCGGAAACGAGCACTCGCACACGAACAGCTCCGTGCCCTGCGCCAAGCGCGCGACCGCGGGTGCCTCGCCGCTGTCGCCGCTGTACGTGACCGACGCGCCGCCGTCTATGTTCGCGCGCCACGCGACGGCTTCGGGCGTATGGTCCGTGGCCGTCCATGAGAGCTCGAATGAGCCGCAGGCGATGCGGCCGGCGTCGGCGCGCGGATCGACCTCGCGCACCGTCGTGCGCTCGAAGACGAGCCAGTTGCGCTCGCCATAAACGGCCGCGCCGCGCTGGAGCCATGCGGCGAGACCGCGCGGGCCGATGAGCTCGAGCGCGGGCGGGCTCGCGAGGCTCGGATTGCGCCGCGCGAACGCCAGCGCGAAGAGATCCAAGCAGTGATCGGGATGGAAATGGCTGAGAACGACGCGCTCGATTTCAGCGATCGCGATTCCCGCGGACGCGAGCGATCGAATAGACCCCGGCCCGCAGTCGAACAGAGTGACGGGCGCGCCCGGCTCCGTCCGCAATGCGTAACCGGACGAGCCGTAGCCCACCCGCGGCAGGATCGACCCTGCGCCGAGCACTGTCCACTCCGCCGACATCGCGCGAACGTTCTAGCGCGAGGGGGCGCACGGCGCTCGCGGCGATCGGCGAAAAGCAGCGCGTCAGCGCGCAAATCAGGCGACGACCGGGTCGACCAGGTTCTCGAAGCGCGTGATCAGGCCGTCGGCGACGCTGTAGCGGACCGTCTGCGTTCGCGGCGAGAGCCCTTCACCCTGGACGTGCACTTCGCCGCGGTACTCCCGCCCCTCGCGAACCGACGGTCCGGATCGAAACGAGATCTGGCGCGGCACGTGCGTGAGGAAGCCTTGGATCTGCGAGCGTCCGCGGAGCTCGAGGTCGTGTGAACCCAGGCGCGTCCGGTACTCGGCGTCGAGCGCGAAGAGCTTCGCGCAGGCCAGCGTGTCCACGGTGAGAAGGCGTGCGTAATCGGCGAGCAGATTGCGAGGCATCGGGGGGGTGGTTCTCGATCGGTCGATGGGATCGACGGGCGCGCGATGAGGTGGCCGTGAGTGCGGCCTGAGCTACCCGCTGGCTACGCGTCGACCACGAAAGGGTTCGACGAACGGTGCAAGAGCCGGGCAAGGACTCTGTTGGCGCGTGCGCCTTCGAGCGCGCGACATGAGCGTCGCCGCACGCTCACGTGCGCTTCACTTCAGGCCATTAAGCCTGGCACTCTGAAATGCCCACGCATCGCGCACGATGTCTTCGAGGTCCGGTCGTGCCGGTCGCCAACCGAGCACGTCGTGCGCGCGCGTTCCGCCGCAGATGAGACGCGGCGGGTCGCCTGGACGGCGCGCCGCGATGCGCACGGGGATCGAGTGACCGGTCACCTTGCGCGCGGTCTCGATCACCTCGAGCACGGAGTAGCCTCGGCCCGTCCCGAGATTCACGAAGATCTGCTCGCTCCCGCGCTGAAGCGCCGCGAGTGCACGCAGATGCGCGTCGGCGAGATCCTCGACATGGATGTAATCGCGAACGCACGTCCCGTCTTCGGTGTCGTAGTCGTTCCCGAAGATCGCGATCTCCGGACGCTTCCCCGACGCGACCTGCAGCACGAGCGGGATGAGATGCGTCTCGGGATCGTGGCTTTCACCGAGGTCGCCCGCGCGCGACGCGCCCGCCGCGTTGAAATAGCGCAGAGCGGCGATGCGTAGGCCGTACGCGTTCGCGTAGTCCTGCATCATGTGCTCCATGTGCAGCTTGGTGCGTCCATAAGGAGAGATCGGCACCTGCGGGTGCGACTCGGTCATGGGCATCTCGACCGGATCGCCGTACGTCGCGCAACTCGACGAGAAGACGATGTCCCGGCAGCCGTGCGCGCGCATCGCCTCGAGCAGGTTCCACGTGTAGGTCACGTTCTCGCGGTAGTACTTCGACGGCTCCGACACGGATTCACCGACGTAGCACTTGGCCGCGAAGTGGATCACCGCGCGCGGACTGTGCTTCGCGAAGACGCGCGCGAGCGCCGTCGTGTCGCCGAGGTCGACCGTCTCGATCGGCACGCGTACCGCCGAGCGATGTCCGGTCGACAGGTTGTCGAGCACGACCACCGGCACGCGCTGCTCTTCGAAAAGCCGCACCGTGTGGCTGCCGATGTATCCGGCGCCGCCGGCGACGAGCACCGGCCCGTCGACGGTCGGGAGCGCGCGCCGATCCGCGGTCAAATCGGTGCGCGGGCGCGAGGCGTCGCTCATGCGCGAGAGCTTAGCCCCCGCGGTCGCTGCCGCAATGCGGAACGACGCGCGCGCCGATTCGTTCGAGATCGCGCCAGAATCCGGGCCACGACTTGCCGACGCACTGCGGATCGCGCACGCGCACGCCCTCGGCGACGAGGCCGACCAGTGCGAACGCGAACGCCATCCGGTGATCGCCGCGTGGGTCGAGCACGGTCTCGCGACTCGCGCGAGCGCCGCCCGCGCGGATCTCGAGCGCCGCGTCGCTCGCGATCACGGAGACGCCGACGGCGGACAGGCCTTCGGCGAGGACGGCGATCCGCGAGCTCTCCTTCCCCGGAAGCGTTTCGAGTCCCGTCAGCACCGTCGTATTCGCATGGGGCGCGCTCGCATCGGGACCGCCGCGGATCGCGATCGCCGCCCCGACGGCGGCGAGCACCGGCGCTAGGTCTGGCTCGCCTGAAAGATCGATGCGTGCACCTCGACTGGGAAAGCCCTCGGCCCAGAGTCCTTCCTCGTCGTGTCCCGCGCGACATCCGAAGCGACCGAGATGCTCCACGATGCGGACGTCGCCCTGCCGCGAACCGAGCGGAATGCCGCCGACGCGGATGCTTCCGCCGCTGAGGCACGCGGCCGCGAGCGCGACCGCGGCCGAAGAAGCGTCGCCCTCGATCGCGATCGGCGACTCGGGCGGCTTGAGCGGACCCTGGACCGACCACTCTTCACCGCCGGGAACGTCGCGAGCTTCGAGCCGCACGCCGAGATCGCGCAGGACGGCGATGGTCAGCGCAAGATACGGGCGACTTGGTATCGCTCCGAAGACGCGCACGCGGATCTCGTCGGGGTACGCCGCGAGCGCGAGCAGGAGCGCGCTCACTTCTTGGCTCGACACAGGTTCGCGCAGGGTCACGACCGACGGCGGACCGACCGGAGTCAGGCGCACGGGCCAGCCGTCGGAAATTCCGAGCGATTCGCACACGACATCGGCATCGCGCAGTGCGCGGAAGAGCGGCCCGCTGCGGCGGCGGAGCAGCGATCCGCTCGCTCGGATCTCGATCGATCGCCCGGTCGAACCGCAGAACGCCAGGGCCGCCGTCGCGAGGCGCGCGAGTGTGCCCGACTCGCCGACTTCGACCGGCGCCTTGGGCGCGAGTCCACGCGCGGGCCCCGGAGGGCGGCCGGTGACCGTGACCGCGCGCGCGCCGTGTCGCCGCACGTCGGCGCCGCACGCGAGAAGCCATTCGAGAGCGGCCTGGACGTCGTTGCCGTCGGGCAACCCGGTGACGCGTGTCGATCCGCCGGCGAGGGCCGCGCACACGAGGACGCGCTGCGCGAGCGACTTCGAACCGGGAACCGCGAGCTCTCCGGCGAGCGGCGGCCCGGGAGCAAGCCCCTTCGGCGCAGCATCCGCCGCGGGCTCGGGTCGTGCGCGTTCGTCCGTCACGCGCGCTTTCGAAGCGTCGACATCGCGCGCATTGTAGCGGTATCAGGGCGCTGCCATAATCCGCGACCGGCCACGCGTCAGCAAACTCGTGCCGGCCCATCCCGAATATGCCGACAGAAACTGTGTTCTTGGGGCGCGAAGATCGAGTTCCCGGATTGACGCGCATCGCCTCGGGCAAGGTGCGCGACATCTACGATCTAGGCGCGCGTCATCTGCTCTTCGTGACGACCGACCGCGTGTCGGCGTTCGACGTCGTGATGCGCGAAGGGATCCCCCACAAGGGACGTGTCTTGACCGCCATCTCGGCGTTCTGGTTCGAGAAAACGCGCGACGTGATCGCGAACCACCTCGTCAGCACGTCGGTGGACGAGCTGCCCGGTCTCGACAGTCAATGGAAGGAGCGGCTGCGCGGCCGCGTCATGATCGTCGAGCGTGCTCAGCCCACCCCGGTCGAGTGGGTCGTGCGCGGGTATCTCGCGGGCTCGGGCCTGAAGGAGTACCAAGCGTCGCGCACGGTCTGCGGAATCCCGTTGCCGGAAGGGCTGAAGCTCGCATCGCGACTGCCGAAGCCGATCCTCACGCCCACGACGAAGGAGGACACGCACGACTTGCCGCTCACGCCGAGCGAAGCGCGCGAGCGTGTCGGAGCGGCGACGTTCGAACCGGCGGAGCGCGCGGCGCTGGCGCTGTTCGCTCGCGGGACCCAAGTGCTCGAACGTCTCGGAATCCTGCTCGCGGATACCAAGTTCGAGTTCGGTCACCTCGACGGCAAGCTGATCCTCATCGACGAAGCGCTCACCCCGGACAGCTCGCGCTTCTGGCCGCGGGACTCGTGGAGCCCCGGCACGAACCCGCCGAGCTACGACAAGCAGATCCTGCGCGATTACCTCGAGACGCTGCCGTGGAACAAGAGCTACCCGCCGCCCGAGCTCGACCGCGGCGTGCTCACGAAGGTCGGTGAACGCTATCTCGAAGTCTGCGAGAAGATCACCGGCAGCTCACCGGTCGGGGTGACCGCGTGAGCGTCGCGATCCTGATGGGATCGGACTCCGATCTTCCACGGCTGGAGCCGTGCATCGCGCAGCTCAATGAGCTCGAGATCGAGTGCGAAGTGCGCGTGCTCTCCGCGCACCGCACGCCCGACGAGGTCGTCGCGTTCGTGAACGCCGCGCCGGCGAACGGCGTGCGCGTCTTCATCTGCGCGGCCGGTGGCGCAGCTCACTTGGCGGGCGTCGTCGCGGCGCACACGGCCCTCCCCGTGCTCGGGATCCCGCTCGACAATCCGCCGCTCGGCGGCCTCGACGCGTTGCTCTCCACCGTGCAGATGCCCGGCGGCGTGCCCGTCGCGGCGTTCGGCGTGGGCGCGGGCGGACCCGTCAACGCGGCCCTGTGCGCCGCGCGCATCTTGGCGCTCTCGGATCCGAAACTGGCGGAGCGCGTGCAGCGTTTCCGCAGCACGCAGCGCGAGCGCGTCCTCAAGAAGGACGCAGCCGTTCGCGCCCAGCGCGGCAAGTGAACGAGCCGTTCGGGTGAGCGAGCCGTTCACGAGCATCGAAACCATCCGCTGGGAGGGCGGGCTGCCCGGGATCGTCCGTCTCATAGACCAGACGCTCCTCCCGAACGACCTGGTCGTGCTCGACGTGCGCACCGTGGCGGAGATGCACGACGCGATCAAGCGACTCGCGGTGCGCGGTGCGCCGGCGATCGGCGTCGCGGCCGCGTTTGGCGTCGTGCTCGGCGTGCAGTCGCTCGCGGCGGAAACGTCCGCGCGCGTCGCCCGCGCGACCCTAGAAGTGGCCGCGCGCCTCGCGACCGCTCGCCCCACGGCAGTGAACCTGTTCTGGGCCCTCGATCGGATGAAGGCGCGCTGCGAGTCCGACCAGCGCGCCGGTGGAACCGGATCGGCCCTGGTGGCGGGGCTCTACAGCGAGGCCTTCGCCATATATGAGGAAGACCGCGCGATCTGCCGGCGTCTGGGCGACATCGGCGCCGAGCTGATCCAGGACGGTTTCACGGTGCTGACCCACTGCAACGCGGGTGCGCTCGCGACGGCAGGGATCGGCACGGCGCTCGCGCCGATCTACCGCGCGAGCCAGCAAGGCAAGCGCGTCGCCGTCTACGCGGACGAGACGCGGCCGCTTCTACAAGGCGCGCGGCTGACGGCCTGGGAGCTCGGCCGGGCCGGGATCGACGTCACGCTGATCACCGACAGCATGGCGGGCCACGTCATGCAAACAGGCCGGATCGACGCCGTGTTCGTGGGCGCCGATCGCATCGCGCGGAATGGCGACGTCGCCAACAAGATCGGGACGTACAGCGTGGCCGTGCTCGCGTCGCAGCACGCGCTGCCGTTCTACGTCGTCGCACCACTCTCGACCTTCGACGCGCGAGCGGAAAGCGGAGCGGAGATTCCGATCGAAGAGCGCGACGCGGGCGAGATCACGCACGGGTTCGGCCAGCAGACCGCTCCGCCCGGCGTGCGGGTCTACAACCCGGCGTTCGACGTGACGCCGGCCCGACTGGTCACCGGGATCGTGACCGAACACGGGCTGATCGAGCATCCGGATAGGAGTCGCGTCGAGGCCGTCCTCCGGCGCGCGGGCCGTCTCTAGGAAATCGCAGACCGTTGGAAAGCGGCCCACCGGCATACGCCCCGGTATTCGGGTTCAGATGCACCGTCCGCGGGGCCGATGGAGTGGGCCGAGCCTTGCCCAACCGGGACTCGATCGAACGAGACCACCGCGACACGACGAACTCCATGGCGAAAACACACAAGAAGCGCCCGACCCCCTCCCCTGCGGCTGCCGGAGTCGACGCGGAAACGACGCGCGGGAGCGCAGCGATGCGCCCCGACGAGATGCCGGCCGACGTCCTTGAGTTCATCACGGCGGTCGACGACTACAAGCGCATCCACCGGCGCCCGTTCCCCACGTGGAGCGAGATTCTCGAAATCCTCAAGAGCCTCGGCTACGCACGCAGCCGCTAGGCTCTGGATCGCAGCGGATCGAATTGGGAGTTCGAAGCTCCGCTCACATTTCCGGCGACGAACTCGGCGCTACTTCGCAAATTTCCGTCGAAGGAGCCTTGTCCTACTTCTGCGTTGTCGGAAGAATGTCGCGACGACGACTCGCCGAGAGTCCATAAGAACCCGCAGTTCGTCAGGAACCTGTGGGCAGGTCGCCTGCGTCGAAGGCTGGACGCATGCTGGAGAACAAACTCATGAACGGATCGGGAGCTATGCGCAACGCACTGGGAATCTGCTCGGCGACCGCGCTGTTCGCGACGGGAGTTGCGTACGGACAAGCATCGTTCTTCGGAGGACCTGCGCTCGGTGGCACACCCGCAGTCCTCGAGCAAGCGTCGGGAACGATCGCGAGCACGACTACCGGATCGCACGTGTGGACGCACTCGACCGGATCGGACAGCTGGATCGGAACCAACGTGGCCGTGGGCGACCACGGCCGTCTCGTGCTCAGCCAGTTCCAAGGACTGCATGGCAGCACGCGACTGTTCCACGCAGAGGACGCGAATCCACCGACGCCGATCTGGGAGAACAACGCGACGTACATGACGATGTCCACGCGCGTCGATGCAGCCGAGCGCGCCGACATCCTGGCGACGCTCTGCTTCTCCCAAGACTCGGCGAGCGCCGCGCGCGTGCCTGTACTCGCGCTGTACTCGTCTGCCAGCAGCACGCCCCTCTGGAAGTACCCGTTCCCGTTCACGGTCACGATGCCCAACAGCGGCGTGCACGTGTCTGCAAACGGCGAAACGATCGTCGCTTGGGTATTCGATTACGGCACACTTAGTACAGCGGTGGCGGTATTTGGCCGACATTCGAACACTCCGCGGTCCTTCACGAACCTGTCGACCAGCGGTCTTCCGATCGCCGTTGAACTCTCCGCAGAGGGATCGAGTTTGTACGTGGCGAGCGCGATCAAGACGATGGTCTTGGACGTCGCGCAGGGCGCGATCGCGTACGAGTCGTACAACACCCAGACCTTGAGCCTGGGTCACGCGATCTCGAGTGATGGTTCGGTCTTCGCACGTGGTCTGAGCAACCGCACTGTCGCCGCGTACCGAAAAGTCGGGGCCACGTACGTGCCCTGGTTCACGTATGCTCTCGACACCGACGCGTCGTGCCAGAGCTTGGCCATCTCCGAAGACGGCTCGACGATGGCCTGCGGCTACAACTACGGCTATCCGTATCTTCAGGTGCGAACTGTGGTTCTCGACATCACGGCCGGTACGCCGAACGTCGTCCTGGATGAAAGCGTGATCGGGGGCGGAACGTGGATCAACACGATCTCCGACCTGGCGCTGTCAGCGAGTGGAGACACGCTCGCCGTGGGACTGACGGGCGACCAGGACGGAATCGCTCCCGAAGTGCTGGTGTACGCGAAGGATCCGACCGCCAGCACATGGGGCCGGATCTACCAGTACGACCTTCCTGGATCCGTCAACGACGTGGATCTTTCCGCCGACGGAACACGAATCGCGGTCGCAAGCAAGGCCGTCCACATG
>JANOFY010000124.1:0-16659 GCA_031413895.1 Planctomycetota bacterium | reverse complement strand
GCGCAGCGCATGAAGCGCACCCGCACTGTCGGCGAGGTCCGCGCGCACCCGCGCTTCGGCGCGTAGCACTCCGTGGAGCGCGGCCGAGAGCGGCGCGCCCAGCGCCGCCGGATCGTTCGCGAGCCCGCGCTCGAGTGCCTCCCGCGCCTCGGCGAGAACCGTCCGCGCCGACTCCGTCTTGCCCTTCTGCCAGTGCGCGGTTCCGCGGCTGGCGAGCAACTCCCCGAGCACGAGCGCGAGGCGCGGGTCAGCCGGCCGGCGGTCCCGTTCCCGGCGCGCGCGGTCGACGAGCACGTCCCACTCGAAGTAACCGTTGACGCGCGTCGCCGACACGGTGAAGAGCTCGCCCGGTCCGAGCATCAAGTTCCCGCCGCCGTCGTCCTCGGCCCACGGCCAGTCCGCGACCTTGAGACCCTGCGACAGCTCGATCTCGATGCGCTCCGAGGACGTCGGGATCAAGATCCGATCGCTGGCGAGCCAGCCGCGCGCCGGCTCGCGGGTCCCGAGGTTTCGAAGCACGTCGTCCTCGAAGCTCCATTTCAACGTGGTCGGCGCGCTGTGCTGGATTCCGCCGCGCGCCTCGAGTGCGAGGATCTGATTCCCCGAGACGTACACGACGTTCTCTTGCGCACCGAGAAGCGCGTACTTGCTGGCGTCGTTCCGGCCGCGCGTGAAGCCGTCGATCATCGACTTGGAAAGGCTCCAGACGACGCCGCCGCTCGCGAGATCGACGCCCACTAGATCGCGCGAGTCCACCGGCGCCGCGATGATCGTCCCGCCTGCGACGATCGGCGCGCCGTTCTTCCAGCACTGTTCGCGCCGCGGCGCACTGAAATCGTGCGCCTTCGGCAGCGGAATCTGCTCGTACACCGTCTCCCACAGGATCTCGCCGGTGAAGAGATCGAGCGCGGCGATCGCACCGAGCTGCGTCAGCGCGATCACGCGATCGCCCGCGACCACGAGCGGCGGCGCGCTGAACTCCTTCACCGGTCGGCCGAACATATTGAGCTCGCGCTGTCCGCTGATCAGGTCGGTCGACCAGAGCACTGCGCCGGTATCGATGTCGATGCAGCCGACGTGGAAGTCGATGCGACCCTGCATGCGGCGGAACGGCACCAGCACGCGCGTGCCGGCGATCACCGGCGGGCCCGCGACGCTCATGCGGTCGGTGAAGCTGCCCGACTCGCCGTCCCAGAGCAGTGAAGGCCGGTGATTCCACAGCTCGCGCCCCGTTTCGAGGTCGAACGCGTACAGCCGCCGCTCGGGGATCGGTGTCAGGATCTTGATGTTCTGGAACGAGCGGTCTTCCTTCGGCGGCACGCTCATCGGAATGTGCAGCGCGCACACGGCGACGTGTTCGGAGGCCGCGGGCGCGACGATTCCGTTCTCGTCGTCGACACCCTCCCAGAGCTCCAAGCGGCGACGTTCGTCGAGCACATCCCAGCCGTCGGCCTCCCCGCTGTCCCACAGCAGCGCGCCTGAATACGCGTGCAGCGCGAGCAGGCGCAGCGACGTCGACACGAGCAGCGTGTCGCCGGAGCGCACCGGTTGCAGGCTCTGGACGCCGGGTCTTCGGAACGGATGCTCGGGAAGTTGGAACGGCGTGGACCAAGCGTCCGCATCGCGACCGGGACCGGACACACGCGTGCGAGCATCGGCCCCGACGGAATCCATGCGGATCGTTCCGTCGCTGGCGGTCAAGAGCCGCAGCGCAAACAAGAGTCGCGCGTCGACGCCGGGTGCCGGCGGCGGCGTGCGCTCGAGCAAGCGCGCGCGCGCGGTCTCCCAATCGGCTGCCGTGTCGAGCGCGAGCTCGCTCACGGACGAAGCGGCCGCGACGGCGCGTCCCCACGCCGCGAGCGCTTCGCGCGAGTTGCCGAGCTCGAGCTCGAGATCGCCGAGCGCCCACCACGCGCGCTCGGCCGATTCCGTCAGCGGGAAGCGGCGTGCGACTTCCGTCAGTGCGCGCCGATCCGCGTGCTCGCGCGCGCGCTCGAAGGCCGCGCGCGCGTCCGGTTCGTAGCGCTCGCGGTACAGCCGCCGGGCTTCCGTCGGCAGCGCCCACAGTCCGGCGCGCGCGCGTTGCGCTGCGCCCGGATGCACGGGTTGCTCCGACGCGCGGTTATTCGGCCCCTTCGGTCGCTCAGGTGCGAGGACGTCACCGCGGTGATCCTCGAGCATTTGCTGCAGTCCGCGGATCGCGTCGCTCCAGCGGCGAGCGGCGATGTGACCTTGCACGCTGTCCGCGAGCGCGCGCGTCGCGCGCGTATCGGGGATCGAGAAGCTCTGCGTCTGCAGCGCGTCCTGCGCAGCCAAAGCCGTGAGCGCGTGCGCGCGTCCGAACGGATCGAACGAGGCCAGACAGAGCGCAGCGGCGAGGAGCTTCACGTGGGACCTTTAGATCAGCTCCCAGCGCTTGCGCAGGATCCACTCGGCCGAAAGCAGCATCAGCGCCACGAACAGCGTTCCCCAGTTGTCCCACGCATCCTCGAGCTCGGACGAGATCGGCTCGCGGCGCTCTTCATGGCCGGGCAGCTCGGGCAAGAGATCCGCCGCGTGCGCTAGATCGAGCGCGCGCCCGCCGGTCATCGCGGCCATCGATTGCAGCGTGCCCGGATCCGGAGCGGGGTCGGCGTTCTCGCGCGACGGCAGCACGACCTCGAACTCGGCCGTGGCGACGCGCTGTCCGTCGACTTCGATCCACGCGCTGTACAGACCCGGGCGCTCCGCTTCGAACGACGCGCGGAAAAGACCCGGGCGATCGGGAACGAGCGCGAGCTTCAGCTCGCTCGTCACGCCTTCGGGGTTCTGCACGCGCGCGGTTTGCGTCGGGCGCTCGCTGGGTCGGAAGTCTTCGTCGAGCACGCGCGCTTCGAGCGTGACGCGTTCGTCGAGATTGAACGTCGATCGCTGCGCGTCGAGCTGAACGCGACGATCGCCGCTCTTCAATCGTCCGAGCGCGACCCAGCGGATCGCGTTGCGCCAGAAGCGCTCGTGGTAACGATCGCCGTAGCGATACCGCCACAGCCACGTCGAATCGACGGCGAGGAACAGCGTGCGACCCGACGGAAAGTAGCCGGTGACGAGCAGCGGGTACCGGCCTTGGCTGTTCGCGTCGGTCGGATGTCGCAAGAGAACTTGCGCGCCGGGTTTCGCGCGCACGACCGGGAAGTACCAGTAGAAGCCGCGTAGCCCGCCTTCCTCTTCCCACAGCTCGCGGTTCTGCTTGAGATCGGGAACGAGGCGCACGACTTCGTGCGGCGCGGCCGGATCCTCGAGCAGCGGATGGAAGGCTCGGCGCGTGTCGCCTTCGAACGACAACGTGCCGGTCGCGTCGACGATCACGGGCAGCAGATCCTCGACCGGAGTGCCGACGAGCGCGCGCGGGTTGTCGTACTCACCGGCTTGGAAGATCAGGCCGCCGCCGCGTTCGACGAATTCACGCAGCGATGTCAAAAACTCCTCGCAGCGCGCCGGATCGGGCGAGATCGCGTACGGGTTGACGTCGCCGAGGATCACGATGTCGTAGTTCTCGAGCAGCTCTTTGCGCCCGCTCGGAACTTCCGCCAGCGCCGGGATGCCGCGCGTGCTCTCTTGGATGAAGTCAGGCGTCGCCGAGAGCAGGAAGCACTGCGCTTCGAGGTTCTGATCCGCGCGCAAGAGCAGGTTCTTGAGGTAGCGGTACTCCCAGCGCGGATAGCCGTCCAGGTATAGAACGCGGATCTTCTCCGGCGTGATGTGCACGCTGAGCTCGACGGCGTTGTCGTCGCGCAGCGTCTCGTCGGGGAGTGGCGCTACGGAGACACGGAAGCGCCGCTCATTGCTCTTCGGGTCGGGAGTTCCCGGTGGAGCGAAGAGGACGATGCGCTGTCCACCTTCGTCGAGCGTGGCTTCCTCTTCGGCGAGCGCGCGCGATTCGGGCGCGACTTCCTCGAGCACGACGCGCACCTTCGCATCCTTCTCGGTGCCGCGGCCGAGGACGCGCACGCTGATCGCTATTTCGTCACCGTCGAGCGCGGTGGGCGGCGCCTCGACGAGCTCGACGACGACGTTGCGTTCGGGACGCGTGTCGCCGACGACGAGCGTGTGCACGGGAATGCCCGTCGCTCCGGCGGCGCGCGCGGCCTCGATCGGCGACACGCCGCCGTTGCTCCGTCCATCGGACACGATGAGCACGTCGGTGACGTGACGTCCACGATGACTCGCGAGCGCTTGCGTCAACGCGTCACCGAGATGGGTCGCGTGCCCCCGACCTGACAGCGACTTCAAGTCGCTGACCGGCTCGAGCGTGTCGGCGAAGCGGAATTGCCGCGCGGCATATCCGCGCTCCGAGAGTTCCGGCAAGAGCGTCTTCTCGAGCACCGCGCGCGCGAGCTCGGTGCGCATGCTCTCGGCCGGCTCGCGTCCGCTGACGTCGCGCAGCGTGCGGCGCAGCTTGTCGTCGCCGGAGTACGCGTCCTTGCGGCGCATACTTGCGGAGTCGTCGAACAGCACCAGCACCTCGGCTTGCTTGATCTCCTCGCGTTTGTGCACGAAGACAGGCCGAAAGAGCACGACCATCAAGAGTACGAGCGACGCGAAGCGGAGCCCCGATAGGACGACGCGCGCGCGCGGGCTGATCGACTCGCGCCCGTACCCGATCCATGCGACGAACGCGCACAGCGGCAGGAGTCCGAGCACGACGATCCACAGCTCCGGCAAGTCGAGCAGGCGGAAGCTCTCGCGCAAGCCGGTGCCGCCGCTGTCGGGGACCTGGCCGATTGCGAAGGGTGCGAGCGGCGCGAGCGCGAGCAACGCCCAGGGTGCGAAGCGCCAGCGTGAACCGGAGCGTCGCGTCATCGGATGACGCTCCGGCGGCGCTGGCCGAGCCAGGCGGCCCACAGCGACTCGAGCACGAGCGCGACGAAGCACGCCAGCGCGAGTCCGCGCCACAGCTCACCTTTGTGCGGGGCTTCGCCGCCCGCGCCGCCGCCGTTCTTGTCGTCGGGTTCGAACGCGACGAACGCGCGGTGCACGCCCTCGAGTTCGGCGCTCGAGAGTCGTTCGAGATCGCCTTCCGACGCATCGAGCTGCACCGCGAAGTGAAGCGCAGGTGCGCCGTCCATCTCGATGCGGTAGAGGCCCACGCGCTCGCTGTCCTTGCCCGGGACCGACGGCAGCCGGTAGCGACCGTTCGCGAGCGGCTCGGGTTCGCCGTCGAGCGCGCGGCGCGACCCATCGGGCAGCGCCAGCTGCGTGTTGTGCGGGAACGCGAGCGCTTCGGCCGAGAGCGCGGTGCCGGGTGCGACGTTGCGCGGTGCTTCTGCTTCACGCGTGGCGTAACGCACGAGCTCGTGGATGAGCGGAACGAGCGTGCGCGGCGACTCGGGAAGTCGCGTCCACGCCGGATCGATGCTGGTCGTCCACAGAAACACGTGTCCGCGATCGTAGGCGCGCTCGACGAGCAGCGGATGCGAACCGTCGTCGTCCAGGGTCGCGAGCACGTGCGCGGACGCGGTCGGACGCACCGCGACGAACTCGTAGATCGGCACTTCGGTGAAGAGCGGTTTCCAACGATCGTCGGCGAAGAACGCCAGCGCGGGGTTCGACTCCTCGAACGACTTGACGCGGAAGTAGCCGTCGCGGCGCGAGGGAACGGAGACGCGCCGCTTCAGCTCGGCCGGCAAGAGACCACTTTGATCCGCGCGGTAGAGGCGCGTGTTGTAGCTCTCCGGAATCACGCGGTCGCCCAGGCTCACGATCAGCGCGGCGCCGGCCGCGACTTGGTGCTCGAGCCGCTCGACCGCCGCGGCGGAGACGCTCTCGACGTTCGCGAGCCAGATCACGTCGAAGCTCGCGAGGTCGAGCTCGTTCGTGCTGAGGAGATCGGGCTCGACGACGCGCGGCTCGAACGGCGCGGTGGCGGAGAGCACGACCGATCCGTCGTCGGCCTGAGGCTCGAGCACGGCCGCGATATAACCCGTTTCGTCTTCGTCGATCGTCGCGCCTGGCGCGCCGTTGACGAGGAGCACGCTGACGGGCGGCGGGACGCCGAGGATCTCGGCGCGTGCATCGTCGATGGCGAGCGCATCGCCCTCGAGGTGCGCCACCAAGACATGTTCGCCGGGCGCCTTGAACACGACTTGGAAGATGGCGTCGGCGCGACCGCGCGCCGGCACGTCGATCACGGCGATCGGTCGCCGTTCGCCATCGACGTCGAGCGCGACGCGCACGCCGCCCTTCGCGCTGCCGCCATGGTTCTGCACGCTCACGCTGAGGTCGACCGGCAGACCGGCGCCGAGCACGGGGCCGAGCGGTTTCACGCTCGCGATCCCGAGGTTGTGCGGCTGTGTCTGCGACGGACCGAGATCCTCGACGATCACTTTGAGTCCCATCGTCGCGAGCTCGTCGAGCTGATCGAAGAGCGCGGGACGCTCCGGCACACCCGGCGCGTCAGCGCCTGAGGATGCGGGCACGGCCACGCCCGAGGATGGTTCGCCGGCGAGCGTGGGCGGTGCGAACGAGCGGCGCTGCATGTCGGAGAGCAACCGGATCTCGAGCGACTCGTGACCCGCCGCGGCGGCGTCCTCGCGCGCGAAGCGCAGCACTTCACCGAGTGCTCCCGCGAGATCGAGCGCTTCGTCGGTAGGCGCGGCGAGCGTGTCGAGCATCGCGCTCGCTTGATCGGGTTGCGTCCACGAGAGAAGCCGCGGATAGCCGCCCGCCAAGATCAGCCGGACGCGATCGCCGCGTCCGCCGTCGAGCTCGCGGACGATCTCTCTCGCGCGTGCGACCGCGCGATCGAACACCGTGTCGACGCTCTCGCGGTAGCCCGTCGACGCGGAGCCGTCGAGCACGAGGATCACGTCGCGCCGGCTCTCCGTGAACCCGGCCAGCGGCGAGAGTCGTCCGGTGAACGGACGCGCGAGCGCGAACGCGAGCAGCGCCACGGCCGCCATGCGCAAGAGCAGTAGCAGCAGATTCTCCATCTGCACGCGTCGCCGCGTCTTGCGGTACGCCGCGATGACGAAGCGCATCGCCGCCCATTGCATCGGCTTGTGCCGCTGCCGGTTGAGCAAGTGGATGACGAGCGGCACGGCGGCGAGCGCTGCTCCCCATAGGAGCATCGAATTGACGAAGCCGCCGAGGAGCGACATCTAGCGCTTCCCTCCGCGCGCGCGCGCCATGCGGTGGGCGAGGTAGGTCGAAAGCGCCGCGTCGAGACCGACGCCGGTCGACATCGAGACGAAGTCGACGTTCAGAGCTCGCGCTTGGCGCGCGAGCTCTTTGTTGTGGTGGTCGATCTCGGCCAAGTACGCGTCGCGGATCGCGCGCGGATCGACTTTGTGCGTGCCGAGCTTCTCGAGTCCTTCCATCTTGACGAGATGGTCGAACTCAAAGTGGATCTCCTGCGGGTCGAGGATCTGGAACAGGATCGGCTCGTGTCCGCCGGTGAGTAGCTTGCGCACTCCCGCCAGGATCTTGTCCGGCTCGTCGAACAGATCGGAGAAGATGCACACGATCCCGCGGCGCTTGAGCTTCGGCGCGATCCATTCGAGGACGTTGCCGATGCGTGTCGGACCCGTCGCTTCCGCTTTTTCCAGCGTGTGCAAGATGGTCTTGAGCTGCGGTGCGCCGTTGCCGGGCGGCACCTTCGTGCGGTGCGCTTCGTCGAAGAGCACGAGGCCGGCCGTGTCGCGGCTCGCGAGCACGAGGTGCGTCAGCGCCGCCGCGCACCAACGCGCGTAGTCGAACTTCGTCCACGCGAGCGATCCGTACGCCATCGACTCGCTGGCGTCGACGAGCAGGTGTCAGACGAGGTTCGTCTCCTCGACGAACTGCTTCACGACGAGCCGATCGGAGCGCGCGAACACTTTCCAGTCGACACGCCGCAGCTCGTCGCCGGGGACGTACTCGCGGTGCTGCGCGAACTCGACCGAGCTGCCGAGTCTCGCCGACCGGTGCTGACCGGCCATGAAGCCCTCGACCACCGTTCGCGCGACCAGCGCCAAATCGGTGAGCCGGTCGAGGACGGCCGGATCGAGACCTTGGGACGTGGCGGTCATTTCGCCTGGCCGACGCCCCGGCTAGCTCGCCGCCGTCTGGACGCCCGGAAGTCCCGCGCCGACGCCCGCTCCCGGTACCACTTCCTGCAAGAGACGGTCGACGATGATGTCGGAGGTGATGCCTTCGGCCGAGGCCGAGAAGTTGGTGACGATGCGGTGGCGGAGCACGGGGTGCACGACCGCGCGCACGTCTTCGATCGCGACGTGCTCACGACCCGCCAGCGCCGCGTGAGCCTTGGCGCCGAGCACGATGAACTGGCTCGCGCGCGGACCGGCGCCCCAAGTGACCCACTCGCGCAGGAACGCGAGCTGCGAGTCGGAGCGCACGCGCGTGCCCCGTGTCAGCGCGAGCACGTAGTCGAACACGTGATCGGCGATCGCGATCGAGCGCACGGTGCGCTGCATGTCGAGCAGTTCCGCCGCGCTGACGACGGCCGTCAACGAGACCTGCTGGTCACCGGTCGTGCGGCGCAGGATCTCGCGCTCTTCGTCGACCGACGGGTAGCCGACCTGCACCATGAACATGAAGCGGTCGAGCTGGGCTTCAGGCAGGGGATAGGTGCCTTCCTGCTCGATCGGATTCTGCGTCGCGAGCACGAAGAACGGATCGGGCAGCTCGTGCCGCTGTCCGGCCGACGTCACCTGACGCTCGACCATCGCTTCGAGCAGCGCGGCCTGCGTCTTTGGCGGCGTGCGGTTGATTTCGTCGGCGAGCACCACGTTCGCGAACAGCGGGCCGGGCGCGAAGCGGAACGTGCGCGCGTTGGTCACCGGATCCATGTGCAGAAGGTCCGTGCCGGTGATGTCGCTCGGCATGAGGTCGGGCGTGAACTGAATGCGGCTGAACGAGAGCGCGAGGGTGCGCGCCAGGCTCGAGATCATCAGCGTCTTCGCCAGCCCCGGCACGCCCACGAGCAGGCAGTGCCCGCGCGTCAGGATCGACAGCAGGAGTTGATCGATCACCTGGTCCTGCCCCACGATCACGCGGCGGAGCTCGTTTTTCATCTTCGCGTGGACCGCGCGGAGGCGCTCCAAGGAGGCGTCGGACATGGCGTTCCTTCGTTCGTCGAGTGCCGGCGGCAGCTCGAATCCGGGGTACTGGGGAGGGTGGGGACGCCACAGGAGTCGGCCAGGACCTGCCCCGCGGTGGAGTTTCCACCTTAAGAATATGCCGAGCGACCGGCCGGGATGCTGACCGCACGAGCTTTCTCTAAGTCCTCGGGTCCGCTGCGACGTCCAAATACGCCGCTGGCGGTTCCTTCGCCAGGGGGAGAACAGAAGTAAGACAAAGCTCGCGCGATCGCCGTGGACCGGTCACTTGGTGCGCAAGATCGTGACGGAGCGCGGGTCGACGACATAGACGAATTCGCCGCGAGCGAACACGGAACCCCCGGCGGATCCGAGCTCGTTCTCGAGTGGCACGCGCTGCAGCAAGTAGATCCCGCGGCCGCGATCGAACAGGTACAGCGCACGGCTGCTTGCGAACAGGACGCGCGTCGCCGACGCCAGTCCCGCACCGGTGAAGATCTCCTCGCGGCCGAGGACGCACGCGTCCTCCCGCCTGCCGGTCGCGAGGTCCAAGCGACTCAGCGTGCGGCGGTCGCCGGCGCGACCGAGCGCGAGCACCTCGCTCGGACCACCGCCGACCAGCTCGACGAGGTCGCCGATCGGAACCGGCGGTCCCTCGAAGAGCCCACGACCGTCGACGTCCGCGCCGTTTCGAAGCCGGTAGAGGAAGCGCGAGTCAGCCGGCGCCCAGTGCCACAGCGACTCCGCGCCGTCCCGCGGGATCGCGACGGGCGGCCCGGCGGTGGTCCAGCCGCGCTCACGACTCTCCTTCCGCTGACTGCGCAGGCTCCACAGCGGGCGGCCGTCGCACAGGTCGAGCAATACGGCCACGCCGAGCTCCGTTCCGACGAACACCCGACCGTCCGCTACGGCCAGCGGCTGCGCGCAGCCGACGACGCCGCGCGCGGTGCGCAGACGCGCGAGGAGCGTCCGATCTGTGCGTGCATCCGCGCCGGTCGCCAGGAATCGTTTCCACCGGACCGTGCCTGTCGCGAGATCGAGCGCGATGCACCAAGCGCGTGTCCGGCCCTCGTCGACGCGCACCTCGCCGTCCGCCTCGGCGATCCACTGGCGCGCTTGGACGAGCACCTCGGTGCCCGCGATCACAGGGCCGGGTTCGAAGCTCCACAGCCCGGGTCCCAGACACTTCTCGAGCGCGACCTCCCGTCCGGCTGGGTCGCGCCAGCCTGTCGACGCGAAGCCCCAGTGAAGCGAGGGAGCACTCTGCGCGCTTCCAGGATCGACGCACAAGAGCGCGTTGCCGCGGGTCTGATCCGCGCAGCCGACGACGAAGACGACGCGCGTTCCGTCGCTGGCGGGAAGGAGCGGCCAGTCCGTGGCGCGTCGCCCCATCACCGCGTGCCAGCTCCAATCGAATCCTCGTCCGAGCGCTTCAAGATCGATCGAGCGTAGGCGTCCGTCCGGCGCGATGGAGTACACGACGCTCGCGCCCTGCACGAGCAGCGTGCCATCGGACAAGAACGCGCCGCCGGGCCGCGGGTCGTAGCGCACGCGATCCGGCGACGATTCCTGTGCGGAACCCGGAAGCGTGAGCGTCGCGACCTTCGTCAGCTGCTCGGCCGATTCCCAGGCGTCGTTCGTCGCGCGCGCGGCCCACTCGCTGGCGGTGCGTTCGCTGGCGGCGCGTCGTACTGCCAACGCGGCGACGAGCTTGGCGGCTCGCGCGTTCTCGTCCGCGCGCGCGAGCCCGCGGGCGTGCACGGCCGCGCGATCGAGCCAACCGCGCGCGACTTCGCTACGACCGCTCTCGAACGCGATGTCGAAGAGGCGCACGGCCGCTTCGGCCGCGCCGGCGGTGTAGGGATAGAGGCGCTCGACGTTCGCGAGCCGCGTGTCCGTCGCGCCCGCCGCCGCGAGCTCGCGCTCTGCGAGCGGGCCGAAACGCTGGGTCCATTCCGACAGATCGGCTGCGTCGATCCGCGTCAGGCGGCGCAGAACGGAGGACTCGATCGACTCCGTGCGCCGCGCGAGCGTCGCATCGGGATCAGGCCACGTGTCGTCGAGCTCGGCGTTCGTGTCCACGAGCGATCCGGGAACACAGTCGCCGGCGGTCGACATCGCGAGGGCGCGCTGCCAAGCGTCGAAGGCCTCGTTGCGGACCGCGGTGAGTTCGGCGTTCTTCACGGCGCTCGCGCGCCAGCGCTCCCAGGTCGCGTCTCCGGCCGCGAGCTTCGTGACGACCTCCTTCGCGACGGGGAGAAACGTGTCGTTGCGGAGTGCACCCTCGAGATCCGCGGGCGGCGCGGAATCCTGCATGAGCGCGAGCGCGCAAGGCAGGAGCAGCGAGAGGAGAGCCATGGTCGCGCGATCTGCCGCGCAGCGGAATCAGCCGACGATCAGTCCGTGATCGCCGGAGTCGCGATCGCCGGGGCCGTGAGCGCAGCGGTGAGTTGCCGCGACCGGCGCTGGCGTTCGATGAACACCGGGTCGTAGCGCGCCGCGAGGTGCGCCGCGATCTCTTGGCTGAGCAAGAGGTCGCGCTGATGACGTTCGTTCAGCACCACCTCGGCCTGTGCGAGTCGCGCGCGCTCGCTGAGCGCGGGCCGCAAGCCGAGCAACGCGACTTGGCCGAAGAGCACGAGTACCGCCAGCACCGGAAGCCAGTACAGGAAGCGCGACACGAAAGTGGGGCGCGTCGCGCTCTCGGGGGCGGCAGCGTCGGGGGCGTTCGTCATGTCCTAAGGCAAGTTCTTCGCGGCGTAGCCCGCGTGCGCACCGAGTTCCTCTTCGATGCGCAGCAGTCGGTTGTATTTCGCAACACGGTCGGTGCGGCACGGTGCACCGGTCTTGATCTGTCCCGCATTCGTCGCCACCGCGAGGTCCGCGATGGTGGTGTCCTCGGTCTCGCCCGAGCGGTGGCTCACGACACAACGGAATCCGTTGGCGTGGGCCATGCCGATCGTGGCGAGCGTCTCGGTCAGCGTGCCGATCTGGTTCACCTTGATCAAGATCGCGTTGCCCGCGCGGCGCTTGATTCCCAGCGCGAGCCGCTCAGTGTTGGTGACGAACAGGTCGTCGCCGACGAGCTGGACGCGACTTCCAAGAGTGGACGTCAGCGCCTCCCAGCCCTCCCAGTCGTCCTGGTCGAGGCCGTCCTCGAGGCTGAAGATCGGGTAGCGCTCGCACAGCCCCGCGTAGTAGGCGACCATTTCGCGCGACGTCTTGGGCTTGCCTTCGATCACGTACTGACCGTCCTTGTAGAACTCGGACGAGGCGGCATCGATCGCGAGCCGGATGTCCTTGCCGGGCTTGAAGCCGGCCTTCTCGACGGCGGAGAGGATCAGCACGAGCGCGGCCTCGTTCGACTCGAGGTCGGGCGCGAGGCCGCCCTCGTCGCCGACGGCGGTGTTCAGCGAACGGCTCTTGCACACGCTGCGCAGCGCATGGAACACCTCGGTCCCCATGCGCAGACCTTCGCTGAAGCTCGGTGCGCCGAACGGCATCACCATGAACTCTTGCAGGTCGACGTTGTTGTCCGCGTGCTGACCGCCGTTCAGGATGTTCATCATCGGAACAGGCATGAGCGAGGCCGCCGTGCCACCGACATAACGGTAGAGCGGGAGCCCGCACTCCTCGGCCGCCGCCTTCGCGACGGCGAGCGACACGCCCAGGATCGCGTTCGCGCCGAGCTTCTTCTTGTTCGGTGTGCCGTCGAGATCGATCATCGCGCGGTCGATCGCGGCTTGATCCATGCCTTCGAGGCCGACCAGTTCGCGCGCGAGCGCATCGTTGACGTGCGCGACCGCCTTTTGGACGCCCTTGCCGCCGTAGCGCGTCGGGCCTTTCGTCGAAACGCCGTCGCGTAGCTCGCACGCCTCGTGCGCGCCCGTGCTCGCACCCGAGGGAACCGCCGCGCGACCTGACGCGCCGCTCTCGAGCGTGACGTCGACCTCCACGGTCGGATTA
The DNA here is from genome assembly GCA_031413895.1 of Planctomycetota bacterium. Lineage (GTDB taxonomy): Bacteria > Planctomycetota > UBA1135 > UBA1135 > JANLUN01. Next base: position 3,619 of record JANOFY010000124.1, on the reverse strand, counting down.
CCGCGTGAATCGAGGATCTCCCGGCCCTGGATGTGGACGATTGCACTCATCGCCGGAGGATCCTACTGACTCGCCGCGAGCCCGGGAATATGGGAGAAGGGCGTCACCGGCCCGAGAGCGTCGCCGAAAGCGGGTATTTTGGACGCGGCCTACGCCTCGCCCCGGATATCCGCTCGACCGTCGCTCGAAGCGCGGCGTGACCCCGTGAGAAAGATCCACATCCTCCCGAACCTCGTCACGCTGGCGAACGCGTTCTGTGGACTCCTCGCGATCTGCAAGGGCATCGATGCGCTCGCGTTCTCGCACGCGGATGCGCTGGGCTTCTACAGCAAGATCGAGACAGCCTGCTGGCTCATTTTCCTGGGGATGCTCTTCGACGCGCTCGACGGCAAGGTCGCGCGCATGACGGGGGGAGCCTCGAGCTTCGGCGCGCAGCTCGACTCGTTCTCGGACATGCTGACGTTCGGCGTCGTGCCGGCGCTGCTCGTCAAGGTGCTGATCGAGCACGAAGCGCCGCTCTACGACTACAGCGTCAACCCGCGCGTTCATTTCATCGCGGCCGCGGTGTTCAGCATGATGGCGATCCTGCGCCTGGCACGATTCAACCTCGAGAGCGACCCGGACGCGGCGTCGCACAAGACGTTCACCGGGCTTCCGTCTCCGGCGGCGGCGGGCGCGGTGGCGGCGACGATGCTCATGTACCTCTCGCTGCGCAATCCCCAGCTCGAGAAGTCCGACGGGACCGAGACGCCTTTGGGAGCGGTGCTGCGGCTGATTCCGCAGGTCGACCAACACCCGGTCCTGGCCTGGTTCCTCCCGACGCTGGCGCTGATGCTGCCTCTGCTGGGCTTGTTGATGGTGAGCCGCGTCCGCTACGTCCACATGTTCTCGGCGATCACGGGGCGCGGACAGTTCGTCACGCTCGTCGGGGTCGCGTTCGCGGCCTCGTGCCTGTTCGTCGCGCCGGTGCTAGCGGTCTTCATCGTGTTCAACGGGTACGTCTTGATCGGACTCGTGCGCAGTGTCGTGCGCGGACGCGGGTCGCCGCAGTCGCCCGCGGAGCGCATCCCGCCCGTCTCGGTGTCATGAGCCGCGAAGCCGTCGCGTGTGCCGTAGCGCTCGGAAGCAACCTCGGCGATCGCCGCGGACACCTCGATCTCGCCGTGCGCGAGATCGCCGCGCTCGGGGATGTGCGTGTGCTCGGCGTGTCCCGTTGGATCGAGACCGACCCCGTTGGCGGACCACCGGACCAGACGCAGTACCTGAACGGCGCGCTGCTCCTCGAGAGCTCGCGCCCGCCGCGCGAGCTCCTGGCTGAGCTGCAAGCGATCGAGCGCGCGCACGGCCGGCGGCGCGTCGCGGGGGTGCGGAACGAGCCGCGCACGCTCGACCTCGACCTCCTTACTTACGGCGCGCGCCTGATCGCGGAGCCTGACCTCACTGTGCCGCATCCGCGGCTGGAGGAGCGCTGGTTCGTGCTCGCGCCGCTGGCCGAGATCGCGCCGGACCTCGTGCTTCCGGGGTCCAATAGCACCGTCCGGGAGGCTCTCGCCCGGCTCGAACTGCACAGCGGCGCACGTGGAAACGCGTGCACGCCGCCATGATCGTCGAGCTCCACACACCGGCGGACGCGCGTCGTTGGTGTGCGGGCCGCGCGCGGCTCGGCTTCGTGCCGACGATGGGCGCGCTTCATGAGGGCCACCTCGAGCTCGTGCGCCGAGCGGCCCTCGAGAACGACGCCGCGTGTGTGAGCGTGTTCGTGAATCCGCTCCAGTTCGGCGACGCGCAGGACTTCGAGCGCTATCGGCGCGACTTCGCGGGCGATGCGCGCCTGCTCGATGCGGTCGGCTGCGCGATGGTGTTCACCGGCACGCTCGCAGGTTTCTTCCCGGGCGAGCTCTGCGCCGACGGATCGCTTCCGCCCGCGGCGCTCCTCGATCCTGGGCCGTGCGCGCTAGGACTCGAAGGCGATCACCGCCCTGGTCACTTCGCGGGCGTCGCGACCATCGTCGCGCGCCTCTTCGACGTCGTTCGACCCGCGCGCGCGTACTTCGGAGCGAAGGACTTCCAGCAGACGCTCGTCGTGAAGGATCTCGTGCGTCGTAGTGGCGGCCCCGAGATCGTCGTGTGTCCGACGTCGCGCGAGCCGTCGGGACTCGCGCGCTCGTCGCGCAACGAGCGGCTCGGCGACGTCGAGCGTGGGCGCGCGACGGCACTCATCTGTGCACTGCGCATCGCGCATGATGAGTGGCAGAAGGGCATGCGAAAGGCCGCTTCTCTTCGAAAGTGCATGTACGAAAGCCTGACGCGCGATGAGGTCGAGATCGACTACGCCGAGGTCCGCGATCCGGACGCCTGGACGTCCACCGAACCGGCCGGTGCCCTCGAGCGCGCGGTCGCGCTGGTCGCCGCGCGGGTGGGCGGGGTGCGCCTCATCGACAACATGCGGCTCGACGACGAGGGTCGCGCGTCGTGAACGCGCAGGGCACGGACCCCGCCCTACCGCGCACGGTTCGCGCGCTCGCTCCCGCCAAGGTCAACCTCTCGCTCGAAGTGGTCGGCCGCCGCGCCGACGGCTACCACGAGATCCGCACGTGGATGCTGGCCGTCGACCTGTGCGATTCGATCGAGGTACGCGCGACGCGCACGGGAGTCGTGCGACTCGTTCTCGGAGGGCCGCAGGCCAGTGCCGACATTCCCAGCGACGAGCGCAACCTCGCGTGGCGTGCCGCGAAGCTCGTGCTCAGCGCGGCGCGCGAACGGCATCTCATCGATGAGACGACAGGTCTCGACGTCGTGCTCGAGAAACACATCCCCAGCCAGTCGGGTCTTGGAGGCGCGAGTTCCGACGCAGCGGCCGTTCTGCTGGCGTCGCAATCGGTACTCGGCGCCGCGCTTCCCTTCGAAGTTGCATCGAGCGCTCTGAGCACGCTCGGCTCCGACTGCGCGTACTTCCTGCACGCTGCGCAAAGCGGCGTCGCGCTCTGCGAGGGCCGCGGTGAACGCGTCCATCCAAGCGACTCCGTTCGTCGCGATTGGAATGTGGCAATTCTGACACCCGACGTGCGCTGCGCTACGGAATCGGTCTACCGCGCCGTGAGTACCCTCTTGAGGCCTTCACTTCGAACCCATACGTTGCCTGCGACTTGGACTCACCTCGCGGCGTCGGCTGCACGAGCGCTCTTTTTCAACCAGTTGGAAGAAGCAGCCTTGGAGGCGGTTCCCGCGCTTCGTCCGTGGCGACGAGTGCTCGACGAGTCCGGCGCGTCGCACTTTCGGATGTCGGGTAGCGGATCGTCCTTCTTTGGCGTCTTCGACGACTGCGTTGAAGCCACGACAACCCTCGAGCGCCTGGTGACGGCCGCTCGCGGCCGCGGCCTGACACCCCGCGGCCACTGGATCACGCATCCGAGGGGAACGGCCGCCGGGCTCGCGAGCTGATGCCGATCCGGTCCTATAACGATGATCGATCTCAGGCTCTTCCGCCTCCTAACGCGATGAACATCACCGAGGTCCGCATCAAGCTGCTCCTGGGCCAGCGGGACAAGCTGCGCGGCTTCGCGAGCATCACGGTCGACGATCGGTTGGTCATCCGCGACATCAAGATCATCGAGGGCGG
>JANOFY010000123.1:0-4446 GCA_031413895.1 Planctomycetota bacterium | reverse complement strand
CCCGCGGATCTCGATCCGCAGACGAGCGCGCTGAATGCCAGCGTGCTCGCGGCTTTCGCCAAAGGGCGCTTTCAACCGCCGTCTCCCGAAGAGGTTGCCCGCGGACTCTCCGCTCCGCTCGCAAGCGTGCGCGCCGCGCTCGAGCTGTGCGTCGACCGCGGCCTCGTGCTGCGGATCGCGCACGAGTTCTACCTCACGCGCGAACTCCACGAGGAAGCGCGCGCCGCGATCGTCGAGAATTGCCGCGCGCACGGACCGCTCGAGATCCCCGCGCTGCGCGACCAGCTCGCAACGACGCGCAAGTTCCTGATCCCGCTGCTCGAGCACTTCGACGCGCAGGGGCTGACTCTGCGGCAGGGCGCGAACCGCGTGCTGAAGCGCCGCTGACCCTGACTCGGCGAGGCCGCGCGACGCGCGTGAGCGACGAGTGCCCGGAAAACGCTTCCCGGGGGCGGGCCGGGAAAACGTCGCCGCGCGCCATTTCGTTCCCGGCACTGTGGCTTGACGAACCCTCGTGCCGATAAGCGGGCCTGAACCTGCCGAGGGCCCGGGCGGGTTTCCGACCTGGCTCTTCCGGTTCGACACGGACTGGTCCAGCCCCCCCGGCCTCGAAGGCGCCGACGCAATCGCGATGCTCGAACGAGATCCCAGCCAGACGCATGTCCCCGGTGGAACGCCGGGAGACGCGGAAGACCCCACCGCACCGACCGGTAGCCGTCCCGCGCAGAACGCGCGTCAGGTCGCGTCGACCAGCGAGGTCGACACGGAATGGCGCGGTGCGGATGAAGCCGCCGACTTCCTCGGGCTCGATCAGGAGCTGCGCGGCGTCGACGCCGCGCCGATTCCCGCGATGCCGCACGCGTCCGACGCGCAGCACTTCGCTCCGTTGGCGGGCGTCGCGAGCGCGGAGGTCGAGTCGGCTCCGACGCAGACTCCCGCCGAATCGCTCGGCAGCTTGTTCAGCACGCTCGAGGACGCGCCCGTCGATGCCGGCGACGATCCGCTCGCGCCGGACCTCGCGACTCCCGATCCGTTCGCCTTCGAAGAGTCCGCGTTCGCGGAGACTCCGCGCCAGCGCGGCGTCCGCTGGTACGCCCTCCGGGCCGTGGCCGCGCTCGTCCTCGTGAGCCTGGGCCTCTACACGTACACGACCTATTTCCAGCCCGCACAGGAAGTGCAGCCGCCGACGACGGTCAAATCTCCGGTCCGGCCTACTGCGCCGGTCGGCACGTCGTCGGGTCAGGACACGAGCACCGTTCGAGCAACGGATGACGGCGCACTCGCGAGCTCGTCGGCGGAAGATCTCGACTCGATTTCCGAGCAGAGCACTCGTCCGGAAGACACCGATCTCGCTTCGGCGAGCGTGGGCGACAGCGACGATGCGCTCGGCCGGATCGCGCGCGGCGAAGCGCTCGAATCCGCGCTCATGCCGAGCCCCGAATTCGAGCAATGGATGCGCGACAACAACCGCGCGGTTTGGCACGGCCGCGATGCGCTCGCGGAGTTCCAAGCTCAGGGCGGATCGGGACTGTTCGATCCGCTCAGCCAATGGGAGAGCATCCCGGCCATGCGCGACGCGATCGCCGCGGCGGATCGATTGTCGACGGGGCAGGCAAGTTCCGACGCGTTCGCGGACGCTTCGAGGGACAGCTCGACGGAGACGTCGGTCGTCCGGCTGAGCGAGCGCGCGGGTGAGGACGCGCCGCGCCCGGCGCCGAAGAGCCGGCTGCGTCGCGCGACCGCTGGCGATCTCGCCGGCATCTGGGAAGGCGGCACGATCCCCGTTGAATCCATGGACGCGAGCACGCGCATGCTCACGCCGGCCGTCGGACGTGTGCGCACGATCCTCCGCGGCGGCGAAGTCTTCGAAGGCCGCTTGTACGCGGTCGGACAAGGCAAGGTCTGGCTCGACACCGAGCTCGGCCGGCTCGCGCTGGTTGCGGACCAAGTGCTGAAGCTCGAACAACTCGCGTCGCCGGACGGAACACCGGTCCTTGGACAAGCGGGATCCGAAGTACTCGCGGGACTTCCGCGTGTGCGCGCACGCACTCCCGGCGGGATGTTCTACGGCAAGGTGACTTCGAACGACGGAAAGACCGTCACGCTGATCACGGATGAGGGCGCGCGCATCACGCTCGACGCTCCGCTCATCGAGCCCGTGCCTGCGAGCCGGACCGTGATCGTCGGCTCGGCCCCGAAGCCGTAGACCCGCGTCGCCGCGGATCCCGCCGAGTCCGCGCGACCGACGAACGCGACGGTACCCCGCCCCGTTCGGAGTCCTATGATGTTGGCCTCCCCGCGTGAGAGGCCCCTTCATGATTCGATCGCTATTGGGCGCGTTCGTGTGGCTCGTCTTGTGTGTCGTGCCGGTGTTTGCGGCGCAAGACGCCGAGACGCTCCCGCAGTTCAAGAAGTACTTCAGGCAGTACAAAGACACGCCGACGCGCGTCGAGGCGGTGCTGACGCTGCAAGGCCTCGAGGATCCGGCCGTCGTCGAAGCCCTCGTCCCCGTCCTGAAGGATCCGGACAGTGAGGTCGTGCGAGCCGCCGTGCGCGTGCTCGCGGCCTTCAAGGCGCAGGAGCCGATCGCCGCGCTCGTCGCGCTGCTCAAGAACGAAAAGACCGAGGCCGTTCGCATCGGCGTGCTGCGCGCGTTGGCGGACGGCAAGTATTCCGGCGTCGCGCCCGCCGTCGCACCGTGCCTCACCGACAAGTCGTGGGAAGTGAGGCGACGCGCGGTGCAAGTGCTCGTCGCAGTGGGCGACACGACGCAAGCAGGCGCGATCGTGCCGCTCTGCGCGGATCCCGAGCCGGCGGTGCGGAGCGAAGCGCTGGGAGCGCTGACCAGCTTCAAGTCCGAGCTCGTCGTCGTGCCCGCGATCGCCGCGCTCCAAGACTCGATCTGGCAAGTGCGCACGACGGCGATCGCCGCGCTGAAGATCGTGCGCAGCGCCACGACGATCGGACCGTTGATCGATCGACTCGCCGTGGAAGAGGGTCGCCTCGTGCTCGAGATCGTAGAGACGCTCTCGAGCTTGACGGGCAAGGAGTTCGGCGACGACGCGCAGAAATGGCGCACGTACTGGGAAGCGAACCAGACGGGCTTCACGTTGCCCACGGTCGAAGCGGTCGCGTACTTGCGCGGAACTCGCGAAGCGCGCACCGGCTCGGCGCGGCGCGAATTCGAGAAGACGACCGTCACCGCGTACCACGGCATCGACTCGCCCAGCCGATCGATCATGTTCGTGATCGACGTGTCGGGATCGATGGAAGCGCTGGTCACGGAGAAGGAACGCTTCCTCGCGGGCAAGTATCCGTCGTTCGCGCGCATCGACATCGTGAAGACGGAGCTCGCGCGCACAATCGATCACCTCGAGCCGTACGTGAATTTCAACATCCTCGCGTTCGCGACGAAGGTCGACCCGTGGAAGAAGAAGCTCGTGCCGGCCAACGTGCTCAATAAATCCGCAGCGAAGGATTGGGCCGGCCGCCTGATCGCGATCGGCGGCGCGTCGAAGTCGGATCTCGCGCACGTCGGGCTCTCCGGCTCGGCCAACCTCGAGCTCGGCAAGACGAACACGTACGGCGCATTGATGGCGGCGCTGAACGTGACCGGTGGTCCGCGGACGGGCGATGCCGACTACACCATCGACGTCGACACGATCTTCTTCCTTTCGGACGGCCGGCCCACAGTGGGGGACTTCGTCGATCCGGACGACATCCTGCGCGAGGTCAAGGCGGCGAACGATCTGCGCAAGGTCGTGATCCACACGATCGCGATCGGCGAGTTCCAGAAGGACTTCATGCGCCGCATCGCCGAGGAAAATGGCGGCGTGTTCGTCGATTTGGGCAAGTAGGCGCGGGCTCGCGGAGCTGCGGTCCAGGCGAGGAGCGGCTGGAATCGAGCATAGGCCGCGGATCCGGGCTTTCCCGTTGACCCGTTCACGCTCCGGCTCGTATCGTGGCCACGTCGTTTTCGGGGCGTGGCTCAGCTTGGTAGAGCGTTGCGTTCGGGACGCAAAGGTCGGAGGTTCAAATCCTCTCGCCCCGACCAGTTCCCGGTTCGAGCAATCCCGCGCTGGGTTCGCTCACCGAAGATCGAGCGCGAGCTCGTGGTCCTTGCCGATCGTCTTGGCTAGCGCTTGCATCGTGCCGACGGACACGCCGATCACGCGCGACTTCGTTTGGATGCCGTACCGAGCCAGCCCGTCGATGCCGCGCCGCGATCCGCGCTTCTCGAGCCACTTCAATGCTTCGCGCGCGTTCACAGGTTCTCATTCGCGGTTGTCGTACCCGCGGCAGCGCTCCACTCCAAGACGAGACTTGGGTGTGAGATCGCGGGCAGCGCGAGGTCGAGTCGCCTCGATCCGGCTCGTCGCGCACCCCTCGATCCAGCGGACCCCGGGGGCGAGCCGATAGACTCGTCCTGGGGGGCGCGCTCGGCGG
>JANOFY010000122.1:0-2572 GCA_031413895.1 Planctomycetota bacterium | reverse complement strand
CCTTCGATATGCTCCCGGGTAGTTTCATTTTTCAAAAACCTGTTTTTGGTATTGAACTGTGCGCCGCGGCCGGCTAAGTATTGGCCCTTTCCTTCCTGTGCTTCCTCATTGTCAGCGGAAGCAGTTTTTGAATGCCCGACTTCGCGTACTTCAACCACTCGATTCACGTGAAGAAGGGCATCGGCTGCGAGTCGTGCCACGGGCGCGTCGACCAGATGCCGCTGATGTGGCGCGAGCACTCGCTCAACATGGAGTGGTGCCTCGCGTGTCACCGCGACCCGGCGAAGTTCATCCGGCCGCGTGAAGAGGTGTTCACCATGGGCTTCGACCCCGAGCGCATGAAGACACCGATGTCGCAAGCGGAGATGGCGTCCAAGCTGCTCGAGGCCTATCACGTCCAAGGCTCGACGAACTGCTCTGCGTGCCACCGATGAGCGCGAACCCCGTCAACGCCGAGCGCACGATGTGGCGCAGTCTCGAAGAGCTCGCCGGCAGCGAGTCATTCGAGGACTTCGTGCGCCGCGAGTACCCCTCGCAGATCCACAAGTACATGGATCCGCCGCAGCGGCGCGACTTCTTGAAGCTCATGGGTGCGTCGCTCGCACTTGCGGGAGCGACCGCGTCGTGCACGCGACAACCGGCGGAGCGCATCCTTCCGTACGCGAAGAGTCCCGAGTCGACGATCCCGGGCAAGCCGCGCTACTACGCGACCGCGATGCCGTGGCCGACCGGCGCGCTCGGGCTGCTCATCGAGAGCCACATGGGTCGGCCGACCAAGGTCGAAGGCAATCCTGATCATCCCGCGAGCCTCGGTGCGGCGGACGCGTTCGCGCAAGCCGCCGTGCTCGGTCTCTACGATCCCGATCGTTCGCACGCGATCACGCACCGCGGTCGCATCGGGACGTGGGACGAGCTGCTCACGGAGCTCAAGGCGGCGCTCAATGCGCAGCAAGCGAAGTCCGGCGCCGGTCTGCGCGTTCTCACGGAGACGGTGACGTCGCCGACGCTCGCGCAGCAGATGAAGGATTTGCTCGCCGCCTATCCGAAAGCGCGCTGGCACCAGTACGAGCCGCTGAACCAAGACAACGCGCGCGCCGGCGCGCTGCTCGCGTTCGGTCGCGACGTCGCGTGCCAGCATCGATTCGATCTCGCCGAAGTGATCGTCTCGCTCGACGCCGATTTCCTCGGCGCCGGTCCGGCGTCGGTCAGGCCGATGCGCGAGTTCACGAGCCGCCGCAAGGCGCGCGCAGGCTCCGGTGCGATGAATCGACTGTACGTCGTCGAGAGCACGCCCTCGATCACCGGTGCGATGGCCGACCACCGCGGCGCGCTGCGCGCGAGCGACGTCGAGGAGTTCGCGCGGCGCCTCGCTGGGCGCTTGAACGTCAAGATCGCCGAAGCCTCCGCCGCGGATGCGCGATCGCTCGGTGACGTCGATGCGTGGATCGACGCGCTGGCGCGGGATCTCGAGAAGCACACGGGCGCCTCGCTCGTGCTCGCCGGAGACGCGCAGCCGCCGGTCGTCCACGCGCTCGCGCACGCGCTCAACGACAAGCTCGGGAACGTCGGGCGCACGGTGCGCTACACGCAGACTGTCGCAAGCGAGAGCATCGACCAGATGGCTTCGATCGGCGAGCTCGTCGAACAGATGCGTGCCGGAGTCGTCGATTGCCTCGTGATCCTCGGTGGCAACCCCGTGTACGCCGCGCCGGGCGCGCTTGGATTCGGCGACGCGCTGCGCCATGTCGCGCTCAAGGTGCACCTGGGTCTGCACGAGGACGAGACCACGAACCTGTGCGATTGGCACGTCAACGAAGCGCACTTCCTCGAAAGCTGGAGCGACGCGCGCGCGAGCGACGGCACCGTCAGCATCGTGCAACCGCTGATCGCTCCGTTGTACGGCGGCCGATCCGCGCACGAGCTCGTCGCGACGCTCGCGAATCAATCCGGCGCGTCGAGCTACGAGCTCGTGCGCGCGCACTGGCGCGGCGATCGCGACGCCGAGGCATTCGAAGTCACGTGGCGAACGGCGCTGCACGACGGAACGCTCCCCGAGACGGCGTACGCGAGCGTCAACGTCGAGCTGCGCAAGATCGAAGCGCAGCCGTCGCGCCGCGTTGCAGGTCTCGAGCTCGCGCTTCGGCCCGATCCCACGCTCTACGACGGCCGGTTCGCGAACAACGGCTGGCTCCAAGAGCTGCCGAAGCCTTTGTCGAAGCTGACGTGGGACAACGCGGCGTTCATCTCGCCGACCACCGCCGCGAAGCTCGGTGTCGCGACCGGTGACGTCGTGCGGCTGCGTTGCGACGGCCGCTCGACGAACGCGCCCGTGTGGGTGCAACCGGGGCAGGCTGACGACTGCGTGACCGTGCACCTCGGATTCGGACGGAGTCGCGCGGGCGCCCTCGGAAGTCACGTCGGATTCGACGCGCACGCACTGCGTGCCGCGCATTCCGAGCTGCACATGGGCGGCCTCGAGATCGAACGAACCGGTGAGAGCCATCGCTTCGCGTCGACTCAAGAGCACGACAACATGGAAGGCCGCGACATCGTGCGCGTGGCGACGATCGAC
>JANOFY010000121.1:0-14882 GCA_031413895.1 Planctomycetota bacterium | reverse complement strand
CCTTCGTGCGCTCCCGGCGCGCTGTGGTTCGCGCACGGACACGCCGTCCCGCTGCCATCCCCGGCGCAGAACGCGACCGACGACGTCTCGCACTCGTCGGGTACGCCGGTCTGGTTCTGGTCGAGGCTCGTTCCGTTCGTGAGGTCGCACGCGTCGGGCACGCCGTTCGAGTTGCAGTCGGGGGCGCCGGCGGCGATTTCGCAGATGTCGCCGAGCTGGTCGTTGTCGCAGTCGCCCTGCCCCGGGTTCGCGATCGTGGGGCAGTTGTCACACGCGTCGCCCAAGCCGTCGCTGTCCTGGTCGACTTGGCTCGCGTTGGGCGTCGTGTCGCAGTTGTCGATGCAGTTCGAGACGCCGTCCGAGTCACTGTCTGTCTCTGCGACGCCGCAACCGCATTGGCCGGGCGTGGTCTTCAGCGGATCGTTCGGGCAGCCGTCGTTGCAGTTGGCCGTGCCGTCGCCGTCGCTGTCCGTGTCGGGCACGCCGCAGCCGCATGCGCCCGGAGCGGTCTTCGTCGGATCGTTCGGGCAGCCGTCGTTGCAGTTCGGCGTACCGTCGCTGTCCGAATCCGTTTCGGGCGTGCCGCAACCGCAGATTCCGGGCGCGATCTTCAGCGGGTCGTTCGGGCAGCCGTCGTTGCAGTTGGCCGTGCCGTCGCCGTCCGAGTCCGTGTCAGGCACGCCGCAGCCGCAGATGCCGGGAGCGGTCTTGGCGGGATCGTTCGGGCAACCATCGTTGCAGTTCGCAACGCCGTCGCCGTCGCTGTCGGTATCCGCCACGCCGCAGCCACACTGGCCGGGCGCGGTCTTGTTCGGATCGTTCGGGCAACCGTCGTTGCAGTTCGCGACGCCATCGCCGTCGCTGTCGGTGTCCGCCACGCCGCAGCCACACTGTCCGGGCGACGACTTGCTCGGATCAGTGGGGCAGCCATCGACGGGGCACGTGTTCGCCGGGAAGCCCGGGTTTCCGAACCCGTCTCCGTCTGTGTCCGTGCACGTGTCGCACGCGTCGCCGGTGGAATCGCCGTCCGCATTCGCTTGGCTCGCGTTCGCGACGGACGGGCAGTTGTCGCTCGCGTCCGGCACGCCGTCGCCGTCGGTATCGGGCGGCGGACCACTCGCCGAGGGCACTTGCACCGTCGTCTGCAGCGAGCCGCCGGACTTGAAGAGGCCCAGCGTCAGCGTGCCGCTCGTCGGCGCCGTGTTCGCATCGAAGCGGAAGTTGTACGTCGTGCCCCAGCGCAGCGCGTTGGCGCTCGCGTTCGCCGCGAACGTGTCCGTGGCCCACGTGATCGAGCCGGAGGCTTGCACCGCCGGCCAGTCCGTTCCGCTGAAGTTGGTGTTGCCCGGGCCGTCGCCGTTGCGGTACGCGACGTCGTGGAACCCGATCGACGACAGCGCCGCGCCGCTTCCAATAGGGAGCGAGAACGAGCGCACGGCGGTGTCCGAGTTCATGTTGTAGAGCGCGTACTCGTAGTGCCACAGCCCGCCGCCGAGGCTCGTCACCTGCGACGCCAGCACGAGCCGTCCCTCGCCCGGGATGTCGAGCGTCGCTTCATTCACGGTCGGATCGATCGCTTGCCACGCGCGGAGCGCCGACTTCTCGCGCACGGTGCTCCCGCTAAATCCGAACGTCCACGCGCTCCCGCTGCCGCTGACGGTGACTTCGCGGTACGACGCGTTGTTGTCGTTGTTGCCCGCGGACGCGTCGTCGGGCGTGACGTAGTGGCCCTCACCGAAGTAGCGCGTGTTCGCGCTGTTCACTTCGAGATCCGCGGTGGGGACTTCGAGGCGTCGCGCGACCGTGCCCGAGAAGCCCGGGTTCGCGGGCGGATAGGTGAACACGCCGGTGCTCGCATTGACTTGCCAGCGCGGACCGAGGCCCGACTGACCGCCGTTGCGCGACGATGTGTACGGATCCGAGCAGCCCACGCCCAGGTGCGTGCCGTCGGTCGCGGTGCAGTTCGTGCAGCACAGCGTCTGGCTCAGTGCGAAGAAGCCGTGCTTGAGCCAGCTCATCCCGACTTGCTCGAAGCGCGCGGCGCCGCCGACGACTTTGTAGCGGTAGAGATTGCCGCCGATCACCGGATGCTGGTTCGTGCTCTGGAACCAGTTGAGCCACGTGTTGCCCATGTTGCACGATGTCGTGCCGAGCGAGAGCGCTTCCACGCCGCCGACGCTCGTGTAGTTCGACGGCCCAGTGAGGTCGCCCACGATGACGTCGGGGCCGGCGGGTCCCTGACATGGCGTCTGCGCCGCGGCGTGCAGCGAGAGACAGAGGACGATCAGGATCGAAACGCCGAGGGCGAAGAGTCGGGCCATAGGGGCGTGCGGGGCGAACGCGTGTGTGCCGAGGTCGCGGTGGATGCGGTCGCGAACCGCCGTGCGGTCTCTGCCTCGTTCGAGAGCGCGAGCTCGAAGTCTATCACGACGGTTCGATCGCGGCGGTGCGATCCAGCTGCGCTGCGTCGCCGGAAAGCGCTGCGCGCGCGAGCGCGATCAGCGCGAACGCCGCGACGATCCATGGACCGTACCGATCGCGCCAGGGGCGCGGCGCGAAAGCGGTTCCTGCGGTCGTCGTCGCGACCGGAGAGCGTCGCGACGCTCGCGACCGACGCTCGCCGCTCCGCTGCGCGACTTCGTGTGGAAGGGAGTAACCTGATCGACACGGCCCGGGTTCGCTCGCGAGAATCGCATCCGACTTCCGGACTGCGATGCACGAGCGAATCCCCCTCTAGCTCATGGATCCGCGCACAAGCATGCCTGCCTCCCGTCCGTTCGGCCCGGTGCGGTGTGTCGTCGCCGCGATGCTGTTGCTCGCGACGTGGGGGAGAGCACAGGACAAGACTTTCGATTCGGCGCCGGCCGTCGAGGACACGCTGGATCCGCGCACGCGGCAGTCCGTCGCCTGGTTCGCGGCGCTCGAGCGCGTCAACGAGCGCATCCGTGCTTCGCCGATCTCGTGGCTCGACGGCCACCTCGGCGTGGCTGCGCGGATCCGCATGTCGCGCGATGGAGAGCGTGCGGTCAGCTGGGCCGAGGACGGATCGGCGTGGCTCTGGAACGCTTGGACGGGCGAGCCGCTCGGTCTCCTGGGCATGTTCGGGATGGGGGAGACGTCGTCCCGATACGGCGCACAACTGCATTGGCCGCGCTTCGTATTCAGCGCCGATGGCGAGCGCATCCTCCTGTACGAGCCGCTCGCCCGATTCGCCGGACTGTGGGATGGACGCAGCGCGGAGTTCCTCGCGCATCTCGATGTCGCGGATGAGAAGGCGAGCGCCGCCACGTTCAGTCCGGACGGTCGACGCATCGCCGTGGCGAGCGAGACCGGCGTCGTCCGGTTCTATGACAGCGAGCGCGGTCTGCCTCTCGACACGCCCGTGCTCGAGTCGAGCGCAGTCGACGGGATCGTCTTCAGTCCCGATGGATCCTACCTTCTGGCGCTCACGACGACGGGTCGCGCGCGCATGTGGGACAAGACCGGCGCACTCGTCTGCGAGCTCGGCGCTGCGGAGGATCCGATCGTGCTCGCCACGTTCAGCGACGATGCATCGCGGATCTTGTGCGTGACACGCGACCGTGTCGTTCTCGTCCACTCGATCGAGTCCCCGAGCGAGACGAGGGTTCTGCGCGCGGCCGACGGCGACTGGGCACACGCCGACTTGGGCATGGGCGGGGTGATCGGACGAGCGGACGTGTTTTCGATTTCCGTGCTCCCGCGCGGCGATCGGATGCTGGTCGTCGGGAGCGACGGAACGGTCCGGCTGTGGAACGTGGAGGCGGACCGGGAAGTCGCGCTCCTGCACGGAATCGAGATCCTCCCGAAGTCGGAAGTCTGGGTGGGCTTCAGCCCCGGTGGCGCGCGGCTGCTCACGATCGACGCGAGGAATGGTGCGTTGCTCTGGGACGCGGCTACGGGCGCGCGGATCGCGGATCTCGAGACGGGAGCCCCCGCCTTCAACGTGGAATTTGGCGTCTTCAGCCCGAGCGGCCGACTGTTCGCGACCAGCTCCACGAACATGGACGGCGCGCCTGCGATCGCGCGCGTGTACGAGGTCGAGAGCGGACGTCTCGTGGAGGAGATCGACGAGGCCACACTCGGCGACGGCAGCCTCTTTTCCATGCACTTCGACGACAGCGATCGCCTGGGCATCGCTTCGGCGTGGGGATGGGGCGCGGTGTGGGGCCGCTCGCGATCGCCGCTGATCTTGTCGGCGCACGCGCTGCAACTCGTCGACGAGGGGCTCGATAGTGGACTCCCGCGATGGAGTCCGGCCGGCGCCACGGCGTTCTCGGCTACGTGGGGGCGGACGCCGAGTTACGCGGATCGACTCTGGGACACGCGCACCGGCGAAGTCGTGCGGGAGATCTCGGGCGCGGATCTCGGTGGCGGAGGTTTCCTCCCGAGCGGCGAGCTGCTCGCATTCCGCCCGCTTGGGACGCTGACGGTTTCGTCGGTGTCGCCGAATCGCCCGGCCGCGTTGGCCGGCATTCGTCCGGGCGACCTGCTGCTGCGCCTCGGTCGCAGCAGCATCACGAGCATCGCGGACATGCGCAGCGCGATCCGCATCGCGCCATCGAACACGAGCGTGACGGTGCTGCGGGAAGGGAAGGAAACCGAGCTCGCACTCGCGCTCGCGCCGGACACGGTGGCGAGATCGCGAACGATTCCGGGGCTGGGGTTGACCGTGGCGCTCGGTGCCCGGATGGAATTCCAGGATGCAAAGAGTGGCACGGTCGATCGAGCGGTCGTGCTGGAGCCGGGAATCCCGGGCGAAGTACTGCTCCAGGTCGTCTTCAATCGCGACGGCTCGCGCGTCCTCGTCCGCGCCAGGAAACGCGCCGTGCTCTTCGACGCACGGAGCGGCAATCGGCTCGCGGGCCTTTCGGTCCATGAACCGCGTCAATCGACGACCTACTGCGCATTGCTCCATCTCGTCGCGATGAATCCTCGAGGAGACGTCGTCGCCGCCGTCCAGCCGTCCGCAGTTCGATTGTGGCGCGAGGCCTCGCCCGAAGCGCCCGTGGACTTGCCGGGAACCGTGTTCGATCTCGAGTTCTCGCCCGACGGCCGGATGCTCGCGGGCGCCGCGCGCGATGGCTCGGTGCTGCTCTGGGACGTCGAGGAGAGAGCGCTCGCGCGAACGCTGAAGGGACACCGCGGCCAAGCTCGCTTCGTCGCGTTCGACCCCAGCGGCTGGCGACTCGTGACGGCCGGCGCGGACGACACCGCGCGTATCTGGAACCTCGCCGGCGAAGGTGATGCCGAGTCGATCGTGCTCGCCGGGCACGCAGGCCTCCTGAACCGTCCGGCCTTTTCTCCGGACGGATCACGCGTGATCACGACCGGCGACGACGGCACCGCGCGGCTGTGGGATGCGGCGAACGGCGCCGCGATCGCCGTGCTCGAAGGGCACGTCGGCCCCGTCACGCACGGCGAGTTCTCGCCGGACGGCACGCGCATCCTCACCCAGGCGCGCGACGGCAGCACGCGCATCTGGAGTGGCGCCGACGGGCGGCTGCTCGCGACGCGTATCGAATACGACGACGGTTGGCTGATGTTCGAGCCGAGCGGACACTTCATGTCGGGCGGCATGGGCGCCGAGCGCGCGCAGATGGTCGTCGGCGGACGCCGCTATCCGCTGTCGTCGTACGCGGCGCACTACGAATCGCCGGAGAAGGTGGCCGAATCGCTGGCCGGGAAGGTCGTGCGCGCGCCCGCGTTCGTGCCGCAGGCGCCCGAGCTGCGCGTCGCGGCGCCTCTCGATCCGCTCGTGCCCGAGCGCACGTTCCGGCTGGAGGTCTTGATCGAGGACGCGTACGGGATCGCGTCGGTGAGCCTCGTGCAAGACGGGCGCGAGCTGGACGCGGCGTGGGTCGCGCGCTATCTGCAGAAGAGCGGCAAGACCGCGCGTCTGTCGTGCGATCTCTCACTGCCGAGCGGCGCGAACGAGACGACCGTCAAGGTCCGCGCGACGAACGTGCGCAAGATCCTGAGCGCGCCGCGGACCGTCTTCGCGCGCTGGGAGCCTCCCGAACGCGAGCTCTACGTGCTTGCGCTCGGCGTGGCCGACTACCGCGACGACTCCCTCGATCTGAAGTACCCGACGCAGGACGTCGACGACCTCTGCGCCCGGCTGCAGACCGAGCAAGGCGGTTACTACGAGCGCGTGCACACGCACAGGCTCGTGAACGAAGAGGTGACCCCGGGCAATCTGCGCAAGGCGCGAGAGGAGTTCCTGCTGCGCGCCAAGCCGGACGACACGATCGTGGTGTTCGCCGCCGGTCACGGAGTGCGGTCGGCTTCCGGCGAGTACTACTTCCTCACGTCGAGCACGACCCCGGCGAGTCCTTACGACGGCGTCGAGCGACAGGCGCTGGAGTCGCTGGTCACGTGGGATCGACTCCACGCGCGCCGGCGCGTCTTACTCCTCGACACGTGCCACTCGGGCGCGGCGTTCGGCGACGACAAGCGCGGCGTCTCCGCCGATGCGTTCGACCAGCAGACGGTGAACGACGCCGCCGGGACGGGTCTCTACATCATCGCCGCGAGCTCGGAGCAGGGTTTCGCGCAGGAGATGGGCGGAAACGGCCTCTTCACTCGCTGTCTGATCAACGGGCTCGACGGCGGCGCGGACGCGAATCGCGACGGTCTCGTCGGCATCGACGAGCTCAAGACCTACGTGACGGCCGCGGTGCACGAGAAGAGCGCGGGACGGCAGCGACCGACCGCGCCGAGGATCGAAGGGGGAGAGGACTTTCCGCTCGCGCGGCGGCGCGCAAGCGCGTCGCCTCCCAAGTAGGCCGCGTCGAGCGCTACCCGGGCTGCTTCGCCACGAATCGCTGCGCGCGCGCCAGCGCGATCAGCGCGAACGCCGTCCCGTACGGCTTGTGATAGCTGTACAGCGGGTAGTCCCAGAACGAACCGTCGGGCTCGCGGCAGTGCATCACAGCGCTCACGAGCACAGGCCAGAAGCGCCGTTGCTGCTCCTTCGGCAGACCCTCGAGCACATACGCCGCGTACGCGTGACCATAGAGATAGAAGTATCCCGACACCTGGTACCACGACTCGTGCGGGATCGGGCGACGCACCGCGACGCGCTGGAATCCGGCGTGCTTGATGAGCAGATCCTCGAGGCCTTTGACGAGCGCCGCCTCGCCGACCGGATGATCGAATAGACCGAGCGCGTACTGACAACCCGGCGTGCGGCACGCGGATCCCTTCACCTGGTTGACGCCCATGCGCGGCCGGTACTGGAGATAGTCGCCGTACAGGAATGCGCCGTCGGGGAGCTTCGAGCGCTCGATCTCGCCGATCGCGCGCGACACGACTTTCTCCGGCAGCGCGATGCCGACCTTCTTCGCGCGCTGCATGCCGATCATGATCGTCGCGGTCGTGAAGCTCATCGACGTGTCCGAGGGTTGGAACGTCGGCACGGCGTCCATGCTCAAGTAGCCCCAGCCGCCGTCGAGCGTCTGGTACTGGCCCAGCTTCTCGACCAGACGACTGCACGCCGCGCGCATTTTCACCGCGCGCGGATCCTCGGGGTTCGCCGCGAGTGCTTCGCCGAAGCACTGGAGCGTGTAGCCGAACGACCACACGTTGTAATGTTCGAGCCCGCTCGCCCGCTTGACGTCGAAGTGCTCGAGCAGGAATCCCAGACCGCGCTGACGAGCGGCTTCTTGACCCTCGATCGACTTGGGCGCATCTGCGAGAGCCATCACGCACAGCGCGCTCGTCGCGACTCGAAACGCTTCGTGCGAGCCAGGCACGTTGCACAGGACTTCGATGGGGCGCGGCGAGTGGTGCGAGCCCCACGAGCCGTCCGCGTTCTGCGCGCGCACGAGCCACTCGGTCGCCGTGCGCACGGTGGCGTCGAGTTCGTCGATGGCGACGAGCTTCTTCGACTTGGGCTCGGACGTGGCGGACTGCGGCGCTTTGCCCGTCGTGCCGCTTGCCTGCGGCGGCAACGCGAACGCCAGCGCGAGAACCCCGAGCGCGATCACTCTCTGTCCTTCGATTCGCCCGCGAGCACGACACGCGCGCGCATTCCGTACAGAGCGCCGGCGATCGGTTGCGCGAGCTTGACGCTGGCCTCGTGCACGCCATCGTCCGCCGTCGTGTTCGCGGCGAACGGGTAGGGCGACACGGTGAGTGCTCCCGAGCCCTCGCCTGCGCCGCCGACGAGGCGCACCTTCACCGCCTTGCCGTTCCCGACCGACGGCAGCGCACTCTCGGCGAGGTCGAACGCCACGTTCGACGGCACCGGATCGGCGACGAGGAACACGGCGGTGCGCGGCGTCAGCGCTTGGCCGCGTTCGAAGACGCGCTGCGCGCGACCTGGATGGTAGTCCCGTTCGGCGCCGTGAAGCAGCACGCCGGCGCGCGGTGCGCGCAGCGTCAAGAGCTCGCGATCGCGGCGCAGTCGCGCGAGCTTCTCTTGCTGTCTGCCTAGCGCATCCTGCGAGCGTGTCTGCGCATCGTCGCGCGCGACGCGATCGATCTCTTGGGTGGCGCTCAGCCGTGCGAGCGATTCACGCGCGACCTGGGCGGCTTCTTCGCGCAGTTGCGTGTCGCGCGCGCGGTCGTAGTCGACTCGGTACTGAATCTGCTCGCTCTGGAGCGTCTGGCTCGTGCGCGAGAGCGCGAGCTGCCGACGGGATCGCTTCAGGACGATCTCCTCCGTCGCATCGACGAGCTCGTCGCCCTTGTACATCTTCTCGAGTTGGTCGAGCTCGTCGACCTGGTCGTCGATCCCGTTCTTCGCATACTCACGTGAGATGTCGTCTCCGCGGCGCGCGAAGTCGAGCTCGCGCGACTTCCAGCCTTCGAGCGCGCGGTCCGCGCGAGCCGCTTCGGCCTGCGCGCGTTCGCGAGCCGATCGCGCGGCATCGTCCTCGATCTTGTTGCGCTCGACGAGGCCGCGTTGGCGGATGGCGGCGGAGCTCGCCTCGAGCTCGGCCTCGTGGATCTCCTCGTTGATCGCGCGTGTGTCGACGCGTGCGATCGTGTCGCCTTCGTTCACCTGCGTGCCGTGCGGCACGACGTCGACGAGCACGAGCTCGCCGCGCCACGCCTCGGTCCAGATCGAAAGCTCCGCGGCGTCCTGCGGCGCGAAGATGCCGGGCGCGTCGAGCCCGCCCTTGGCGTTCGTCTTCGCCGTCGTCGTCGGTGATGACGACGAACTCGACGAGCGAGGTGCCGCTGTTTCACAGGCCGGTGCGAGCAGAGCGCAGAAGACGACGAGAGCGGTACGCATGCGATGGACTCCAAAACGCGGGGCACCGAGTCTAGCTGGTCCGCGCTGGGACGAGGCCCGTCCCCGCCGCGCCTAGTTCGAATGACTTGCGTTCGAGGGCGGCGTGGGGCGAACGAATAAGAACACTCCCGATACCCTGCGCGTTCGGGTGCTCGCCGCGATCCTGCTGCCGGGTCCGGTCGGAGAGCGAGTTGCATTCCGGGCAGAGGCCGCGTTACCAACGAGGCCGCGGGCGTGTCTCGATGCCGAAGCTCGTCACCGGAGAGCTGGGGATCCTGTGCGAGGGGTACCGTGTCATCACTGAGGTACGGACATGAAACGTGACCAGATCGCCGGACTGCTCGCCCAATTCGAAGCCATCGCGCGCACGGAGCAGGACGTCGAGTTCTGGCTTGCGCGCGAGCTGCAGCCGCTCCTTGAATACGAGCGCTGGGAGAACTTCACGACGCTGCTTGACCGGGCGCGCACGGCTTGCGAAAAGGCCGGTCAGGCTGTCGACGACCATTTTCGTGAGGTCACGAAAGTGGTCCACCTCGGCTCGGGGGCCAAGCGCGCGGTCGAGGACGTCGCTCTCACCCGCTACGGTGCGTATCTGCTGGCCCAGAACGGCGATCCGCGAAAGGAAGCCGTCGCCTTTGCCCAGACCTACTTCGCCGTCCAGACGCGGCGCCAGGAACTAATCGAGGCGCGGCTCTCCGAACACGAGCGGGTCGTTGCTCGGCTGCGTCTAGCGGCAAGCGAGAAGGAGCTGTCCAACGTGATCTTCGACCGGCTGATGGAGGGTCAGAGCTTCGCACGCATTCGAAGCAAGGGCGACGCGGCGCTCTTCGGCGGCGTGACGACTCGCCAGATGAAGGACCGACTCGGTGTACCCGACGCCCGACCGCTCGCCGACTTCCTCCCCACGATCACGATCAAAGCCAAGGACTTCGCCAACGAGATCACGATCCACAACACCAAAGAAAAGGACCTACGCAGCGAGAACTCGATCACCGACGAGCACGTCACGAACAACACCGAGGTTCGCAGCGTGCTCGGCAAGCGCGGGATCCAACCGGAGGCACTCCCGTCGGCAGAGGACGTGCGCAAGGTCGAACGGCGTCTGGCGTCGGATGAGAAGCGGCTGTCGAAGTCGTCTGGACAGCAGCATCTCCGCAGGAAAGACGAAGGGGACGCAGAGTGACCGGCGCAATTCCCCGTCAGATGCTGGGCTCTCGCGAGGGATTCTCGGGCTGTCCAATCGGCCGGAGCGCTACACAACGCGCGACTGGGTCGCGTGGGTGCTGACGGGCGCGCCGGATCGAGGGTTCAGGCCGCTTCAGCTCCGGCCGCTGCTCGTGTCACCTGTCCCCGAATCCAACTCGCGCGTCAACATCTCCGTCGCCTTGCGATAGCGATGCCAGGCGGCCGAGAGTCCGATGCCGAGGCGCTCCGCGATCGCTTCCATGGTGAGCTCCTCGATCAGGTGCATGCGCACGACCGCGCCCAACTCGGGCGGCAGCGCCGACAACGCTTCCTGCGTGATCGCAGCCTTCTCCTTGCGGGACACGATCCGACTCGGAGTCTGCGAGTCGAGCGGCAGATCGGCCGACAGCGACGTGGAACTGGTCGTTGCGAGCTCGGAGAAGCGCGACGTCCGTCGTTCTCCGCCGCGTTTCTCCGCGGCCATGCCGCGCGCCGCTTCGCGAATGCGATTGCGCGCGATCTCGAAGAGCCACGAACGGAACGCAGCCGCATTCGTCCACGTGTGCTGCGCGCGGTCGCGCCATGCGTGGGTCAGCGTCTCTTGCCAGATGTCTTCCGGCGAAAGGTGAGCGCGCAATTGACGGCTCATCGCGGATCCGATCACGACCTGCAGCGCGGCCGGATTCATCGCTTGGATGAGCTCGTCCCAGCGTTTCGAGTCCGTGTGAACGAACGAATCGCCGAGAGACTCGCCGGAGGGAAGGTTGAGGTCGTCCACGCGTGTGATCGTAGTCGCTGCGCCGGTCAACGCTAGGTCACAGCGCAGAGCGCGGGCTCCTCAAGTGTTGGACGCGCTCAGGGCGTCAAACGCCGCGCGGGTCGAACTCCCAGCCCGCGGTCGCGATCTCGCGGCGCGAACCACAAACGAAATGGAGTCCTCGAGTTCATCACGGTGTCGGAATAGCTGCCGCCGCGCGCGGTGCGATGAGTCCCACGGGGAGGTGAACGCTCGCCGTCGCCTGGCTGCGGCGGCGCCTCGTACTTGCTC
The DNA here is from genome assembly GCA_031413895.1 of Planctomycetota bacterium. GTDB lineage: Bacteria > Planctomycetota > UBA1135 > UBA1135 > JANLUN01. The sequence goes on along the minus strand of JANOFY010000121.1, from coordinate 3,387 downwards.
CAGTAGATGTCGCGGCACCACTCCCACACGTTTCCGACGACGTCGTGCAGACCGAAGGCATTCGGTAGGAACGCTCCGACAGGCGAGCACGCGGGGTGGCCGTCGTCCAGCCATTCGTCGTAGGTCCACGACGTGGGTCCGCCGTTCTCCTTGCAGAAACGGTCCGCCAAGTTGGCCGCGCCCGCGATCGATGTGGGCGATTCGCCGGTCCACCAAGGCGTCGTGGTTCCCGCGCGCGCGGCGTATTCCCATTGCGCCTCGGTCGGAATCACGAGGCCCAGCCGCGTGAGGATCGTGTTGCAGTCGAGCCACGAAACTTGCTGCACCGGGGTCGCGAGCAGCTCCCCGCCGCTGCGCCCGGTGCTCGCGCTCGGATTGCTGCCACTGAATCGCAACCACTGTGCTTGCGTCATCTCGTACTTCGAAATGAAGTAGGGATCGAGCGACATGACGTGCGGCGGTCCTTCTGCCTCTTCGGCGTTGGGATCGAAGCCCGGTTGGGTCGCGTCGTCGCGCTGTGTTCCCATGACGAACGTTCCGGCCGGGATCAGCACGAACACAAGACCCGTCGCCTCGCCGATCGCGAGCGTTCGATCCGCGCCGAGTTCCGGAGATTCGCCCGTCTCGACGTGCGCGAACTCCCACAGTCCCGAACGGGGATCACGACCAATCGGAACCAATCCGAGCTGCGGCACGAGGGTGAGTCCCGCGTACGCCGGACACTGGCTCCGGTCGCCGATCGATGCGATGGCATCGGCCCAGAGCTGCTCTACGCCGGCTCCGGAAATACTGCGTTCCTCGATAGTCCGCGCCAGCTTCAGGCGCTTCTCCACTCCCCAGCCGTGGACCGGGTTCGTGCCTTCGAAAACGAGTCCCGTCTCGGGCTGGGCGAATTCCTCGAGGTTGGCGATCAGGCGCGAGAGCTGCGCATGCCACCAGCGATCTTCGCTCGACGCGAACTCCCACTCGACCGGAGACGCGCTCGCGGCGTCAGCGCTCGCCGTGCGTGGAGTTCCACGCTGCTCGATCTCGGTCAGTTTGTCTTTGTGATCCGCGATTCCGGGCTTGCTCTTGAGCCCTTGCGCCGGATTCTCGCGCCGCCCCTCGATCAATACCCGCGCGTCCGCAAGCCACTCGTCGTAGACCGGGATGTTCGCGGCCTGCGCCGGCCAGGCCGCATCGGCGCGCGCGATCAGTTCATCCAAATCCTGGATCGCGGAGAGCGCGAGCACGTCGTCGGTGCGGTGCTCCGCCTCGGTCGCCTTCTGATCAGCGCGTTCGGTCTCGTGACTCGCCTTCACGTAGAGCGACGAGCTGACGATCATCCCGATGACGAGGCTCAGGACGAGCGCCGCGCTCGCGCCGGCGAGCGCCTTGTTGCGCGCGATCCATTTCTTGATCTCGGCCAGCGCACCGGTCTCGTACGCCGCGACGACGCGACGTTCGAGATACGCGCGCAAGTCCTCCGCCAGCGCGAGCATGTCCGGGTAACGCGACCCGGGATCGGGCGCCATCGCCTTCTCGCAGATCGCCACGAGCTCGGCGGGCAACTGCGCGTCGATCGTGTGGAGCGCGCGCGGAGGTCCGGCGATCACGCGCGCGACCACGTCACGGTGCGTCGGCTTCGAACCGCGGGGAACGTACGGGACTTCTCTCGCCAGCAGGTGGTAGAGCATCGCGCCCAGCGAATACACGTCGGATCGTGCAGTGAGGCTCTCGATCTCGCCGCGCGCTTGCTCGGGCGGCATGTACGCGGGCGTGCCGAGCACGTCGCCGTCGACCGTGAGCAAGCTGGACGTGCTCTCGCGCTCGCGAACATCGCTGCGGTCGGTGCTCACGCTGCTCGTGCCGGAGTCGCCGCGCGCCGCGTTCCCTCGGTCGCTCGCTGCGTCCGTGCCGAGCACGCGCGCCAGACCCCAGTCCATCACGAACACTTCGCCGAAACTGCCCACCATGATGTTGGCGGGCTTGAGGTCGCGGTGGATGACGCCCTTCTTGTGCGCGAACGCGATGGCCTCGCACGCCTTGAGCAGCACGCCCAGCGCGCGCGTCAGGTTCCAATCCTCGCGACCTTCGAAGACGAGCTGGTAGATGTGCTTCAGGTCGCGTCCTTCGACGAGCTTCATCGTGAAGTACACGCGCCCGTCGTCGGCGATCCCGATCTCGTGCACCGGCACGATGCCCGGGTGATCGAGCTGGCCCGTGATCTGCGCCTCGGCGAGGAAGCGCGCCAATTGCTTGGGTGACGTGCTCGACGTACCCGGGGGGCCGTCTCTCCCGGTGTCGGGCAGCACCACCTTCATCGCCAGCGCGCGCCGGAAGTCCTCGTCGAAGACACGCACGATCGCACCCATCCCGCCGCGCGCGACTTCACGCTGGAGCGTGTAGCGCCCGAAGTTCGACTCGCGCGCCGAGAGTCGCGCGACGAGCGCGGCGGCGTCGGTCGTGGACTCGCGCGCCGTCGCGAGAATCGACTCGGTGAGTTCCTCTGCTTCGCGGAGCCCCTTCCAGCTCCCGTGCAGCGCCTCGAGTTCCATGGCGCAACGAGGATGCTCCTTGACGAAGACTTCGAATTCCGCGCCGCCGCCCTCTTCACGGGCGGAGACCCACTGAGCGAAGAGCTCGAGCGCGCCGCTCGCGGGATCGGGATTGTCCGACGGATGCACGGCGGCATTCTGTCGAGTGGAACGCGTGGGCAAAAGGCTCAGGGAGGGCGGTTCGACCGCCCGCGCGAGCTCCCTACTCGCGCCGCTCTAGCATCCCAATCGTCGACCAAGACACGGCTTAGGACCGACCTTCGAGAAATGGCCGGCGGGCACGACAGATTGGACGCGGGGCCGCTCTTGGGGAGGTGTTGAGAGGTCCTGAACACTCACAAACACACGAACGAGAAAAGGTCGTATCCCCATGAAGCTTCAAACGAACATCAACGCTGGCCGGATCGCAGGCAATCACAACTCGACGCTGCGCGGCGGCCTGAAGGTCCAAAGCGCCGTCACGGCCGGCCGCATCTCCGGCAACCACAACACGACGCTGCGCGGTGGCCTGAAGGTCCAGAGTGCCGTCACGGCTGGCCGTGTCTCCGGCAACCACAACTCCACGCTGATCGCGGCCGCCTGAGTCGCTGACCGCTTGCCGCGTCTCCGCGCGCGACTTCGGACGCAGATGCGATCGAAGTGCCGTCGGAGGCGCGGTTCAGCGCGTAGCGTGGAACGGACATGAAGTCGCAAGCTCTCACGACGAGGCGAGTGCCGGCCGTTCTGCAAAGCGCGGCCCGCTTGCAGGAACGCGCGGCCACGCTGTGCGCGAAAGGCCGCTGCGAGGAGGCTCGTGAGCTCGCGTCCCGTGCGCTCGCGCTCCTCGAGGCGCGCTTCGGGGAGCAGCACG
>JANOFY010000120.1:0-11286 GCA_031413895.1 Planctomycetota bacterium | reverse complement strand
GCTTGCCGTACCAAGACCAGAGCGTCGACGTGATCGCGTCGTTCGACACGCTGGAACACGTTCCGCCACCGCTGCGAGAAAGGTTCTACTCCGAGTGCGTGCGCGTGGCGCGGCGCTACGTGATCCTCGCCGGTCCGTATCAGAGCGCGGAAGTCGAGGAAGCGGAAAAGCTCCTGCAGCAGTTCTTGAAGGACAAGCTGGGCGTCGAGCACCGCTACTTGGAAGAGCACCGGCATCTCGGTCTTCCGGTGCGCGCGGACGTGGAGTCGTTCTTCCAAGGCGCGGGCGCGGCGGTGTCGAGCATCGGTCACGGCAACCTCGAGCGTTGGCTGGGCCTGATGTGCATGTCGCTGTACATGGACTACACGCCGCCGCTGCGCGGGATCGCGGCGCGGTTTTTCCGCTTCTACAACCAGAACCTGTACGCGTCCGACCACGGCCAGCCGGTGTACCGTCATGCGGTCGTCGCGGCGCTCGCCGGCGCGCCGCTGCCGACCGCGCCGGGAATCGCAACCGGCTTCGCGCCCGCCGCTCTCCCGCCTGGCGCCATGGCGCGCCTGAACGAGCTCGCGTTCGAGCTCGTCGACTTCGACCGCGCGTAAGGGGAGTGGGAGATCGTGCGTTCGGGGCTCGAGCGCGCGACGACCGAGCTGTCCGCCGATCTCCACGGCCACCGCGCTGCGTGCGCGAACCTCCAGCGCGAGCTCGAACTCGCGCGTCTGGCTCTATCCCGTGAGCGTGTAGAGCAGGCACGCGTAGCGGCGGATCTCGCCGCCGATCTCGACGGGCATCGCGCGACGTGCGCGAACCTTCAACGTGAGCTCGCCATCGTGCGCGTCGCGCACGCGCGCGACCGCGCGGAGCACGAGCGCGTGGCCCAAGATCTGCTCGCCGAAATCGCCGCCTACCGTTCGGCCAAGGCTGAACTCGAGGCCGACCTGGCCGGTCATCGTCACACGGTCGCCGATCTCTTGGCTGCGGTAAACGCGGTCAGCCCGGGCCGCGCGTGACGATCGCCGCGCGCCCTCGCCCTTCAGTCGTGCGCGCGCGCGCGCTATAAGAGGCCGCCCGCGGCACACTGGCCGCACGGAGTACGCGCGCTTGGCGGCCTTGCCTTTTGACGTCCATCGTTTTGCTTCGCACGTGGGCACCTGGCTTTCCGCCGGTGGCCCCGATGCGGACGTCGTGGTCTCGTGCCGGGTCCGGCTCGCGCGCAATCTCTCGGACTTCCCGTTCGTCTCGCGGCTGCCTGCGCCGCGCGCGGAAGAGCTCTGCGCGCGCCTCCAGACACACCTCGTCGAGGCGCGCATCGACGGCGAGACGTTCTGGGTTCCTATGAGCCAGGCCTCGCCCGTGCTGCGTGTGATGCTGCGCGAGCGACACCTGATCAGCCGTGACCTCGCGCCGAGCGAGGACGGACAGGTCGTCGCGCCCGGACGCGGCGTCGCGTTCGGAGCGAGCGAAACGCTCGCCGTCATGGTGAACGAGGAAGACCACGTGCGCGTGCAGGCCCTCGCGCCCGGCTTCCAACTCGAGACCGCGCGCGACCGGGCGCAGGCGATCGACGTCTTCCTCGAGAAGCGCGTGCCGCTGGCCTTCACGCGCAGCCTGGGCTACCTGACGGGTTGTCCGACGAACGTAGGCACGGGACTGCGCGCGTCAGCGATGCTCCATCTTCCCGCGCTGGGCCTCGTCCGGCCCGAGCTCGAGAAGGTGTTCACCGCGGTGCAGCGCACGGGGCTCGCGGTGCGCGGCATGTACGGCGAGGGCAGCCGCGCGGCCGGCGACCTGTACCAGATCTCGAATCAGATCACGCTCGGACGATCGGAAGACCAGCTCATCGGCGATCTGGCCGCGCTCGTGCCGCGCATCATCGACTTCGAACGGCGCGTGCGTGACACGCTGATGCGCGAGCAGCGCGCGGCGCTCAACGACCGCGTCAGCCGCTCGATCGGACTCTTGCGCACGGCGCGCGCGATGGCGACGGAGGTCGCGCTGGCGCACCTCTCGAACGTGCGCCTCGCGTTGCATCTGGGTCTCGCGTCGGACACGCCGCTGGGCGTCCTCAACGAGCTCGGGATCCAGGTGCAGAAGGGGCATCTCCAGGCGCTGAGCCCCGCGGCGACGCAATCGGAGTGGCTCGAGGCGAGCGAGCGCGACCGGCTGCGCGCGAGCCTGCTGCGCCGGCGCCTGGCCGGCCGAGTGGCCTGATCGCCGCCCCCCGCGTTGGCAGGCGAGGTCACGAACGCCGAGCGCGCTGGCCGATAGGGGCTCGATGCGGACTCTCTGTGTGCTCCTCGCGCTCGCAGGAACTGCGCGCGCACAGGCAGCCGACTTCCTCGGCGCGCGCGTCGCGGCCGAGCGCGGTCGTGTCTTGCTCGTGCGCGACGGTCGCGCGATCGAGATCGTTCGGCCGGGTCGGACGATCGCCGTCGATTCGGCGGCGCATCTCGAGATCGGCGCCGCGGCGCAAGCGTGCCTTTCGTGGCCCGGCGCCTTGAGTTTGCGCCTCACAGGACCGGTCGCGCTCGAATGGGGCACTTCTGCGGATGCGCAGAACACGACTGCTGAAGCCGAAACCGCGCTCGACGTGAGCGTGCTCGAGCTCGGCCGGATCGAGATCGAAATCCGCGCCGGCCGCGCGCGACTCGCGCTTCCTGGAGGTTGGGTGTCGTGGTTCGGCACGGGCGCGTTCCGCATCGAGGGCACGGCGCGCGGAGGCTTCGACATCGAAAACCGCGCGGGGAGCTCGGTGAAGATCGGGCGCGAGCTCGCGCACGAGCGCGTGCGCCCGGCCGTGTGGCTCGAACCCGGCGGCCGTGCGCCGCTCGATGCGCACGAGGAAGCGCCGCGTACTCCCGATCTCACGTCGCAGGCACCGCCGTGGCCCGCAGTCGAGTGGCCGTTTGGAACCGCCGCGCAGCCGCCGCCGCGCGCGGAGCTGGCGAGTCCGATGCCGGCTCCCACCCATCCGCCGGTCCAGCCTGCCGCGATCGACGTTCCGCCGGTCGAGCCCGCGCCGACTGCGCCGCAAGCGCACGACGAGCCGCCGATCTCGCCCGCAGCCGTCGAGCACGAACCCAAGATCGTGGCCGTCGAAAGGCCTCCGGCCGCGCTCCAGGAATTTCGTTCCGCGGAGTGGCGCAACCTGCCGCGCGCGAGCCTCGCGCCTCACGGCGCGGTCGTGATCCAAGTCACTCCGGCGTTGACGGTGAAGCGCTCGGAAGGCGACCGGCTCGGCGTGGAGCTGGCGCGCGATGCGGCGGCTTCCGCGTGGGTGCTCGGACCGCAGGCCGACATCGAGCTCCAACCCGGCGCGCGTGTTTTCTTCGACGCCAGCGGCGTGCTGACCGCTCACATCGGATCGATCCATGTGATCGATCTCTCTGCGCCGCGGCCGACGTGGTCGGAACTCGTGCCGGAAAAGTAGCCCGCCGGGACTCGGCCCTGCGACTCAGCGCCGTGCCAGATCGCTCGTCGCGATGATCTCGCGCAGGACGACGGACAAGCTCTGCGTGCGCGTGCTGGACTCGACTTCGATACGGCCCGAGCGTAGCTTGGACGCCAGGTCGAGCGCTGCGGTGCGGCATCCCGCGCGCCACCCGGCCGCGAGCTCGAGTGCATCGCCCGAGACGAGCCAGCTCTCGGAGAGCTGGATCCCGTCTTCTTGCGCGGCGTGGTAGAGGGCGCCTGTGTTCGGGAAGAGGAAGACCGAGTCGCGCTTGTGGTCGCCGGTCCCTTGCGGGTGCTCGAGGCACGCGTAGTGGCGCACGACCGGGATCCCTTGGCTCTTGAGGTGGCCGATGAGACCCGCTTCGAAGCGCTCCCAGGCGGCGATCGACGTGCGTCCGTGAGCCACCGACTCCTCGTTGCCGATCAGGTAGATCCTCCAGCCCGACTGGCCGGCGCTGAAGAGCGCCGCGAGCGCGCCCTTGGAAAAGAGTGCCGGGTCGAAACGCAGCGCTCGTCCGTGCGGCGCTTTCTCGAACAGCCCCGCGGAGCGGCTCACGAAGAGGCCGCGAGCCTGCGGTCCGGTTCCGGGGATGGGCGTGGGTTCGAAGAGGGCGCGTCGTGTCATTCGTGTCACCTGTGTGACGGGGCTCGCGAGAGTCGCCGTCGGTCCGTGGGGCGACTCGAGTTTTCGGCAGCTCCGCGAAACACTTGAGGCGCTGCGCGAAGTCGTTCGCGCATTCGGAAGCGATTGCCTGCCGACCGATAGACTCAGCGTGACCTAGAATTGACGTGGGCGCGTCGTCGACCCTCGGTTCTGCACCTTCGCCTGCCATCCCTGTGCGCATCGCCCTACTCGTCAATCCGTTCACGCTGCGCTCCAAGGGCGGCGACCACGCCCCCGAGCTGGCGCGCGAGCTCCTAGGGCTCGGCCATACGGTGCGCGGCTTCGGCGCTCCACCGGGCACGATCCCGCGCTCGGGTGGCGCTGGAGGCATTGCAACCGAAGGCGAGGACGGCCACGGCCTCTTGGGCTTCGAGCCCGATGCGATCATCGCGTACGACGCGCTGTCTCCCGCGGCCTGGCTCGGCGCGCGGACCGCGCGGCGGGTTTCGGCGCCGCTCCTGCTCGTCGAGGTGGGAGCGAAGAGCGACGAGCACTGGCGCGGCCGGATGCTCCATCGCATCGGCGAGTCGCTCTGGGGTGCGTACGTGCGCCGCACCGCGAGCAGCGTCGTCGCGCTCGACCCGATCGCGTACGAGCGCGCGGTTCGGCGCGGTTTCGACAAGCGCAGTGTCACGGTGCTCCCCGCCGGCGTCGATCTCAACCTCTACCGTCCGGGGCTTTCGAGCGGGATCATCCTGCGCCATCACATCCGCGGCCGGATCCTGCTCTACGCCGGTTACATCGATCACAATCGCGGGCTCGACGTCTTGATCGCGGCGTTCGCCAATACCGTCGGGCAACGTGCGGACTGGTCGCTCGTCATCGCCGGCGAAGGTCCGGCGCAACCGGCGCTGCGCGCGCGGATCGATCGCTTGGGAATCGGCTCGCGCGTCCACTGGGTCGGAAGACCGCGCGACGAAGAGCTGCCCGGACTCATGAGCGCGAGCACGCTGCTCGCGGTACCCGCCCTCGACGACAGCGTGCGCGGGCGTCAGATCCCGCGCGCGATGGCGTGCGGTCTGCCGGTCATCGCTGCCGACCAGAAGAGCTTGCGCCATTTCGTCGAGCACGACGGCTGGGGCCTCCTGGCTCCGCCCGGCGATCTCACGGCCTGGACCGAGATGCTGCGGCGCGCGTCGATGTCGCCAGAAGCCCGCAAGCGCTGGGGCGCTCGCGCGCGAGATACGGCACTCGAAAAGCTCGGCTGGCCGACGGTCGCGCGCACGTTCGAGTCGCTCCTGCTGCGCGCGCGCGGACAACTCGTGACCGACGTCGGGACCGAGCTGTCCCGCGGACCCGCCGCCGAAACCGCGGTCCGCGACCGCTGACCGGCTACTTGTCGGTCGCCTTGCGCAGCTCGTCCTTCAGGAACGCGAGGTCGCTCGCGTACTGATTGATCGCGTCGCGAGTCGTGTTGTCGATCGACTTGAACGATGCGGAGACTTTGACTCCGTCCGGTCGTTCCTCGACCTCGCGCACGACGCACACGGCCTCGCAGTAGCCGCGCTTCAGGAGCGGGAGACGGAACTTGACCTTCCACTCGGTGCCGAGGGCCACGAGCTGCGCCATCTGGAACGGCGAGAACTCGGTGCTGCCTCCGCTCCATGTGAAGCGCAGTCCCTGCGCGTCGAGGCCCGACATCCGTCCAGCGCCGGTCCAGCTCGCGGCCGCTTTGTCCTTCGAGAGCGGCGCCTTCACGGTGCGTTTGGCCGTCGGCATGAAGTGCTCGATGCGGCTTTCGTCGACCGGCGTGAAGAGCACGGAGCTCTGGTTCTCGTCGAGCTCCTCGTCGGACAACGGGCGCTTCGGCGTGGCGGCCTGCGTCAGGCTCGATGCGGCATCCTCGTCCGATTCGAACACGTTGACGACGCGGTCGAGTCCGACCTTTTCCAGGATGTCGCGGCAGAACGGCGACGGGCGTGAGATCACGAGCCGACCGCCCTTCGCGTTGAGCTGCTTCGACGCCTTGATGATCGAACCGAGCACCGTCGAGTTGATGAACTTGACGAGGCGCAGGTTCAGCACGATGCGCGTGATGCCGGCCTTGACGAGCGAATCGATCTCTTGCTGGAGCAACGGCACGTAGTACGTGTCGAACTCTCCGCGCAAGTGGAGGATGGCGTGGTCTTCGCTGGGCTCGACGCTGATGTGCATTCGGACTCCTGAGTGGCAGTCGGCGCCGAACGAAAAACGGTCTGAATCGCGCGCGCGGCCGACTGGATGGGGTCGCACAGTCTGGCTTCGATCCCCCGGGCGGCGCAAAGGTTTTTTGGCCGCGCGGAGGAGTGGGCGGTAGACTCCGCGGCCATGTTCTTCCGCAAGAAGAAGGCTGCGCCGGAGCCCGCGGCGGCTAGCGCGCGGCTGCCCGAAAGCGCCGGCGACGCCAACCAGTCGACGCTGTTCCTCACCGGCAACGACAGCGTCGATCGACGCTCCGTCGACGTCCTCTTGACCGCCATCGCGCGCGTGTCCCAATCGCGCGATCTCGAGTCGCTCCTCGTCTACATCGTCGACACGTCGATCGAGGTCACGGGGGCCGAACGCGGGTTCTTGCTCCTGCGGAACGCGACGGGCGACCTCGAAGTGCGCGTCTCCCGCCAGCGCGGCGGCCAACCGGTCAGTGGGCAAGTCCGTTTCTCGACCAGCGTCGTCAAGCGCGTCTTGGAGAAGGAAGAACCCGTGCGCGCCACGGTGACCTCCGACTCGGAAGCGCTCGAGCTCGGGACCTCGGTCTTCGACCTCAAGCTGCGCGCCGTCATGTGCGTCCCGTTGGTCACGAAGGGCAAGGAGGGATCCGCCTCGTCGGCCGAGCGCGGTGCGCTGTACGTCGACTCCAAGGCCGCGACGCGCGAGTTCAAGCACGAGGATCTGGCGCTGTTCGCGGCACTCTCGCAGCACGTTTCCATCGCGCTCGAGAACGCGCGCCTCCACATCGTCTCGGTGGAGAAGGCGCGCCTCGACCAGTCGCTCGAAATCGCGAGTTCGATCCAGCACGGACTGATGCCTCAGGTGCCGAACGACGTGCCTGGTTACGACATCCACGGCTGGTACCGGCCCGCCGAGCGCACGACCGGCGACTTCTACGACTTCATCCGCACGAAGCGCGGCTCGCTGGCGGTCGTCGTCGGCGATGTCACGGGGCACGGCATCGGACCGGCGCTGATCACGGCGACGGCGCAGGCCAGTCTGCGCAGCTATCTGCGCGTCCTCGACGATCCCGCGGCGGTGTTCACGATGCTGAACCAGGACCTGACGCCGCGGATGGACGACGGGCTGTTCTTGACGCTGTTCCTTGGTCTCTTCGACCAGCACGGCGCACTGCACGTGATCAACGCCGGGGCCACTCCGCCGCTGATCTGGCGCGCCGCCACGCGCACGATCGAGCGCATCGCCGGCAACGCTCCGGCGCTCGGCATGGTCGACGACTACGAGTACACCGAGGGGCCGCGCCTCGCGCTCGCCCCGAACGACGCGCTCGTCGCGTTCACCGACGGCTTCGTCGAGGCACGCTCGGCCGCCGATCCCGACCACCTGTTCGAAGAGGCCGGCATGGCCGAGATCGTCGAACGCTGCGCGTCGTCCGGTTGCACCGCGAAGGAACTCACCGAAGCATTGGTCAAAGGAGCGCTCGAGTTCGCGGGCGGCAAGCGGGAGGACGACATGACCGTCGTCGCAGTCCGGCGCGCCGCGCGCGGCTAACGCGTGAGCGCCCGCGGACTTTCACTTTTCGTGCGCGGCTGCCGGAGCTATCCGCCCGGTCCAGCGGAGCGCACGGTCGACGTGCGTATCGTCGACGGCGTCATCGACGCGGTCGGCAGCGATCTCGATAGCGGTTCGCTGCCCGTGCTCGATGCCGGCGGGCTCACCGTCATTCCGGGCCTCGTCGACGTGCACGTGCACTTTCGCGATCCGGGCCTCGAGCACAAGGAAGGTTGGGATCACGGCTCGGCCGGTGCGTTGCACGGCGGCGTCACGTCCGTCGTCGAAGTGCAGAACAACCCGCCGCTGTCGACGTCGCTGGCCGCGCTGCGCGCGCGCATCGATCATGTGTCCGCGCGCTCGCGCGTCGACTTCGGATGTCTCGCGAACCTGCTGCCCGATGCACTCCCCGAGCTGGCCGCGATGGCGCCGTACACGCCGGCGTTCAAATGCTTCCTCGGCGGCTCGACGGGCCTGGGCGGACAGACGGATCGCGGCACGCTCCGCGAACTGTTCGAGGGCGCCGCGCGCGCCGGCCGCATGATCGTCGCGCACTGCGAGGACGAGGAGCTCCTGCGGCGCGGGAAGGAGCTCTACCCCGACGCGACGGCCGAGATCCATCACTTGGTCCGCTCGAGCGAGGCGGAGATCGAATCGATCCGCACGAGCATCGAGCTCGTCGAAGAGACCGGCGCCGAGCTGCACGTGTTTCACTTGTCGACGCGCGGCGGTGCCGCGCTGCTGCGCGCGGCGCGTTCACGCGGTGTCCCCGTGTCGGCCAGCACGGGCCCGCAGTACATCCTGCTCTCGAACGAAGATGCGCCGCGCCTCGGCAACCTGCTCAAGGTCAATCCATCGATCAAGACGCGCGACGACAACGCGGGAATCCTCGAGTCTCTGCGCGACGGCACGTGCGACGCGATCGGTACCGATCACGCACCGCACCCGCTCGACGAGAAGCGCCGCGCGTACGCGAAAGCGCCGTCGGGGATGCCGTCCGTCGATCTCTTGTGGCCGCTGACGTTCGAGCTCGTGCGGCGCGGTGAGCTCGACGCGCGGACGGCGCTCGAATGTGTGACGTCGCGCGCGGCCGCGTCGCTCCATCTACCGCGCAAGGGCTCGCTCGCGCTTGGTTTCGACGGCGATGTCGTGCTGTTCGATCCGCACGCGGTGCGGCGCGTCGAGGCGCTGCGGCTGCCGTCGCGATCGAAGTGGTCGGCGTTCGAGGGTCGCGAGCTGGCGGGTTTCCCGCAGCTCGTCGTGCGGCGCGGCCAACTGGTGTTCCAGGACGGGCAGCCGACGAGCGAGGCCGGCGGCATTCCGCTCGAGCTCGAGCCGCCGCGCGTGCCGGCGCGCTGACGCCCCGCTCGCCGATCGCCTACGGCCGAGTCAGCGCTGACGTACCGCGTCAGTCACTTTTCTCCGGTCTCATCGCCACCCGTGGGACGCGTGCGGAGGCAGCCTCCCGTATCCGCGCAATCCAACCTTGCGGCGCTGACGCTCATCTCCGCCGCTTGCGACGAGCTGCGATCGGCTCGTTCGGGTCTCGAACGGTCGAGGAAGGGCTCTGGGGGACACCGTGCCCGCCGATCGGCCCACGTCAGCGCGGCATGGCCATGCGAGCCAGACGCTCGACCAAGTCCGCAAGATAGGCGCGCACATCCGCCGCGCTGCACCGACCGGGGATGCGCGCGTCGTCGCCGATGCGTATCTCGCTGAGCACGAAGCCGAGTTGCGCCGGCGTGAAACCGCTGTCCTTCCGGTGCGCGAGGCGCATGGCTTGCGCGAGGTCGCAGCCCGAGCGCTCCAGTTCCATCACGTCGACCAGATCGCGGATCTCGCTCCTCGAGAGCAGCGTGCACAGCTTGTTGGCCAAGATCTCCGCGGGTGGGTCGACTCGGATGCGACCATGGAGCGGCTTCTCCAGTTGGCCCTGAGCGACCGGTTCGTGCACGAGGTCCACGATGACACTCTCGTTCCCGCGGCGCACGAGGTAACGCCGGAACGCCGGCCGAACGCGCACTCCCTCGATCGACGCACCCAGGCTCGCGGTTGCCTCCTGAAGCGCGAGCACGCCGGTGTCCAAGTGTTCGAGCGGCGTGAAGAGATCCAAGTCCTCGGTCGTGCGGTGTCCCAGATGAAAACCGGCCAGCGCGGCGCCTCCGGTCAGATAGAAGTCGGAGTCGCGCGCGAAGAACGCCGCCAGCAGATCGCGCTGCAGCGCAGTGAGTCGATCCATTACACCAGTCGTGCTTTCCGCCACTGCGCGAGCAACCACTCCCAGAACGGACGCTCCCGTCCCAGGTGGGGCTCGATCTGCGGCCACAGGCGTGCGACTTCCGCCGGCGTCGTGAAGCGCCACACATCCGTGTCGCGCGCCTCGCGCAGGATTCGACCGAGAAGTCGCATGCGCTCCGGCGACGATGCACTCCGCAAGCGCTCGCGCAACTCGCGCACGGTCAGCGGGTCGTCCCACAAGAAGTAGGGCACGGCGTCCGGATCGTCGAGGTCAGTGGAAAGGGGCGCGTGCATGGGGCGCGAGTGTAGTACGGCGTCAGTCACTTTTCTCCGGTTTCATCGCCACCCGATCGCCCTCCGGTCGGTCGCTTTCTCGAGTACGGAGGCGAACACATCGCACGACGCCCGCGCAGCGACCGAGCCGACGCTTGGCATCACGTCATGAACCGCGGCATCGCCCGCCGCATGATGTTCGAACGCCGCGACGACATGGCTGTCTTCCTCGATCAGATCGGCGAGGCGAGCGGCTGCGGCGCGATCGAAGTGCACGCCTACTGCGTGATGGGCACGCACTACCATCTGCTCGTGCGCAGTCCAAACGGCGAGCTCTCGGCCGCCATGCAGCGCGTGCAGACCGAGTACTCGCGTTGGTTCAATCGCTCGCGCCGGCGTGACGGGGCGCTCGTCCGCGGTCGGTATGCAGCGCGGACCGTCGATTCGTTGCGCTACCGGCGCGTGGTCGCGTCGTACATCGACCGCAATCCGGTTTCGGCCGGGATCGTCGCGCGAGCCGCCGAGTATCCCTATGGCAGTGCGCACGCATACAGCGCGGTCGGCGCGGGTCCAGACTGGCTGAATCGGAGTTGGATCGAGTCGTGCGTCCGCGCGGATCTCGCGCTCGAGCGCTACGAGCCCGCGTTCTACGAGCAGGTCTTCGGGCGCCTTCCGGACTCGCTCGCTCGTGTGGTGGAAGCGCGCTGGCATTCGCGCGCCGACGCGGATCCGTTGGACGATCTCGTGGCATCGTCACCCGCGCGCGTCATCGAGTGGATGCTCCGCAAAGCCAAGCTCGCGGACGGCGTGCCACCGGGGATGCCGATCCTGGATGCCGGCTCTCTCGACGCCGCGATCCGCGAAGCGATGCGCGAGGAGTCCGGCGATTCGGACCCGGTGTCGCGTCGCGATTGGGACTTGATTCGCATGGGCCTCGGCCGGCAACTGTGCGGTGAGGA
>JANOFY010000119.1:0-5725 GCA_031413895.1 Planctomycetota bacterium | reverse complement strand
TGTCCGTCGGCGCCGACGACCCGCGCTTCGTAGCCGGGCACGAGCCTTCCCAACGATCCTGGTCGAACGTCGCCCGGGTAGTTCGTGATGTAGATGTGGAACATCTCGGCCGAGCCGATGCCGTCGAGGATCTCGACGCCGGTGCGCGCTTTCCATTCTTCGTAGAGCTTCGACGGCAGCGCCTCGCCGGCTGACAAGCACACGCGCAAGCTCGAAAGATCCGCTGAGTCGATGCGCGGCGAGCGCAGCATGTTGTTGATCATCGTCGGCACGCTGGTGAGAAACGTCGGCTTGAAGCGCGCGATCTGATCGATGAGCTCGTCGGCGGTCGATCGACCGGGGAACAGCACGGTGCTCGCGCCGACGCGAAACGGAAACATCAGGTTCGTGCCGGTCGCGTAACCGAAGAAGAGCTTCGGCACGGAGAGACACACGTCGCTCTCGCGGTAGCCGGCGACGCGCAGCGCGTACGTTTCGGTGTTGTAGGCGAAGTCGGCGTGCGTGTGGACGCAGGCTTTCGGTGTACCGGTCGAGCCGGAGGTGAAAAGCCAACCCGCGAGATCGTCAGGGCCTGTCGGCTCCATCTCGGCCAGTGGACTCTCGATCTCTTCGCGCTCGAGCGCTTCCTCCCACCGAGTCATGCCCGCGTCTTCGTCGCCGACGACGAACGCGCTCGTGACGAGACGCGCTTCGGCAAGCGCCGGACCGATCTCAGGGATCACGTCGCTGTGCGTGATGACGATGCGCGCCTTCGAGTACTCAAGGTAGCCCGCGTACGCGTCCTTGTGCAGCAGCGGGTTGACCATCGCGAACACGCCGCCGGCGCGAAGGACGCCGAACCAGGCTTCAGCGAACTCGGGGATGTCGGGAAGGACGATGAGCACGCGCTCTTCCGGCCGAAGTCCGGCGCGACGCAGCGCAGCCGCGACTCGCTTCACGCGATCGGTGAGTTGACCAAACGTGGCCGTGCGATCACCGCAGTAGATCGCGATCTTGTCGGCGCGACCTTCGCGAACATTGCGATCGAGGTAGTAGTCGCAGAGGTTGAAGCGCGACGGAAACGGCGCGACGGCGGAGTAAAGGTCAGTCGACGACATAGATGATCGCGAGTCGGATGTGACAGCTCGAAACTCTAACGTCACGACCCTGGAAGGAGCACGGTGGATCCAACCGTCCGCCGTCCCTCCAGCGCCCGATGCGCTTCCGCCGCGTCGCGTAGCGCGAACCGCTTGCCGATGCGCACGCGCACGACGCCCTTCTTCATCACGTCGAACAGCTCCGTCGCCGTCTGCACGAGCTCCGCTCGCGACTGCGTGTACTCCGGCATCGACGCGCGCGTCAGAAACGCTGACTTCGGCGAAAGCGCGAGCAAGTCGAACGGCGGCACCTTCCCTGACGCTTGACCGAAGCTGACGATCATCCCGCGCGACGCGAGGCACTCGATCGAGCCTTGGAACGTGTCCTTGCCGACCGAGTCGTACACGACCTGCACGCCGACGCCGTCCGTGATCGCCTTCACGCGCTCCACGAAGTTCTCCTTCGTGTAGACGATCGGGTGATCGCAGCCGTCGTCGCGCGCTTGCGCGGCCTTCTCGTCGGTGCCGACGGTGCCGATCACGCGCGCGCCGAGATGATGCGCCCACTGGCACACGATCGATCCAACTCCGCCCGCCGCTGCGTGCACGAGGATCGTCTGTCCCTTCTCGACGCGCGTCACTCGGCGCAGGAGCACTTGCGCAGTCATCCCCTTGAGCATCGCAGCCGCGGCCGTCTCATCGTCGATCTCGCGCGGCAGCTTCACCAATCGGTGAGCGGGCATGTTTCGCGCCTCCGCGTACGCGCCGAGCGGGCGCGACGCGTAAGCGACTCGATCGCCAACCGCGACTTCCGTCACGCCGGCGCCGATCGCCTCGACGACTCCCGCGCCTTCCATGCCCGGCACGAACGGCAACGACGGCGGCGTGTACAGCCCCGTGCGGAAGTAGACGTCGATGAAGTTGACGCCGATCGCCGTGTGGCGAATGCGCGCTTCGCCCGGTCCCGGTGGGGTCAACTCGCACGTCTCGTATTGGAGCACCTCCGGGCCGCCACCTTGGTGCACTCGGATAGCGTGATTCATGTCACACACGCCGCGGACCGATGCGTTGCCGCGCCGGCGCGGGGTTTACTTCCCCTTCGCAACCGCGAGCTTGGATCGAAACTCTTCCGCGGACTTGTAGCGCTCCTTCTTGTCCGCCATCAGCCCGCCCGCGATCGCGTGCTCGAGCGCCTCGGGCACTTGCACCTTCGGCGCGCGCGACTTCATCGTCGGCGGCGTCTTGGCGAGCTTCGATTGGAACACGTCGAGGAAGCTCTTGCCTGCCCACGGGATGACGCCGGTGACGAGTTCGAACAGCACCGTCGCGACGTTGTAGATGTCCGATTGAACGTCGGGCGACTCGCCGCCGAATTGTTCGACCGGCGCGTAGAACGGCGTGCCGATCAGCGCCGTCTTGTCGCCGAGGTGCTTCGCGCTCCACAAGGCCGGCGTGATTCCGCCGTCGACGAGCATCACGTGCGGCTTCTTGCTGACACCGATGTACACCGTGTTCGGTTTGATGTCGCCGTGCACGAGACCCGCGGCGTGGATCGCGGCGAGTCCTTCGAGAAGCTGCCCGGCCACTTCCGACAGCATCGCGGGCGGCATCGTGCCGTTCTTCTGCTGCCACTCGCGCAGCGACGAACCCGGCGGCATGTCGGTCACGAGCGCGATCGTTCCATCTTCGACGGCATGCACGTCATGGAGCGTGAGCACCGCGGACGAACGCACCTTCTTCCACTGCGAGATCGTCTGCCCGAATTCGGCCGACTGCTTGACGCTTTCGAACAGCGCGGCCGGGAACATCTGCAGCTCGCGTTTTGAACCGCTCGTCGAATCGTCCACTTCGAACGTGGCTGACATTCCGCCTTGCCGGTGTGCACGAACGATCTTGTAGCGGTCGTGAAATACCTTGCCGGGCGCGAGGTCGAACAGGGAGACGGTCTTCGAAGGCATAAGTTCTCGATTCAAGTGGGAAGATCAGGACGCGCGCGAAGGTATCACGTGCTCGCGCAGGAAGTCGACGGCGAGCTTCCACGCCCTCTCCGCGGCCGCGCGGTCGTAGCTCTTGCGCCGATTGTTCATGAAGCCGTGACCGACGCCCGAAAAGGTGAGCACCGTGTGCTCCTTCGCGAATCGATCCAGCGCCACGCGCAGTCGTTCGACGTCGGTGAGCTCGATCGACGGATCGTCCTCCCCGAACATCGCGAGCAACGGCACGGAGAGATTGAGCAATATCTCGAGCGGCTGAATCGGCTTGTTCGCGGACAAGTCGCGGTAGACGAACCGACCGTAGAAGTCGACGACGGCGCGCAGGCGCCGGCTCGTGCAACCGAGGAGCAATGCGTAGTTGCCTCCCATACAGAAGCCGACGGCAGCAAGCGCGGACGGATCGATGTGCGCGTCGCGCGAGAGATGCACGAGCGCGCCCTCCAGGTCACCAAGCACGCGACGATCGGGAAGGCTCGCGACCGCGCCGCGAATCTGCTCGACGTTCCACGGTTCGCTGCTGTCCTCCTGGCCCTTGCGCGACTCGGGCACGCCCCAGCCGGTGAGAGTTCCGTCGGCTGCGATTCTCGGCTCGCGCCGCAACGCGCGACCTTCGCGCGCGAAGAGGTCCGGCGCGAGCACGGTGAAACCTTCCTTCGCGAAACCTTGCACCATCGCCGCGACGTGCGCGTCGATGCCGAACGCTTCTTGGACGAGCACGAGTGCGGGCGCGCGCCCGTCTCCGTTCGCGCGTTGGAAGATCCCGTGGATCTCGTCACCGCCGTGACCGGCGAATCGGATCACTTCGAGGCGTGACATGGCGTGGAGGGCGAGCTCGCGCAGCGCGCGCTCAGTACGACGCCGATGACGACACGTGCTCGCGCCACTTGTGGCTCGCGCGCAATTCCGACAACGCCTGTGCGAACTCCTCGAGCTCTTCCTCGAGGTTGTAGAAGTGCGGGCTGACGCGGATCCCAGCATCGGGCCGGTGGTCGACGAGGATCCCGCGCGCTTCGAGCGCTTTGACGAACGCCGGGCCGTTCTCGTTCGAGTGGAGCGCGACAGTCAATGTCCCTCCGCGGCGACTGGCATCGGGCGGACTGTGGAGCGTGAAGCCTTTGTCCTCCAAGTTTGCCCACAGAGCACGCGTCATCGCGAGCGAGTGTTCGCGGATCGCGTGGACGCCGACCTCGAGCACGATTTCGTATCCCGCCGTCGCTTGGAGAAAGCTCGCCACCGACGGCGAGCCGTGGAGCATGCGGCGGATGCCCGGAACGTAGCGCTGCGGACCAGTTTCGAACGCGAATGGCGCAGCGTGCGCTGCCCAGCCCGTGATCGTCGGCTGCAAGCGCTCGACAAGATCCGGTCGCACGTACAAGTAGCCCGCGCCCGGACCGCCGCACAACCACTTCACGGATCCGCCGCACACCATGTCGACGCCCAGGTCCTGCACGTCGATCGGAACCGTGCCGAGCGACTGATAGGTGTCCAGCAAGACGAGCGCGCCGACTTCCTTGGCGCGCTTGCAGATCGCCTGCGCGTCTTGCAGGAAGTGGCTCTTGAAGCACACGTGACTCACGGGAACGATCAGCGTCTCCTCGTCGATCGCTTCCAAGAGGCGCGCGGTATCGACGGTGATGCCGTCCGTCGGAACCACCTCGATGCGCGCGCCGTGACGGCGACAGCCTTCCCACACGTACATGTTCGTGGGGAAGTTCTGGTCCGTGTACACGACCTTGTTGCGCTTGCCCGAGAAGTCGAGGGCGCTGGCGACGATGCTCTGGATCACCGACACGTTCTGGTGCATCACGACGCTGTCTTGCGGAGCGTTCATGACGCGGCCGAGGACGTTGCCGACGTCGACTGGCGAGCTCCACCAGCCTTCAGTCCATGCGCGCACCCCGCGCTCCGCCCACTGGTCCGCGAAGTCCCTCAGCTTGTCGTACACCGTCGCCGGCATCGCGCCGAGGCTGTGACTCACCAAGTAGTTGGTGTTGCCGAGGATCGGGAAGCGGTCGCGCCAGAGGTCGGGGTCGAGAGGCATGTGCTGCTGTGGCCCTACGCCCGTCCCGCCGTCGCGACGAGTTCCGGCGCGAGATCGACGCCCAGCGTGCTCCCCGCGGGCACGACCAAGTGGCATGCAGCGATGAACGGCTTGATGCTCTCGAAGTACTCGCGCACCGAATCCGAGCAGCGTTTCGTGCGCAGTCGCAGCGCCACCGCGCGCGCATCTCCCGGCGTACCGGGCCGGCCCAGCGATACGAGCGCGACCGCGAGCCAGCGGTTGAACATCTGCTGCGCGTGCGGCCGGTTGGCCGGCTCGGCGCAGTAGTCGACGAAGACCGAGTCGCGCGGCAGGTCCTCGCTCGAGACGTCCGCCAAGCGCGCATTGGTCAGCTCGACCAGGGCCGCGGAGACGCGGCAGTCGGCGTAGGACTCCAGCGCATGGCGCTCCGCGCGCATGCACAGGAACAGGCACACCGCCAGCTCCAGGCGCGAGGACGGGTACGGGATGCGCTCCATGCGGTCGCGCACGGCGGAGATCACGTCGCCGCCGTCGATCTCGGCGTACAGACGGGCCACGCCGCGCAAGAGCGGCAGCACCTGCGCCTGGCGTTGCACGCTGGCGAGCTTCTGCTCGAGCTCGGGCAGGAACTT
>JANOFY010000118.1:0-5873 GCA_031413895.1 Planctomycetota bacterium | reverse complement strand
GTTCGCAGCATCGTGTGTCTGCTCACCGCACAGCGATCGGGAGAAGGACGATTCGTCCGCGCGCGATGCGATCCAAGCGACGATGGACCGCTACATGGTGGCCGCACGCGCGGTGGACGCGGACGCCGCGGCGAGCTTCTTCACGCCGACGGCCACCCTGTTCGAGCCGGGCATGTCTCCGGTCACGTCGCGCGACGCGATCCGACAGTTCATGTCGTCGTTTCCTGGAGTACGAGTCGAAATCGCCACGGTGACGCCCGACGAGATCGAGCTCTTCGGGGACACGGCGCTCTATTGGGGCTCGTACTTCGAGCGCCTCGCGTTCCCCGGTCAGCCGCTCAGCGAGCAGCACGGCAAGTTCGTCATCGAATGGAAACGGCAGAGCGCTGGCGAGTGGTTGATCGAGCGCTACTTCCGCGTGCCGCTGCCCGAGGCGCAGATTCCGCAGGGCGGCTAATCCTCGTATGGAGACCGCACGCGCACGGGCGGAACGCGACCTCGCGCGGATGCTGCAGCTCGCGTACTCCGGCGAGCTCGCCGCTGCCTACGCGTACCGAGGTCACTGGAAGTCCGTTTCCGATGCGAACGAGCGAGCGCGCATTCAGTCGATCGAAAACGAAGAGCTGCACCACCGACGACTCGTCGGAGAGATGCTTCGGACTCTGAACGTGCGCATCAGCCGAGTGCGCGAGTTCCGCGCGACGGTGATCGGACGTGTGCTCGGCTGCTTGTGTCACGTCACCGGGC
This sequence comes from Planctomycetota bacterium, assembly GCA_031413895.1. Lineage (GTDB taxonomy): Bacteria > Planctomycetota > UBA1135 > UBA1135 > JANLUN01. Next base: position 5,126 of record JANOFY010000118.1, on the reverse strand, counting down.
GACTGCTGCCGCTCTACGGAGCCGGCAAGCTCGAGAGCCGCAATATCCGCGAGTACGAAACGGCCGCACGCCACGCGCGCGATTGCGGCCGGCACGAATGGATCGACTGTTTGCTCACGATGGCCGAGGTCGAGTGGGAGCACGAGGCGTACTTCCGGGGATGCGTGGAAGCGCATTGGCTCGGACGGCGACTGTCGCTGTGGCGTCGGCCGCCGATGAAGGCGGGCATTCGTGAGTCATTCGCTCGCGATAGGGAATGCCAGAAAGAACTCGTCAGAGGAGCAGGAGTCGCTGAGTAACACTCGACTCGCGTGACGAGCCTGACGAGACAGCGCAGCGCATTCGCCGTTGAGTCCAGCGGATGAATTCAGCTCCTGCCGCAGCCCGCGAGTCGCCATGAAACGACGCGGCCAGCCGGCCGGATGTCTTCTCGACATCGCAAGACCGGCTGGCCGCGTGAATCGTCTTACGCCGCGAGCGCCATTGGACGCGCCTTGCGTCCGGCCTTCTTGGCTTTGCCGCGACCTGCCTTACGGCCGGTCTTTTTGCCGACTTTGCGCGCGGTGCCGCCGGCCTTGCCTGCGCCGGCGAAATACTTCGTGCCGCGCTTCTGCCCGGTCTTCTTCAATTGTCGGGTGCTGAGCAGCTTGATGACCGGCAGCTTCAGCTCTTTCGTCGCGACGCCGATCGCGCGGCTGATCGCTTCGAGGCTGTCGCCCGGATTCGACTTCACGTGAGCCAGCACTTGCGTTGCCATTTCATCGACTTGCTCGCTCGAGCGCTTGCCGCCGCGACCCTTCGGCCGGCCCACTGGACGCGTGCCCGTCACGCTCTTCGCCGGACGGCCCGGACCACGCCGAGCGGGCGCCGAATCATCTCCCAGGGCTGCTCGCACGGAGTCGAGCGCGGCTTTCTTGAAGAGCGTCGAAATCTCCTCGAGGAAGGTTTCGATGCGAGAGCGGATCTCGGTATCGAGGGTTGTTCGTGCCATGTCACTATTGGGCGCGTCGTTTCGGACGCGCCTGATCCTTCTTTTGGGGTTGTGCGAGCGCGCACAGATTGCCAACTCGCGCGTCGCTGATCCAGTTCGGAGTTCGTTGAAATCAGAACAGTCTCAAGCGAGCGGCTCAATCACCGACACTCATATCGATTCGGTCGTGAAAAACACTCGCCGGATCCGAACTCCACAAAGCGCGAACAGTGGCTGTTTCCGCCTGTCGAATCGACTCATTTCGACTCAGCGTTTCCCTCACGCACATGGACTCGCACCTGGATTTCACACTCGCTTCGGGTGTGGATGCGGACGGTGCGCTCGGATCGCGTCGTCTCTCGGTTCGTCTCGAGTTCGACCTTGCCGTCGAGCTCCAGCCCTAGCAGCCCGCATTTCTCACCGGCTTCTACCGCGGCCTCGCCAACTCGCGTCCTGCGGCGTCGTTGCGCTCGATCTCGGCGTCGAGCACACCTCGTGGCGCTCCTGAGGATCAGGTGCTCAGCTCGTCGAAGAACGCTCCGGCGTCTTCGACGGCGACTTGATCCACTTCTCGATCATCGCCACGAGCGCGGCGGGGTCCACCGGCTTCGAGACGTAGTCGTCCATCCCGGCGGCGAGACACCGCTCACGGTCGCCTTCCATCGCGTTGGCGGTCATCGCGATGATCGGCATGTGGCCTCCGCGCTCGCGCTCGAGCGCGCGAATCTTGCTCGTCGCCTCGAACCCGTCCATCTCCGGCATTTGGCAATCCATGAGCACGAGGTCGAAGTGCGTGCGCTCGAGCGCCGCCACGGCCTCGCGTCCATCCGACGCGATCTCGCCGCGGTAGCCGAACTTGCGCAGGATGCCGAGCGCGACGCGTTGGTTCACGGCGTTGTCCTCGGCCACGAGGATGCGCACGTTTTCGTGGTCGCGCATCTGCTGGATCGTGTCGCGCGTGATCATTCCGGTCTGCGCGAGAACGTCCTTCACCGACGCCGTTCCCGTCAGCGCGCCGATGCAATCGAAGAGCTGCGAGTGCCGAATCGGCTTGGTCAGATAGCCTGCGAATCCCGCGTGGCGCATGCGCGTGCCTTCGCCCGTGCCCGCGACCGAAGTGAGCATCACGAGCGGCACCGAAGAGATCGCCGGTTCGGCTTTGATCGCGCGAGCCAACGCTTCGCCGTCGAGCACGGGCATGTGGTAGTCCAGAAGCGCGAGATCGAAGGGCCGGCCCGCGCGCGTGGCCGACTTCATGATGTCGACGGCGTCTTCGCTGAGCGCACACTCCTCGCAATCGAGTTTCCACTGCGCGAGCATCTGGCGGAGGAGCTTGCGGTTCGTCGCGTTGTCGTCGACGACCAGCACGCGCAAGTGGGGGAGACGGCTGGGCAGGACCGGTAGCGGCTTCTGAGTCGCCGGTTGCTTCACGAGTGGAAGCGCGAACCAAAACGTCGAGCCCTGTCCCATGGCGCTCTCGAGCCCGATGCGGCCGTGCATCGCCTCGACGAGTTGTTTCGAGATCGCCAGGCCAAGTCCCGTGCCGCCGTACTTGCGCGTCGTCGATGCATCGACCTGCGAAAATGACTGGAACAAGCGCGCGCGGCGATCCTCCGGGATACCGAGCCCCGTGTCGCGCACGCGGAAGATCACCTGGGCGACGTCGGCGGTCTCCGATTCCACTTGGACTTCGACGACGACCTCGCCCACGCTCGTGAACTTGACCGCGTTCGAGAGCAGATTCAGCAGCACTTGCCGGACTCGGCCCGGATCGCCGCGCATGAGCCGCGGCGCGTTGGCTTGGATCATGCACGCGAGCTCGAGGCCCTTCGCCTGCGCCCTCTGCGCGAGGAGCTCGACGCTCTCTTCGACGAGGGGCCAGAGATCGAAGTCGAGCGTCTCGAGCTCTAGCTTGCCGGCCTCGATCTTGGAGAAGTCGAGGATGTCGTTGATGATCGTCAGCAGGCTCTCGGCCGAGTGGCGCACGGTCTCCGCGAAATCGCGTTGCTCCGGCTGCAGCGGCGTGTCGAGCAAGAGCCCGGTCATGCCCAGCACGCCGTTCATCGGCGTGCGGATCTCGTGGCTCATGTTCGCGAGGAATTGCGACTTGGCCTCGGTCGCGGCGCGCGCTTCGGCCATCGACGTCAAGAGCTGCCTGTTGAGCAGCGAGAGCTCGCTCGTGCGTTCCGCGACTTGCTCTTCCAAGCGACCGCGGTGCAGCGCGAGCTCGGCGTCGCGGTGCTGGATCTGATCGAGCATGCCGTTGAACGCGCTCACGAGCTCGCCGATCTCGTCGTCCGTCGAGCGCTGAACGCGCACGGAAAAATCGCCGTCGCTGGAGATTCGGTGCGCGGCGCTGGAGAGCTCGACGACGGGGCGCGCGATCAGCCGACGCAGGAAGAGCGCGAGCGCCCACGTCGCGACGAGGCTCGCGCCGAGTACCACGGCGAGCATTTGGACGAAGCTGTTCATGCGCTCGTCGAGATCGTCGAGGTCGCACTCCATATAGATCGTGCCGATCGATCCGGAGTCGCTGCTGACAGGCACGAAGATGCGCACGCTTCCGTCGTCGATGGTCTGACGCACGGGCGACGGCTGCAGCGGGATCGCGGTGCCTCGCTTCCCGTGGCGCTGCCAAGTCGCGAACGTCTCTCCGCCCGCGCCGAAGACTCGCGCGGCGATCACGTGTGGCCTGGTCTCAAGCACGGTCAAGGCCTGCGCCGCGAACTCTGCGTCGTCGAACTCGAGCGAAGAGCGCAAGTTCGCGCCCAGCATGTCGGCGATCACGCGCAGGTCGCGCGCGATCGCCTGCTTCTGTTGCGAATGGTCGTACGCGACGAGCAGCGCCGCGGTCACCAGCAAGCCCAGGCCGCTGGTCAGCATCATGCTCCAGGTCAGCTTGCGCCGCAGCGGTGTCCGTTCGAAGGCCTGTTTCACGGGAGCCCGCCTTTCTCGCCGACGATCCGCGCCAACTTGAGCAGTTGTGAGCTGACCTCGAGGTTGCTGCGTTTGATCGCCGCCGTGTTGATCGCGAAGCGCACTTTCTTCTGCTCGATGAAGAAACTGATCGAACCGTTGATCTCGACGGTCTTCAGGGAGTCGCCGACGATCAAGGTCGACGTTCCCGCGTAGTGCTCGACGATCGCTCCGATTTCGCGCTCCGATGTGTCGGGGACGAAGAGCAAGTGAACGGGTCTCAGCTTGTCGAGCCCTGAAATGTGCTCGATGACGAACCGACGGTCACCGATCTGTTTGCCCGCCAGCGCGTCGACGAGCGCCGAACCGAACGGATCCTCGCCGAACACGGCGACGATTACCGGTGCGTCGTCGTCGATGAACGCGTTGGACGGCCAACGGACGTAGCGCGCGAAGTTGTAGAGGAACGCCGCCTTGACCTTGTACTCCTCCGAAGCCGACGCACTGCTCGTCTCGCCGTGCGCATGGAGCGATGGCAGGAGCGCGCTCACGAGCGCGAACAGAGCGAGAGCTGTGCCGACAGCCGATCGGCGGATCAGGCTGTAGCGTGTCGCGGCGTGGAACTTCACGAGGCTCGTCACGGGGCTTTAGAGGCGCGCGCAGCGGAGATCGATCGCTGCGCTGCTGTCTACCGAATCTGCATCCGGGAAAGTGTGTGCGGGATCCAACGGAGGTCGATGCAACTGGGTAGGCCGCATGCGGGGACCACGGGCTGCGGGTCTCCTTGGATCGACTGACGACGCGCGGTGAGTTGACGTGCGGAACGGAATTCCCGCGCGCTTCAACGGACTTCGAGCGTCCGCTCTACCCGCAAAAAGTTTCCCAGCGCGGATTGTTTTCCGGGCCTGAAGGCGGGCGAGCTAGCGACGACTCGCGCGAGAGCTCAACGCGCCGCGCGCACGGCCGGAAGCGGTCCAACGCGCAGCTTGCTCTCGGTGTCGTTGTTCCACGGAATGGTCACCCACGGCGTCACCGGGAAGAGCGGGCTATTCGTGCGCACGCGTGCGCGCCAGTGGAACGCGCCGACGGCCACCGGGTGGACGATGCCGATCGGCAGCACGGCTTGGGTGTCCGACGAGAGCTGGACGAGTTCGTTCAGGTCGACCAGCGAACCCGTGATCGGCTGGGCCGTTCCCGATTCGACAGCGCTGCCGTCGAGCGCTAGTCGGAGTGGACGGAG
>JANOFY010000117.1:0-1679 GCA_031413895.1 Planctomycetota bacterium | reverse complement strand
TGTTCCGCACCAGCGGAACGAACGCGTCGCACTGCTTCACGCTGAGTCCCAGGTCGTAGCCGAGATTGCGCGCCTGGAAATCGCAGACGCCGACGATCGCGTCGACCTGCACGGTCAGGATCTTGTCGGGTGTGCGCTCGGCGACTTCCTCGATGTCCATGCCGCCTTCGGTGGAGCCGAGGATCGCGACGTTCTGCGTGGCGCGATCGACGAGGAACGCGAGGTACAGCTCGCGGTCGATCTTCGAGCCCGCCTCGACGTACAGACGCCGGACGATCTTGCCCTCGGCACCCGTCTGCTTGGTCACGAGCCGCATGCCGAGCATGTCGGACGCGCGCTGCTTCGCCAGCTCCGGCGACGTCGCGACCTTGATGCCGCCCGCCTTGCCGCGGCCGCCGGCGTGCACCTGCGCCTTCACCACGACAGTGCCGCCGATGTCACGCGCGGCCTGCTCGGCCTCGTCGGCCGAGAGCGCCAGCCGCCCGGGGGGAACTTCGATGCCGTACTCGCGCAGGAGCGCCTTGGCCTGATACTCGTGAACGTTCATAAAGGGGGGGTGCTCCGCTCAGAGCTTGATGTCAGCGACGAGTTTCTTGACGTGATCGATGGACTTCGCGAGCTCCGCCTTCTCGTCGGCGAGCAGATCCAGCTCGAAGATCTTCTCGACGCCGCGCGAGCCGAGCAGAACCGGAACGCCCATGTAGATGCCGCGCGCACCGTACTCGCCGTCGAGGTACGCCGCGCAGGCGAGCACGCGCTTCTGGTCGCGCAGGATCGCCTCCGCCATCGTCACGGATGCGGCCGCGGGCGAGACGAACGCCGAGCCCGTCTTCAACAGACCCACGATCTCGCCACCCGCGTCCTGCACGCGCTTCACGATCGCCGCGAGCTTGTCCTTCGAGAGCAGCGACTGCAACGGAATGCCGTTCACGCTCGAGAGCCGCGGCAGCGGCACCATCGTGTCGCCGTGGCCACCCAGCACGAGCGCGACCACGTCCTGAACGGCGACGCCGAGCTCCTGCGCGACGAAGAAGCGGAAGCGCGCCGTGTCGAGCACGCCCGCCATGCCGACGACGCGCTCCTTCGGAAAGCCCGTGAGCTCCTTCATCGCGTAGACCATCGCGTCGAGCGGGTTGCTGACGACGATCACGATCGCGTTCGGCGAGTTCTCTTTGATGCCCTTCGCGACGTTCTTGATGATGCCGAGATTCGTGTTCAAGAGGTCGTCGCGCGACATACCGGGCTTGCGCGCGATGCCGGCCGTGACGATGTAGAGGTCCGAGCCGGCCGTGTCCTTGTAATCGTTCGTGCCCAGGATGCGCACGTTCGAACCCCAGCCGTCGAGCGCATGGTCGATGTCGAGCACCTTGCCCTGTGGCACACCCTCGACCACGTCGAGGAGAACGACGTCGCCGAGTCCTCGCTGGGCGATCAGCTGCGCCTGGACGCCGCCGATGTTGCCTGCTCCGACGAGAGAGATCTTCGGTCGCTTCACGCGTTCACTCCATATTCTCGATGATGGCATCGCCAAACTCGGAGCACTTCAGGAGCGTGGCGCCTTCCATCAGGCGGTGGAAGTCGTAGGTCACTCGCTTCTGCTCGATCGAGCGCGAGATGCCGCGATCGATCAGTCGCGCCGCGGCGCCCCAGCCGAGGTGGTCGAGCATCATGACACCGGA
>JANOFY010000116.1:0-5540 GCA_031413895.1 Planctomycetota bacterium | reverse complement strand
CCGCATGGAGCGCGCTCCGCAAAGGCGTCGACGCACCGGTGAACGCACTCGCGTCGTGGAACGGAAGCCTAGTCGCGGGCGGCGAGTTCGAAGCCGCCGGCGTGCTCGCGGCGCGTCACCTCGCCACGTGGAACGGAATCGGCTGGTCGAACCTCGCCGGGGGATGCGACGGCAACGTGCGTGCGCTGACGGTGTTCGACGACGGTTCCGGCGGGGGCGCGAAGCTCTTCCTCGGCGGCGACTTCGGGGTCGCGGGCGTCGTGCCCGCCGCGCGCATCGCACGCTACGACGGCGCGAGCTTCGCGCCGCTGCTGGGTGGAGTGAATGACTCCGTGCGCGCGCTGGCCGTCTACAACGACGGCGGAGGAGCCGACCTCTACGCCGGCGGCGAGTTCACGACGTCCGGAACCAAACCCGCGAGCCGCATCGCACGCTGGCTCGGTTGCCCGTGAGCGGAGGAAGCGAAGCACCCATGAAGCAACTCAGCATCGTGAAGTCGTTCGCGCTCGTCGCGACCCTGTCCGTGGTGGGCGTTCCGTCGACCGCACATGCATCCGCTGCGGTCGCTCTGCGCGCCATCCATCCCGCCTCCGCACCGCGCGTGGGCGTGCCGGATCCAGGCGAGTACAACGTGCTCGTGATCGTTCTCGACGACTTCGGCACCGACAAATTGAAGATGTACCGCGAGAACGCGGAGACGGCGTACACGCCGAACCTCGACCAACTGTGGCTGCGCGGCATCCAGTTCACGAACGCGCACGTCAATCCGGTGTGCAGCCCGACGCGCGCGGCGATCATGACGGGCCGCCACGGAATGCGCACCGGCATCGGCACGCACATCAGCCCGGGCGACAACCCGCCGTACGGATTGCCGGACGACGAGATGCTCCTGCCGGAGCTGCTGACCGAAGGAACGGGCGGTGCCTACGCGACGGGTGCGTTCGGCAAGTGGCACCTGGGGCTCACGAGCGGCGAGGATTGTCACGCAGGCGCGAACGGATTCGACCGCTACCAGATCACGCTCGGCGGCGGCCTACGCGATTACTACAAGTGGAAGAAGATCGAGAACGATCCGAACGATCCGACGCAGTGCAGCTCGACGGACATTCCCGCGGTGGGCGAGCCTGATCCGTACTCCGAGAACACGTGGAACGCGAGCGTCACGCGCACGGACGCGGTGAACTGGATCAAGAACGAGCTCGACGCAGACCAGCCGTTCTTCGCGTACGTCGCGTTCAATCCGCCGCACATGCCGCAACAGGTGCCGCCGACGAGCCTCTTGTCGCGCGTGACGCGGATCTTCCTCGACGAGCTCGACTACGTGCCCGGCGATTTCCCGACACGCCGCCACCAGCGCGACATCCACGACGTGATGATCGAAGCGGTGGACGGCGACATCGGCCGGCTGCTCAACCCGAACAACGGCATCCCGGCGGAGCAGCTCGACAAGACGATGGTGATCGTGATGGGCGACAACGGGACGGAGACCCTGATGATCCGCACGCCGCAAGATTCGACGCACAGCAAGCGCTCGCTGTACCAAGGCGGCGTACGCGTGCCGATGATCGTGGCCGGGCCGCTCGTGGCGGAGGAGAACGAGTTCACGTACTGCCACCAGATGATCAACGCGGTCGACGTGTGGCGCACGGTGGCGAACATCGCGGGGCTCTCGGACACCGACATCGACGACGTGATCGCGACGGCGTACCCCGGAGTGTCCCATCCGATCGACGGCCTGAGCTTCCTGCCGCAGATCGAGGATCCGAGCGCGGTCGGCGCGCGCGATCTCGCGTTCAGCGAGTTCTTCCCGAACGGCTCGCCGCCGCCGCTCACGTACCAACATCCGCGGACGGTGCGCGACCGCATCTACAAGTACATCCGCAAGGTGAGCTACCCGTTGGAACAGCTCTACAACGTCGTCGACGATCCCGAGGAGACGGACGACCTCTTGCTCCATGCATCGCTCACGCGCGAAGAGGAAGACGCGCTGTGCCGCCTGCAAAATGAGATGAGCGCGCTGAGCGGCGGGCACGGTTGCCCGGGGACGAAGTTGCGGGCGGGGCCGACGAAGAAGCCGTAGACGGAGCCGGTCGAGGGGATCGCTGGTCGCGTGCGGCGCTTTGCGTCCGTTGCGTGCGACGCTCAGCGCCGAGAATGTGGTCGCGGAGTCGTCGCGCTTGATCCCTGCAACTGTGCTGTCAAGCGCCGCCTGCGCGAGCGTCGACCGCGCAGCTACAGATCGGGCGTTTCCGCGGCCGATGGGAGGGGTCGCGCGAGCTTGACAGTGCCCCTTCGAGGGGTAGTCTTGGTCGCCCTAATTCCCCGATAGCTCAATGGTAGAGCATGCGGCTGTTAACCGCAGGGTTGTAGGTTCGAGTCCTACTCGGGGAGCCACCTTGCGCGAGAGATGGGAGCGGCGGCTAGCGGTTGGGTTAGCGGCGAGCAGCGCGAGGTCGCCGCGAGCGCAAGGAAATGCGCAACCTGGCGCACGTTCGAGAGGCGCCGCGCTCTCTGTTCTGGTCGATTCGGGTGGGAGTCGATCGCAACCCCACTCCGTTCATCTGGACCCCGAGCGGGACGGCTCTCGAACTCTCCGACACGTGCGAGAGTGACGAGTTTGGTTAGCGGCTCGACCGATCGACTGATGAGCGTCGACGCGCTGGGTCAGGTCGTGGGTTCTAACGGGTGATGCCCTTGCCTGGGCGGAGCCCGAGGTTGAAGAACTGGGACTCGGGCGTGGAGTTGCCGCGGTCCGCCGAACGCGCGAGGGGGGCGGCGAAGCTAAAGGCGCCACCCCGACGCACGCGGGCTGGCACGCCGTTCCACGGTCTTACGGGATCAAGTTGTATTGCCGCCGAGTAGTAGCCATAGCCGTCACGGCACCACTCCCATACGTTGCCGTGCACCTCGTGCAACCCGTACGGGTTCGCAGCGAAGGTCCCCACTGGCGCGTGAACGGCCCAGCCATCCTCGAAGTCCGGCCAGTCATTGATGTCAGACCAAGTCGCTCCACTGCGCGCCGCCGCCTGGTCCGCCAGATTGAGCTTGCCGCGCAAACTCTCACGCTCCGCACCTGTCCACCATGGCGTGTCCGTCCCGCCACGACAGCCGAATTCCCACTGAGCTTCGCTGGGAAGTGCCAGCGACATCCGCTCCATCAACTCCGTGCAGCCCGTCCACGCCACCTGCTCTACCGGGTGGGTCAGGTCGAGCGGACGGCCAAAGAAATTGGCCGAGGGACCGTAGTTGCTCGGATTGCGCGCGGCCATTCGCACCCATTGTCCTTGCGTCATCTCGTACTTCGAAAGCATGTACGCGCTCAACGTCACCTCGTGCACGGGTGATTCGTTCGCAAACGCTTGCGGATCGTAGTTCTGGCCGTTCTCGTCCGTGTTCTGCGCGCCCATCCAGAACATTCCGCCCGGGATCAGCACGAACACCAAGCCGGTTTGCTCTGTCACGACCAGCTTCCCATCGGCACCGCGGAGTGCAGGATCACCCGTTTGAAGGTGCGCGAACTCCCACAGGCCCGAGTGGGGATCCATGCCGATCGGAAGCAGGCCGAGCTGCGGCACGAGCTTCAAACCGTGGTATTTCGGTGACGAGGCGATCGCCGCGATCGATTCGTTCCAACGAGCTCTGCTGTCTGGGCCATCGACACTGCGTTCGCGGATCGTCCGTGCAAACTCGAAACGCTTCATCACACCCCAGCCGTACGGCTCGGCCACGTTGTCGCCCATCAAGCCCCGCACTGGATCGCGCAGCGCCTCCAAGCTCGCCACCAGCTTCGAAAGCTGCACCTGCCACCAGCCCGCCTCGGGGTCGGTGAACTCCCACGTCCGGCGTTCGCTAACGACACGCTCGAGGTCAGCGACCTCGATGACCAGTGCATCGCGCCGCTCGCGGCGCTTCGCCAACGCCTCGCCGCGCCACGACGCGATCGCTTGCTCCATCTTCGTGACGTAACCCTCGAACTCCTGCTTCTTCGAGTCGTCGACCTCGTCCACCGCTCGACGCTCCTCCGCCAGCGCTTCTTCGAAGCGGCCCAGCCTGAAGTACGCCCACGCCAGGCTGTCGCGAATGCCGCTGCGTTCGGTCTCCGTCGCGGCCGCCACCGCGCGTCGCGCCAGCAATAGCGCCTTCACTTCGGAGCCCTGCACCGGCTTCTCGGGATCGATCAGGGACCACGCCAGCGAGTTCAGTGCGTTCGCGTCGCTCGGAAGCGATTCGCTCGCGAGAGAAGCCTCCTGCTCGGTTTCGCTCGGCCAAGGCTCCAAACCCAGCATCCGTGAGCGCCAAGTCGACTCGGCCTGCTTCGCCAAGAGATCCGCGTAGCGCGGATGCGACTCGCGTTCCGTGCGCCGCGCGTCGTCGGTCTGCGGCAGGGCCTGCGCGCGGATCTCCACCAGCTTGGCTTGGTGCTGCGCCAGGCTCGGACTTGCCTTCAGATTGCGCGCGGGATCCGCCGCGCGACCGTCAATCAACTCGCGCGCGTCCGCAAGCCACCGCTCGTAGTCGCCAATCCTGTCCGGGTGCGCGGGCCACAGCTTGTCCGCGCGTGCGACCAGGTCGTCCAGGTCCTTCTGCGCCGACAACGACAGCACGTCGTCGGCTTTCTGCGTCGCGAGCTTCTCGTTCGTTTCAGCCGTCTTCTTGGCGACTGCGAGCGCGGCGTTTGTCGATTCCAGCTCGGTGTTCTTCGCCGCCGTGTCCTTGCGCGCGGTCTCCGCTTCGTTCGCCTTCTCGGTCGCACGCGAAGCAAAGGTCGTGCTGGTCACTACGCCAGCCACGAGAATTGCCATGGCGCCGGCCATAGCGGTGGCGAGCGGCTTGTTGCGTGCGACCCACTTCTTCAGTTCTGCGACCGCGCCCGTCTCGTAGGCGCCAACCACACGGTGCTCGAGATACGCGCGTAGATCCTCCGCCAACGCCAGTGTGTCCGCGTAGCGCCCGGCCGCGTCGCGTGACATGGCTTTCTCGCAGATCGCAACGAGCTCCGCAGGCACGTCCTTGCGCAGCGACGCGAGCGCTGCGGGCGCGCTCTGCAGCACCATCGCCAGCACCGCGTAGTTCGAGATGCGCGCCCCCGGCGGCACATACGGCATGCGCTGCGCGAGCAGGTGGTAGAGCATCGCGCCGATCGCGTACACGTCCGAGCGCGCAGACAGCTTCTCGATATCGCCGCGCGCTTGCTCCGGCGGCACGTAGGCCGGTGTGCCCATCACGTCGCCGTCGACGGTGACGAACGGGGAATCACGCGTTCCCGCGCGTGCGTCGTGCCGTTCCGTGGTGACCGGCGAAAGCGGCTCACTCGGCGCATCCTGAAGCCGCATGTCGTGCGTGTCCTTGCGACCGAGCACGCGGGCCAGACCCCAGTCCATCACGTACACCTCGCCGAAGCTCCCGACCATTACGTTGGCTGGCTTCAGGTCGCGGTGGATCACGCCCTTGGTGTGTGCGTACGCCATCGCCTCGCACACCTTGAGCATCACCGACAGCGCACGCGTCTCGTTCCAGCCTTCCTTGCCCTCGAACACGAG
>JANOFY010000115.1:0-23947 GCA_031413895.1 Planctomycetota bacterium | reverse complement strand
TGCTCCTCGACGAACCGACGAACCACTTGGACATCGAGTCGATCCTGTGGCTCGAGCAGTTCATCAAGTCGAGTGACGCCGCGGTGCTGATGACGTGCCACGACCGCGACTTCATGAATCGCGCGGTGTCGCGGATCATCGACATCGACCAGGGCGAGCTCGTCTCGTACACCGGCAACTACGACTTCTACGACCGCGAGCGTCAGGTGCGCGCGGCGCAGCAATCGGCGCAGTACACGCGCCAGCAGGCGATGTTGAAGAAGGAAGAACGCTTCATCGAGCGCTTCGAGAAACACGCGGCCAAGGCCGCGCAAGTTCAGTCGCGCGTCAAGAAGCTCGACAAGATCGAAAAGCTCGAGCCGCCGCGCGTGCGCGTCCTCGAGCCGTTCGAGTTCCGCGAGCCGCCGCGGTCGGGGAACGACGTCGCGACGCTCGCCGGAGTCTCGAAGCGCTACGGTTCGCGCACGATCTACGACCACTTCGATTTCGAGGTCCGGCGCGGCGAGCGCTGGTGCGTGCTCGGCGTGAACGGCGCCGGAAAATCAACGCTGCTCAAGATGATCGCGGGGCACGTGCAGCCCGACGCCGGCGAAGTGCGCCTCGGCGCCTCGTTGAAGCTCGGCTACTTCTCTCAGAACGCGCTGGACGTGTTGGATCCGACGATCACGACCTGGGAGCAGATCGACCACGCGTTTCCGGCGGCGTCGACGCCGTCGAAGCGCAGCTTGCTCGGCGCGTTCGACTTCCCCGGCGACGACATCGACAAGCACATCCGCGTGCTCTCGGGCGGCGAGCGCTCAAGGTTGATCCTGGCGCAGATGTTGTTCGATCCGCCGAACTTCCTCGTGCTGGACGAGCCGACGAACCACCTCGACCTCGCGACGAAGGAGATGCTCGTGAAGACGCTCGAGAACTTCGCGGGCACGATGATCTTCGTGAGCCACGACAGAACGTTTCTGCGCGGGCTGGCGAACAAGGTGCTCGTGCTTCCGGGAGCCGGTGAAAAGGAACGACCGAGCGTCTTCCACGACTCGTACGCGAAGTGGGTCGAGAGCACGGGGCTCGAGGCGCCGGGCGTGCATCGCTGACGACACTGCCTACGACTCGGCGATGCGAGCGCGACCATCCGGATGGAAGCCGATCCGCCGTCGTGGTGTCTCTGGCGCTGGTTGCAACAGCGGCGAGAGCTTTCGGTAGACGTCCCCCAACGCCGTGTCGTGCTGGATCAACGTCTCGTCGATCTCGGTCAAGCGCTTGAGCAGCGCCCGCGGCTCTAGGACTTCTCGGCGGAGATGCACGAACGCCCGGACGACGAAGACCGACATCTCGATCGCACGTCCGGACCGGAGGACGTTTGCGACCATGAGCGCACCATGCTCGCTGAAAGCCCAAGGCAGGTGTCTTCGACCCCCGTGGACCTGGCCGGCGGGCTCGACCGCCGCGGCTTCAGGCTGCGAGGGCTCAGCCGTGTCCAAACTTGAGGTCGCAAATTGCGACCTCAAGTTGGCGAACTCGGCTGGGGTCAGCTGGAATGCAAAGTCGTCCGGGAAGCGACGGAGGTTGCGTTTGAACGCCTCGTTAAACCGTTTCGTTGCAACGCCGTATATCCGAGCGAGGTCGGCGTCGAGCACGACTCGCTGTCCACGGATGGTCCGAATCAATGGATGCAGCTCGCGGTCCACCGGTCCTGAGACCGTGCTCGCCTACTGCGGTTTCCTCGGTAGTCGGGGGTCCCCTGGACGGCGTCAGGCAACTTGAGGTCGCAAATTGCGACCTCAAGTTGGGCCAAGACAACCCGCTACCGGGTGCCCCAGCAGGCACGCTCGACCGGAGTCTCGCCGCCTTCGGAACCGGGCGCGGCCTCCACGAGCCGATTGATTCGGGCTTGCAACTCACGCCACGCGAGTCGGTACGCCCGCTCCGTGCGCACGAACTGCTGGGCGCTGGCCGGAACGTTGGCGAGGTCGCCCTGGTCCACCTTGGACAATTCTCCGGGATTGCCCCGGACGGTGAGCTCGACGCGCCGGTCGCCTTCGATCGCGACGATTCCGAGATAGGCGCCGTGAAGGCCTGCGCCGACGCCGGCATGCTCCCACTCGGACATCGCCTCGATCAGGTCGCGCACGCACTCCTGCACGAGTTTGGGATCGACGATCTTGCTCGAGAGTCGTTCGTTCATGCCACTCGGCGGTCCCATACGTCGGACGACTCGGCCGTTCGACCACACCGCTGCGATCAGCTGACGCGCAGGTGCCTTCCGAGCATCGCTCCCGCCAAAGCCGCAGTCGTCATAGACAACCAACGCGGCCTCCTCTCCGGTCTTGCAATCGACAAGTCTCGTCGCGCGTCCTTCTGATCCGCCGTGGAATTCGGTCGACTCGCCACGAACCGAAGGGAACTGCAGACTCGCGATCTCGTACTCCAGGACGCAAGGCTCTGGATCACGCTGCGACGCTGCGGCGACGACGGCCGAGATCCCTTCACGCATCGACGCCCACGCCTGGCGGAAGGCGAGCCAGTACGGAGTCGATTCGCTGGCGAGGACATCATCGCGCGAGCGATCGTCGAGGGTGGCTACTGCGCCGTTGATGCACACGAGCTCGGCATTGCGCTCGACGGCTTCGTGACAGGTCGCGACCGTCACGCGTCGCTCTCCCTGCCACACGACGAGCATGTGGCAGCCGCCGTGCGGTGAAATGAAGGCCTTGTCATCCCATTCGGACAGCAACTCGAAGAGCTCGCGCGCCAGCTGCTGCACTCGCTCCGGTTCGATTTCCGCGGTGGCGAGCGTTTCCTGCGAGCCGTTCGGCGGACCAGTTTGCCAGATGACTTTGCCGTTCTCCCAGCCCGCGGCAATCAAGTGGCGGCGCGGTTGAATGGGCTCAGTCGGTGTCGCCTCGTACTCGATGAGCATGAAGCACGCCTCGTCACTCGGCTCACGCTCTTCCTTGCGTGCCGAAGATTGCAAAGATGGGCACGAGGCGAACAGCGCGAGCGCGCTCGACCAGATCACAACGAGCGCTCGACTGACGGGTTTCATGAAGTCGCGTACTCTCGCAATCGTGGCTTGTCGGACTCGAGCGAGATCGCCATCACCCGCATGCTCGCCACTTCCACTCGCGCCTCTCCCGCGGAGTGCGCTCGGGTGGGCGTGCCCTAGATCCTGACACGGATGCGGTTTCTAGCATCTCATTGAACTTCGTTGGAACCGACGTCTAAGCGTCGTGAAGCGCTTTCCCGAATCGAGGGTCGAAACTGAGGTGTCCGTCACATGAAGCGCTCGAAACCCACGAAGCCCGCGGCCCGTCGACGCGGCGCGACCGTCGCTGCACCCAAGAACCGCAAGACTCCGTCGAAGATGAAGGCGTATGCCACCTTCGACTTGTACCTCGCGGATCAGAAGCCGAAGAATCGGACGCTCATCCGCGCGCTGCGCAAGTTCGTGAAGGCCACGGTGCCCAAGCTCGAGGAGTCCGTGAAGTGGGGCAACGGATGCTGGGTGAAGGCGAAAGAGCCGATCGCCTACGTCTACTCTGCGCCCGACCTCGTGCAGTTCGGCTTCTTCCGCGGCGCTTCGCTCCCTGACCCGCGCGGTCTGCTCGAAGGCAAGGGCGAGTACGTGCGCCATGCCAAGGTGCGCAAGCTCGGCGACATCGACGCGGCGGCGTTCGCGGCGCTTCTGCGTGCGGCGGCGCGGTGAGGCCTTGAGTGCAGCGAGCCGTCCATGCTCGCTGCGCCGCCAGACGTCGAAGGACTCACCCGCTAACGGAGCGGGAGAAGTTTCTTTTCCAGAACGCACGGTTGAGGATCGTTCTTCGACGCGGTCTCGACGATTGCCGAAACTCTTTCCCGCATCGCCGTCCATGCCTCTCGGAAGTCGATCCCACCCTGCGTTGGTAGACGGGCGACAAGTTCATCGCGCGATTCATCCCCGAGCGCGCTCACGCTTGCTTCGATCGAGGCGCGCACGTCCTGCTCGGCCGTTTCGGGCCAGACGGTGACGCTCGCGGATCGCCCGCCAGCGCGCACGTCGCACATGTAGACGCCAGTTTCGGGGAGGAAGAAAGATCTCTCGTCCCACGCGGACAGCGATCGGTAGAGGTCGAGCGCCAGCTGCTTCACACACTCGGAGTCGACCACCGCGGTCGCGAACGTTGCCGTCGAATTCTGGGGAGGTGAGGTTCGCCACAAGATTCGTCCGTTTTCCACACCCATCGCGACGATTGAACTGCCAGTCGGACTGGCCTCGCCGAGTTCGGGAACGCGATTCCATCGGTACTCGATGAGCATGAAATACGTTTCGTTCTCCGCGTCGTCATCACACCGCTCGCATTGGATGTCGCTCTCGCCGCGAGTGATTCGCGTGTCCGGATCGCCCGCGGTGGTCCCTGGCGCGCCGCAAGCGACGAGCAGCGTCAGCGCAGCGCTCACCAGGCGGTATCCGATCCACGTGAATGTCACACGGCCACTCGCATTGGCAACGAAGGTTGAGCGAAGAAAGGGCACGGTGCTCACTCTCACTTCGATACCACACCGGGTCAACTGGGCACTACCCGTGCGCTCCCTGAGCGCGGCGCTAGCGCGGTGAGCTCGGGGCGGCGTCGGCTGGAATCTTGGACGCGAAGCGCTCGATCAATTTCTCTAGCGTGCGACGTGCTTCCGCGGCTCGCGCGGTGTCGCCGCGCGCGGCGAGTAGGTCGACACGTTCGCGCGCGAGCTCGATGCTGCTGGCGTCGCCGCGCAGCGCACGCAGCTCGGAGAGTTGCGCGAGGCAACGCTCCGTTTCGTTCCATGAAAGCCCGCGCGTGTTGCGCGACAGCTCAAGCGCGCGCATCGCGTGGCGCTCGGCCGGCTCGAGTTGACCGCGCGCGCGCTCCAACCGTGCGAGCGACATGCGCAAGCGTGCTTCGGCTTCGGGCTGGTCGGCAAGCTCCGTCAATTGGGCCTCGGTCTCCGACACGAGCTTCGAGAGCTCTTCGCCGGCGATCGCGCTCGCGCCGATCCGCTCCAGCAAGTCCGCGAGTAGGTTCGTCGAGCTCACAGCGCTCGCGTGTGCGCGCCACGCGACGCTCTCGCTGTCCATGACGCGGCGCAAGCTCCGCTCCGTGCCGATCCACGTTCCGATCAGCACGAGCACCACCGCGGCGCACGCGCTCATCGTCCACGGGTGCCGTCGCGCGAAGCTCGTGGCGCGGCGGATCCACGGCTCGGATCGCGAGAGGAGCGGCCGATGCTCGAGGAAGCACACCACGTCCTGCGCCAAGTGCTCCGCCGACGCGTAACGATCGCCAGGACGCAGCGCGAGCGCGCGCTCCAAGATCGCAGCGACGTCGGTGGGCGGCGCCGGTCGAACGCCGAGCTGCGCCGCGTCGCGTGGACTGCGGCGACGACCGGCGACGACGGCGCGCTCGAGCGCGTCGCGCTGCGAGTTCGGTTCGGCGTACGGACTCGCGCCGGTCACCAGCTGGAACAGCAGCACGCCGAGCGAGTACACGTCCGTCGCGGTCGTGATCGATTCGCCGCGGATCTGCTCCGGGCTCGCGTACGCAGGCGTCAGCGGCCCGCGGCCGAACTGATCGGTCCACAGTGGGTCGCGTGCCGGATCGAGCAGCTTCGCGACGCCGAAGTCGAGCACCTTCGGCTGACCGCGCGCATCGACGAGGATGTTCGAAGGCTTCAGGTCGCGGTGCACGACGAGGTGCCGGTGCGCGTGGTGCACCGCGCGGCACACGTCCACGAAGAGCCTCAGGCGCGCCGCGAGATCGAGCTTCGCGCGATCGCAATGCATGTCGATCGACTCGCCCGCCACGTACTCGGTGAGCAGATACGGCCGACCGTCGTCGAGATGGCCGGCGCCGAGCACGCGGATCACGCCGGGATGGTCGAGACCGGTGAGCGTCTCGCGCTCTTGCTCGAATCGTTTGGAAAGCCCGGGCGAGCACGCTTCAGACTTCAGGACCTTCACGGCGACGCTGCCCGCTCCGTCGGCGCGATCAACCGTCGCGGACCCGCCTTCGGCGCGATAGACGGTCGCGGAGCCGCCTTCGCCGATCACTTCCACCAGGCGATACCCGGCGACCTCGCTGCCGATCGCGGCGTGCGGCTCGCGATTGCGGAGCCACGCGGTGTGCAGCGTCGGAGCGTCGCTGTCGAGCAGCGCGTCGTCGGTCTCGTCCGCGGTGAGCAACGCGCGCAGTTCGTGCACCGAATCTGCATCGCCAGGTTCGTGAGCGCGGAGCCAGCGCTCGCGCTCCATCGGCGCCAGCGCACGCAGGCGCTCGAATTCGCGGCGCGTCCGGGTCCAAGTGTCAGCGTTCACGGACGCCCCCCACTTCGAGTGCGCGCGTGACTGCGTACCTCCGCTCCGATCGCTGGCGTCACCGTGCTCCTCCGTTTCGATCGCTCGCTTTGCCGTTCTCGTCCGCTTCGATCGCTCGCTTGAGAAACGCGCGCGCGGTGCGCCAATCACGTTGGACGCTGGCGGTCGAGATTCCCATCGTGCGCGCGACGGCTTCGATCTCGAGGCCTAACAAGAAGCGCAACTCGACGATCCGCGCGAGCTCGGGATCGACGCGTTCCAAGCGCTCGAGCGCGCACTCGAGCGCGAGCACACGCAGCTCGAGCCGCGGAACATCCGCGCTCTGCGGTACCACGTCGTCGGTCGGCAGCGACTCACGATGCAGCCTGCGGCGGGCGGCGTCGATGAGGATGCGCCGCATGACCGTCGCGGCCAGCGCGAGGTACTCGCGGCGATCCTCGCAATCGATCGGCGATTGCTCGAGGCGGAGAAAGACCTCGTGCACCAGCGCCGTCGGCGCCAAGGTGTGATCGCGCTGCTCATCGGATAGACGTCGGCGCGCGATCGCGCGCAGCTCGCCGTACAAGAGCTCGAAGAGTCGCGTTCCCGCGGACTCGTCACCACCGCGGCGCGCGCGCAGCAGCTCGACGACCTCGATTTCGTGCGCGGACGTGGTGGTGGACACGGCGAGGCTTCCGAAGAGCCTCTCGAAAAACGTAGCAGAATTCAGAGAAGTCTGATCGACGCGGGCGCTGCCGTTCGCTGGGGACTTACACGAGGATCCAGCATGCACATCTCCCGCCGATCCGTGCTCCGCACCCTCCCCGCCGCGCTCGCCGGTCTTGCCATCGGCTCGTCGCTCGTTTCGCGCGGCTTCGCCACGACGCGCGGTCACTCACTCGATCTCACGCAGGAGGAGTCGCTGACGTTCCTCGCTGCGGTGAAGGCCGGCGATGAGCCGGAAGTGAAACGGCGCCTCGCCGCGCAGCCTTCGCTCGCTGCGGTGCGCGACGCGGCCGGTCTGTCAGCGCTGCTGCATGCACACCTCGCGGGACATCCACGGATCGCGTCGTTGCTCAAGGGCACCGGGCTCGAGCTCGACCTCGTCGAGTGCGTCTTCGAGGAAGACTGGAAGCGCATGGGCGAGCTTGCAGAGCGCGATCCAGCTGCGCCGAACGCGCTGCACCCGATCGGCGGCAACCTGCTCTACGCCGGCGCGCTCGCGGGATCGCCCGACCTCTACCGCATCCGCACGCTGGGAGCGGGCCGCGACGACGCGCCGAGCGGCGGAAGCGGATTCACGCCGGCGCGCGCCGCGATGAACCAGCGCACGATTCCAGGTTCAATCATCGCCGCTTGCGACCTGCTCGGGAACGGCAGCAGCCCGAACACACGCCAACGCGGCGGCGACAGCGTGCTGCACGGCGCGGTGCGGCGTCGAAGCGAATACCTGGTTCGTTTGGCGGTCCGCAAAGGCGCCGACGTTTCCGCGCGCGATGACGCCGGGCGCACGGCGCTAGCGCTCGCGCGCGAGCTCGGCTGGAGTGAAGGCGCCGCGCTCCTCGAAGCCCATGAGAAGATCCCGCGCGACCATCGCGCCTCGCGCTTCCTGCTCGACGCCAACCGAAAACCGGTGCGTCGCCCCGATCTCTCGGACGTGCCGCAGGCGATGCAGAATCGCGTCACAGGGAGCTCGCACGCGAAGCTTGCCCAGCTGCGCGAGCTCGTCGAGAAGGACCGCCGGCTCGTGTACTCCGTCTCGACGGATGACGAGCTCGCGATCGAAGCCAGCGCGCACGTGGGCAACCGCGACCTCATGCGTTATCACCTCGACCACGGAGCGCCGCTCTCGCTGCCGACCGCGGTGTCGATCGGCGACATGAATATGGCCCGATTCCACTTGGATCGCGATCCGTTGCTCGTGAACGAGCGCGGCGCCCACGACTTCGCGTTGATGCACTACGCCGCGATCGGCGGCGGCGGTGTCGAGTTCGCGGCGCTGCTGCACGAGCGCGGTGCGGCGATCGATCAAGAGAGTCAGGGACTGACCACGCTGCACTGGAGCGTGCGGAACGATCTCCCTGAGTTGACCGTGTGGTTGATCGAGCACGGCGCCCAGCTCGAAGCCGTGGCGTACAAGTGGGAGCGCGCCGGCCAAACGCCGCTCCAGGTCGCTTTGGAAGACAAGAACGAGCGCCAGGCGAAGATCCTGCGTGACGCCGGCGCGCGCGGCTGAGCGCGATACAACCTGACGAGCGTGTGCGGAAAGACGCACGCATCCGCGTGACGCAGCCTTCACGCGGCCCTATGGCAGCGCCTCGCGCGATCGCGCGAGCGCACGCCTCCCCGGCGCAGCTCTCGTCCGACAACCCGTCCTCGAAGGGAGCTCCCATGTCGATGCTCGCACCGCGCCTGTCGCTCGTCCTGATCCTTCTCGCAGCGGCAGCCCTCGCGCTTCCCGCCCGCGCGCAATGCGCGCAATGGACCGCCGGCGCCGGCCTCGACGGTCCGGTCGTGGCGCTGACGACGTTCGACGACGGATCCGGTCCCGCGCTGGTCGCGAGTGGACAGTTCGTGCACGCAGGCCCTGTCGTCACGAACGGTCTCGCGACGTGGGATGGGACGCAGTGGGCGGCTCTCGGCTCCGGAGTCGACGGCCTCGCTCGGACGCTCGTCTCGTTCGACGGCGGCGGCGGAACGGCGCTGTACGTCGGCGGCACCGGCATCGGCTTCGGCGGTGTTCCGGGATCGAACATCGCACGCTGGGACGGAGCGAGCTGGTCATCCCTCGGACGCGGAACGAATGACTTCGTGCGTGCGCTGACGGCGTTCGACGACGGCAGCGGGACGGCGCTCTACGCCGGCGGAGGGTTCACCGCCGCCGGTTCGGTCAACGCCAATCGCATCGCGAAATGGAACGGGTCGACGTGGTCGGCGCTCGGCAGCGGACTCAACGACTCCGTGCTCGCGATGACGGTGTTCGATGACGGCAGCGGGACCGCGCTGTACGTCGGCGGAACGTTCACGAGCGCTGGAGGCGCGAGCGCCAACCGAGTCGCACGTTGGGATGGGACGAGCTGGTCCGCACTCGGGAGCGGGTTGAACGCGAGCGTGTTCACGCTCGCGGTATTCGACGACGGGTCCGGTCCTGCGCTCTACGCCGGCGGCCTCTTCAGCGCGCCGGGATCGAGCGTCTGGGACCGAATCGCACGCTGGGACGGACACTCGTGGGCACCGCTCGCCAGCCCCATCCACGCGATCGCGGTGCGCGCGCTCTGCACGTTCGACGACGGAACCGGGAACGGGGACGCGCTGTACGCGGGCGGCCTCTTCAGCAGCACCGGCGTCGGCACCTTGGACAACGTCGCGCGCTGGGATGGCGCGACTTGGTCCGCGCTCGGCGGTGGGTTGACCTCCAGCTCGACCTGGACCACGGCGCGTGCCGAGGCGCTCGCCGTCTTCGACGACGGCTCTGGAAACGGAAGCGGTCTCTACGTGGGCGGCGAGTTCGACATCGCGGCACCCGCGGCAGCGAACAACATCGCGCGTTGGAACGGCTGTGGCGGGATCGGGTTGCTGTTCTGCTTCGGCGACGACAGCAGCGGCGCGTGTCCGTGCAGCAATGCGAGCACCGCTGGCACGCGTGAAGGCTGCCGCAACTCGACGGCGCTCGGTGCGACGCTGCGCGGAACCGGTACCGCGAGCCTGACGAACGACTCGCTCGTGCTCCGCGGCGCACAAATGCCGGATGCACCCGCGCTCTACTTCCAAGGCACGGTGTCCGCGGCCGGGGGACTTGGGGTCGCAGCCGGAGACGGTCTGCTCTGCGTCGGCGGTGCACTCACTCGCATGGGTGTCGTGATGAACACGAACGGATCATCGAGCTTCCCCGCAGTCGGTGCAGTGAGCATCTCGCTCGCCGGCGGCGTCCGAGCACCCGGCACGCGCACGTACCAAGTGCACTACCGCGACACGGCGAACTACTGCACGCCCGACACGTTCAACCTCACGAACGCCCTGCGAATCATCTGGACCCCGTAATTCGACACGATCGGCGCGCGATCGAAGCGGCAGCGCCCCCCCGCGTGAGCGATCGACGGAACACGCCTCGCCTCTCCACCGTCGTTCTGGCCCGGAACGAATGGCGCGTTTCGGGCCGCGCCAACGCATTCCGACGTCCGGCGGGGTCCTGAAGTTCATGCTAGGCTCAGCGGCCTGTCATAGACTTCCGCGGGCGCCGGATTTGGCCTAGATCCTGCCCTCGTTTCTCGCGCCGCCCGTCCCTGCCGACGCCTCACCCACGCCCCGGATCTCCGCGATGAAGTCCACGCTCCTTGCCTGCGCTGTCGTTTCCTTATTGATCGCACCCGCCGCCGCCCAGGTCGGCTCCGTGATGCCCACGTCCGACGGCAAGCCGTTCGGCCTCGTGAAGGGCGACAAGAAGCAGCCGCAGCGCACGCCCGTCGCCCCCGTCGCCCCGCTCTCGCCTGGGCCGCATGCGAGCGCAAGCGTCCTCCCCCCGCCCGCCAACGACGGTTGCGGGACCGCGCAGGTCATCGCGGGCTCGGGTCCGTTTGCATTCGATCTGACGCAAGCGACGACCGGTGCCGAGGGACAAGCGAACGGTGCGTGCGTGTTCTTCGGGCTGCCGGGGATCGACGCCGACGTGTGGTACCAGTGGACCGCGGCTTCGACCGGCACGGCGGTCATCACGACGTGCGGGCTGACGACCGTCGACACGAAGATCGCGGTCTACGCGGGCACCGGTTGCGCCGCCGCGGCGACGAGCGCAATCGCGTGCGGTGACGACGCCTGCGGACCGTACCAGACGCAAGTCAACGTCGCGGTGACGAATGGCAACACGTACTTGATCCAGCTCGGGACCTATCCCGGCGCGACGACCGGGACCGGCTCAGTCTCCATCCAAGTCACGGCGCCACCGACGAACGACAACTGCGCGAGCCCCGTGATCATCTCGGGCAACGGAACGTTCAACTTCAACAACTCGCAGGCCGCCGCGGGTTCGCAGGGCCAGAACAACGCCGCCTGCAACTTCTACACGCTGACCGCCATCGACAACGACGTGTGGTTCCGCTGGACCGCTCCGTCGACGGGCGTCGCGACCGTCTCGCTGTGCGGCCTCACCAGTATTGATTCGAAGATTGCGGCGTACTCCGGCGCGGGCTGCCCGGTGGGAGCACCGCTCGCGTGCAACGATGATCAGTGCGGTTACCAATCGCGCATCTCGTTCGGATGCAACGGCGGCGGCGTGTACATGATCCAGCTCGGCACGTACCCCGGCGAACCGGGCACGGTCGCGACGTTCACGATCCAAGTGACGCAGCCGGCGACGAACGACGACTGCACTTCTCCGACGCTGATCAGCGGCGTGGGCACGTTCGCGTTCGACAACTCGCTCGCGACGACGGGCGCGCAAGGACAGGCGAGCCTCCTGTGCGATTACTTCGGCGCGACGGGCATCAAGAACGACGTCTGGTTCCGGTGGACGGCGACGAGCACTGGGCAGGCGTCGGTTTCGCTCTGCAACCAGGCGTTCGGGCTGGACTCGAAGGTCGCGGTCTACAGCGGGACGACCTGCCCCGCCGGCCAAGCGATCGCGTGCAACGACGACGCGTGCGGCCTCGAGTCGAAGGTGTGTTGGAACGCGACTTCGGGCGCCAGCTACATGATCCAGATCGGCACGTACCCGAACTCGACCGGCGCTCCCGGCACGACGGGCGCGTTCAACGTCGCCGTCAGCTCGCCGCCGGGCGGATGCCGCTACGACGACGGCGTGTCCGACAACTCCGTCGGGCTCAACGGCGGCGGCGCGGTGCTCTGGCTGCAGCGCTTCGGCACGACCGGAAACAACACGCGCATCACGTCGGTCTCGACCGCGTGGGGCAGCGCAGCGTTCCCCGGCAACGCGCCGCCGAACGGGACCGCGGCGCGCATCGGTGTGTGGGACGATCCGAACGACGACGGGGATCCGACGGACGCCGTCCTCATCTCGCAAGTCACGTCGACGGTTCAAAGCGTCGACACCGACACGCTCGTGCGGTATGCGCTGCCGTCCAGCGTGCTGATGAACGGCGTGTTCTTCGTCGGCGCCAGCGTCGTGCACGGCGTGGGCGAATTCGCTGGCCCGCTCGACTCGTCGATCTGCAACGGCTCGATGGGACGCGCGTGGATCGCGGGCGACACCAGCGGCATCATCAACTTCAACGCGCTCGGCGCGAACGACGTGCCGCCGGTCGAGCTCGACGCGGTGGAGCTTCCCGGCGTGTGGCTCCTGCGCACCGATTGCTGCGGCACGCTGGGGTTCGCGTTCTGCTTCGGCGACGGCTCGCCGGTGCCATGCCCGTGCGTGCTGCCGAACACCGTGCCGAATCCGGCCAGCGGACCGAGCTCGGGCTGCGCGAACTCGTTCAACCTCGAGGGCGCGAAGCTGTGCGCGACCGGCACGACGAATCCTGACACGGTCGAGCTCGTGAGCTCGGGCCAGACGATCGTCGGATTCGGGTTCTTCATCGCGGCCAATGCGCAGCTCGCGCTGCCGATGGCTTCGGGCGACGGGCTGCTGTGCATCGGCGGCACGATCATCCGCTTCGGATCGCAGAACGCGGTCGGAGGCGTGTTCGTGTATCCCAACCCGCCGCTGGGTTGGACGCTGCCGCTGCACTCGGTCAACGGCATCACGCTCGGCAGCGGTCAACCCGGCTACTACCAGACCTTCTACCGCAACGCGATTCCGAACTTCTGCAACTCACAGACGTCGAACCGCTCGAGCGCGGTCCTGATCATCTGGAACTGATGCTCGGCTGAGCACGACGACGCGGCCGCGCCCGGCAGGGTGCGGCCGCGGTCGTTTCACGCGAGTTCGCGGCACGGAACCGCAGCTCGCACGGACCCCCGGCTCGCGACGACCGCACGCGACTTGGAACCGTCGACCGCACGCGACTTGGAACGAGCCCGAGCACGTGAGCTTTCGCCGCCGCGGAGCCGCGCTTGCAGGCTGAGGAACACTCCTCTATGAAGGGCCTTCCCAACGAAGGACGAGAGAGCACCATGGCTGACCGCAAGAAAAAGAAAACCGAGGCCGCGAACGACGCGGACGTCTCCCCCGCCACGAAGAGCGTCAAGCGCGCGCCGAAGAAGCTCGACGAGCTCGATCACAAGACGTTGAAGCTGATCGAAAGCACCGCGACGCGCGTGCAGTCTTCGATCTTGAAACGCATCTTGCCCGAATTGCGGTTCCCGACGCGCGCGCTGTCGAACGTGAAGTACGACACGAAGGTCGGTTACTTCGAGCTCGGCCGCGGCCAGAAGTCTCGCGCGCTCAGCGTGACGACGGTCAAGTCGTTCGCGCAGACCTTACGACTGATGTCGATCAGCAAGGAGATGGTCGAGAACAACGACTTCGCCACGAAGCGGGAGGCGTACTACGTCTCGAAGAACTGGGGCGACTGCAAGTTCAACGAGCAGGTCGAATCGGACACAGTGATGGACGACATCGAGGCGCTGGCGTCGCTCGACGGACTTTCGCGCGAGCAACTGCGCTACTACCCCGAAGAGCACGGCGGATCCGTAGCCGGCAACCTCATCGTCATCGACAACGATTCGGAGACGGGACTTCCGATCCGCATCGATTGCACCGGTTTCGGCTCAGGCAGCTACTCGATCCCCCATTCGGTCGAGCACTTGAAGTTCGAGACGGAGGCCAAGTTCGTCCTCGCGATCGAGACGGGCGGCATGTTCCAGCGCTTGAACAACCACAAGTACTGGAAGTCCGCGCAGTGCATCTTGGTCGAGACGGGCGGCGTACCGACGCGCGCCACGCGACGATTCATCCGTCTCCTCGCCGACCAGCAGAAGATCCCCGTGTACGCGTTCGTCGACTGCGATCCGTACGGCATCGCGAACATCTACCGCACGCTGAAGGTCGGCTCGGGCAACGCGGCGCACATCAATCGCTTCTTCTGCGTGCCGCAGGCGCAGTACCTCGGCGTGACGCCGCAGGACATCATCGACTTCAAGTTGCAGGACGCGACGCACGCGCTCCTCGAAGTCGACATCAAGCGCGCGAAGGACGCGGTGAAGAACGATCCGTTCTTCCAGGCGCACAAGCCGTGGATCAAGGCGATCGATCAGATGCTGAAGATGGGCGTGCGCGCCGAGCAGCAAGCGCTCGCGAAGTGGGGACTCAACTTCGTGATCGAGGAGTACCTGCCGCGCAAGCTCGCGAACCGGAAGGGGTTCTTGCCGTAGGGCGCCGACAATCCCCGCGCAAGCTCGGGCGAGAGTGCGTTGTCGACGAGGAACTTCACTCAGCCTTGCGCAGAGGCAGCTCACGCTCGCGCACGGCCTCGGAGGCGAAGCGCAACGCCTCGCGGATGTCTTCTCGTTCGAGGTCGGGATAGTCCCGCAGGATTTCCGCCTCGCTCATCCCCTCGGCGACCATGCCCACAACTGTGGCGACTGGAATGCGCAGCCCCCGAATACAAGGCACGCCTCCCATCTGGCTCGGATCCACCGTGATGCGTGTATAGGCCATGGCTCCAAGCAGGATAGCGCGCCAGAAAGACGTTGGCCATGCGACGGCTCGGACCCGCCGTGGACGATTTCGACGCGCTCGCGAAGTGGGGACTCAACTTCGTGATCGAGGAGTACCTGCCGCGCAAGCTCGCGAACCGGAAGGGGTTCTTGCCGTAAGCGCGACCGCTGGCCGCGAAGAGCTTTCGCTCGCCAGCGGCCGATCCGGTCACTCGTCCCCGAGCGGCCCCGTCGGGTAGAGGTCTCCGTTCGGATTCCCGCAGCCCTCGAACGGCAGCGTCGCGGTCGTGTAGTTGCTGCCACCGTCGAACAGCACCGCATAGACGACCGGATCGTCGATCTGCATGGCCGTCGAGGTGGCCAGCTGTCCCGTGATTCGGATCCAGCCAGACTCGCGCTCGTTGGCGCCGAACACCTCGTCCGGGTCGTGCAACGTCGACTCTTGCAGGTACTCGTTGAGGAAGAGGTTGTTGATCTCCGTCAGGTAGAAGCTTTCCCAGCAGCGGAAGTTCTTCGTCGCCGAGAGCGCGATCTCGTTGTCGTTGAAAACTTGGAAGTGCGTCTGCGTCGTGAAGTCCGTTCCGCCCGTGAGCCCGATGAGCACGAGCCGGCTGCGAATCCCCGGTCCTTCGCCCGGAGGATCCTGACCGAGGAAACGCGGGATCAGGATCTCGCCCGGCGCCGGCACGTACTCCTCGCCGTCGAGATCGCGGATCCCATCGAGGTCGACGTCCGTCGGCGCGCCCTCGTTGCCGATGGCTGCGAACGAGACCGCGTCAACCGAGTCCGTGCTCGCTTCGACTGCACTGAGCGACAGCGTCGAACCGATCAGGTGGTTCCACACGATCGCCTTGCCCGTGGTCGGGCTCTTGGCGAAGGCGTAGAAGAAGCCGCGGCCCCGATCCGGATTCAGCGACTACGTCATGAACGCGAACGTATCGCTGGGCGTGAGCCGTCGCGTGGCGTTCCATTCGACGCACTGCAGGTCCTGACCCTCTGGACCGTAGCGGCGGATGAACACGAACTCGACGTCGACGGTGCCGACGAGCAACCCGCCCGGCCCTTGGACGCCTGGAATGGCCGTGTTCGTGATCGCGGCCAAGGTCGAGTTCGCGGCGCGATCGTCGAACACCGGATACAGGAGCAGGCTGCCTGGATTGCGCCGGTTGACGTTGCAGTTGCCGCACGGCCCGTCGCACGTGTCCGGGATCCCGTCGTCGTCGCAGTCGGGCTGCACCGCGTCCGGGACGCAGTTCTGGTCGCAGTCCGCCTCCGCGAGCACGACCGACACGGAGACCGCGGCCGGCAGCGAGACTCCGCCGCAGGCGTCGGTCACGCGATACAGGCAAGTGCCCGTGCCGCACGCGGAGAAGTTCGGAACGAACTTCAGATGACCGGGCACCGCTCCGTTCGCGGGCACCCACGTAAAGCTGCCGCCCGTCGCCCCGCCGAGCACCTGCACTTGCGCATCGGCTGGAGCGCCTTCGAAGTCGTCGTTGCCAAGAATATCGACGAGGTACGGACCACCGATCGCGAACGGCGCGGGAGCGTCGGCGTTGGCGGTCGGCGTGGGCGCGCTCGGATCGATGATGCGGTACTTAACGGTGGCCGGGTTCGACAAGTAATCGGCCGCTGCGCTGAACACGTCGCCTCGTCCGTCGTCGATCGCGCTCTGGCGGCACGCGCCGACCAATCTGTACCGGACCTCGCCTACGCCGCAGCCCGTGAAGCCGGGCGTGATGCGGATCTTGGGCCGGCTGGTCTGCGTCGGCGGGACGTACACCGCGGAGCCCACCGTGAACACGATCGGCCCGCCGAAGGGACCGGCCGTGAGGTTCGGACCCACCGAGAGCAGCAAGTAGTCGGTGATCTCCGGCGTCGCGTCGCCGTCGTCACCGACGAGGTCGTTCTGGAACACGTCGATCTCGATCGGCGCTCCGACCACGAACGTGTTGACCTGCAGGTCGACGTCGTCGACCGCCACCGGTCGTAGGCCAACCACCGCTTCGTTCGTCGAGGACGTGACGTACACGGGATTCTCCGGCGGGCCCGTGCGCGAGAAGACGCGGTACACGCAACTGCCGTAGGACGTGAACGTGAACGCGGGTAGGAAGCGCAGCGTGCTGGCTGCGGGGGTGTTGTCGTCCGGCGTGTAGAGCCACCCGCCGCCGCCCGCTTGGTTGGAGACGATCACACAGCACGGATCGGCCAGTGCTCCCGCGGTTGCGCCCGTGGCGCAGCTCACCGGGCCGCCCGGCAACTGCGCGACCAGGACGCCGCCGCTCACCGGGAGATTGACCGCCAGCGGAGAGACGTTGAAGGGCGGCGCATTGCGGGGAAACGAATCCGCGATCAAGACTGCGCGACCGCCGAGCGCGGAGCATTCGATGAGCGGGCTGGAGTTGCCCGTCGTCAGCCGCACTTGGCCCGCGGCCTGATTCAACGTGACGCTGGCGGCGAGGCTCGCGATTGCGAGCGACGGCAGTGCCTGGCGAAGGAGCGTGCGAGATCCGAATCGCGTCATGGTGCGTCTCACGGCTGCAGCGGACACATCGGACGGGCGCCGAGGGTCCAGAGTTGTGTTCGAACGAACAGCGAAGCTCGGAGCCGCGCCTGCGGCTCCAACGATTCACTGCGCGCGAGAAGCTAACGCGGCGACGGTCGAGCGTCTATCCAAGTTGCAATCCGCGCCGCGATTCGCGGGCCGCGGCGCGCCGTCGAGGAGACGTCGGGGGGGAAGCGTCGTCCCAGTACGCGCCTGGCCGGTACGTCCCGAAGTCCCAGGGTTGGCCCTCGAGATCCCGGACCCTGTGGCCGCGCGAGCCTCGATCGTGCCATTCAGGAAATGCGCCTCGAGTCTTTCGAGGAAGCACTCGGCGTCGCTGAGCAGGAGATCGCGCTTGTCCTTGAAGTGTGCGTAGAACGTCGCTCGGCCGACCCGCGCGCGGTCGAGCACCTGCTGCACCGTGATCTAGTCGAACTCGCGCTCGAGCATCAGCTCGACGAGCGCACGGCCGAACGCGAGGCGCGTGCGCACGACGCGGCGATCGCGCGTCGGATGCGGCGCAGTCCGGGAATCCTCGGCTGCGTCGTCGGGTCCGCGACACTTGTCTTGCTGCTCTCCGGTCATCTGACCCTGGATGTGCACGGTCTCGGTGCGGCCGCTCTCGCGCAGACCGTGTGGCTCGTGCTCATCGGACTCGAGCCGCGACGCGCTCCCGCGGCCCAATCGCAGCCGTCGCCCTAGCCTCACGTTCGTGTCGTGAGCGGCGCGCTCGCGCTACTTTGCCCAGACGAGCGCTCCTACAATCCGGCCGCATGATCGGCGGCCATTCGCGGAGTTCCTGGGCGAGCGGCGTGGCCGTGCTCGCGCTGGCCAGTGCTGCGTGCTCACGAGAGACACCGACCGCCCCCGCTCGCCGCGTCATCCTCATCACGTGCGACACGCTGCGCGCGGACCGTCTCGGAGCGTACGGCCACCCGTCCCCCACGAGCCCGGAGGTCGATGGCTTCGCGCGCGACTCGATCGTGTTCGAAGCGGCGTACTCGACCTCGCCGTGGACCGGCCCTTCACTGTCGAGCTTGATGACCGGACGTCTGCCCGACGAGATCGGCGTCCCCGGCGGCAATCGGTTTCCGCTTCCGGCGGCGGCCGTCACGCTCGCTGAGATCGTGCGCGACGCAGGGATCGCGACGGGCGCGGTCGTGTCGAACTGGGTGCTCCGTCGTCCCGGTGCAGCGCACGGCGACGCCGGGGTCGCGCAGGGATTCCAGCATTTCGACGACGAGATGCATTCGCGCGAAGCAAACCGCGAGAAGAACTTCGAGCGCATTTCGCCCGACACGACGGCGGCGGCGATCGCTTGGCTCGAAACTCAGAAGAGCTCGGGCACCGACCGCTTCTTTCTGTGGATCCACTTTCAAGATCCGCACGGACCGTACACGCCGCCGGCCGACATCGTGCGCGAGTTCCCACCCTTGCCGACCGATGAGCCGCCGCTGACAGCCGGCACTACGCAGAAGGGCAAGGGACAGCTGCCCTCGTATCAACGGATCGACGACGTGGACGATCCCGCCTTCTACCGCGCGCGGTACGACGCCGAGATCCGATACTTCGACCAAGGATTCGGCGCGCTCGTCTCGTGGCTACGCGCGAGCAACTGGTACGACGACGCGCTCATCGTGTTCACGGCCGACCACGGCGAGTCGCTCGGCGAGCACGACTACTGGTTCTGCCACGGAGAGAACGTGCACCGCGAACAAGTGCGCGTTCCGCTGGTTGTGCACTATCCGAAAGCGTCGCGCCGGCCGTCCGCGCGCGTCGAGACGCTGGTCAGCCATCTCGACCTCTGGCCGACGATCCTGGAAGCGTTCGCGCTCCCACCTCGACCGAATCGGGGCGTCTCGCTGTTCCGCGAAGAGGTTCCGCGCGATCGGATCGCCGTGCACACCCTCGGACTCCCGGGAGCCGCGAACCGCTGGGAAGGAATCACGAGCGACCGCTTCCGTTGCGTGATCGAAGGACGAGAGCCTCCGCGTCTCTTCGAGATCTCCGATCGGCTCGAGGCTGACGATCTTGCGGCACGACTTCCCGAGCGCGTCGCCGATCTGCTCCACGAGCGACAGACTTTCCTCTCGAGTCACGTCGCGCCCACGCTCGATGCGCAGGAGATGAGGGCTGGCGCGGACGATGAGCACGCATTGAAAAAGCTCGGCTACACCGACGGCGATCGATGAGCGCCGTGCTCGAGCCCGACCGCCCGTGGGATCGTTCGTCGAAGCTCGCGCTCGCGCTGCTCGTGCTCGGCGCGCTTGTGAGCCTCGCGTGGCTCGTCCACCCGTACCACGAGGCGAACGTCGCGACGAACGACGCGGCGATCTACATCGTGGTCGCCAAGGCGATGCTCGCGGGCGAGGGCTACACGTTCCTCGATCGTCCGTTCACCGTGCACCCGCCGGGCATGCCGCTCCTCGCCGCGGCGGTGATGGCGTGGCGTGGACTCGACTTCTACGCGCTCAACTTCATGGTGAGCATGTTCGGCGTCCTGCTCGTCGCGTCGCTGTTCGTCCTCATCCGTCCGCGCATCGGTCCGTGGCTCGCGTTCCTCGTGTGCGTGCTCGTCTGGCTCAATCCGACCGTGCGCCGGCTGTCGAACCAAGTCATGTCCGACGTGCCGGGCGCGGCGCTCATGGTCACGTGTCTCGTCGTCGAGCGCTGGGCGAGCCGCCGGCCGTCGCTCGCGCGCGAGATCTTGCTCGGTGCGCTGATCGCGCTGTCGGCGTACGTGCGCACGGTGAGCGTGCTGCTGATCCCAGCGATCTTGCTCGCTCGAGCGATCGCGATTTGGGGATCTCATCCCAAGCCGCTCGAGTGGGTGCGGTTCGCGAAGCTGCGGGCCGTGCCGTTCGTCGCCGTGTGTCTCGTGCTGCTCGTTCCATGGAACATTCGCAGCGCGCGCCTCGCGCCGAAGGAGACGATCGACCAAAACTTCGTGCACTCGTACTCGTCCGGCATGTGGCACGCCGATCCGCGCGACCCGCACTCGCCGACGCTGCCAGTGCGAGCGATCTTCGATCGCATACCGATCCGCGGTGAGCAGATCGCGGGGCTCATCGGCAACCGCTTGCGGACGAAGAACGAGCTCTTCGATCGCCCCGACGACTCTGCGGGCGAGCGCGGCACCGTCGCGAACGACGAGGTCGAGATACGAACCGTGGACGTCGTCGCCGGCGCGGCCGTTCTCCTCGCCGCCGCATGGATGCTCGTCAGGAAGCGCCGGGCCTCCGATTGGCTGCTCGCCGCGAACGTCGCGCTCGTGTCGATCTACTTCGGCTTTCAGCACCGGCTGGTGCTGCTGCCGTTCGTGCTCGGCGTTCCGCTCGCCGTCGAGTTCGCGATCGATCGCGCTCGCGCCGCGCGCTTCGTCTGCGCCGCCGCGCTCCTCGCCGTCATCGCCATCGACTTCCGGCCGCGCGAAGGCTGGGAGAACATCGCGGCACGCCACCGACTGTTCCAGGAGTTCGCGGGCGACGCCGCGCGGCACTTGCGTCCCGATGCGCGGCTCGCCGCGCCGATTGGGTGGCACTACTCGCTCTACCTCGATCGTCCGGTGTACTCGCTGACGTTCGCGAAGCTGCGCAAGGACGACTCGCGCAGCGCGCAATTTGTCTACGACAAGTACGGACTCAACACGCTCATCTGCGCGCCGTTCACGGCGGCGGAAGTGTCGCTGCTCCCGCAGTGCCGTGCCTTGCCGAACTGCGAGCCGGTCGCGCACGGCGGCGTCGTCGTGCGCGTGCGCGAGTGAGACGGATGCGTCAGGACTGCGGGCCGGACGGCGACTGATCCACCGCGTAGTGCGAACTCGCGTACGCGGCACCCGAGTGCTCCGCGCGCTGATTGTCCTGTTGCGGATTCGACGCGAAGTAGAACGGCGCCACGTCGGACGGACAGTAGTGACAGACGAAGCTTCGGCGCGACAGCTCGCGGTTCTCGATCGGCGAGCCGCCGTGCGCGAGGTCCGCGCTCCAGATCAGCACGTCGCCCTTCTTCGGACGGAAACGCTGGAGCGCGAGGCCCATCGCCTTCGAGCGCGTGTGCAACGCCTCGAGATATTCGTTCAAGATCGGCTCGCCGTGCCGCTCGCGGTGCCAGTTGCGCGTTCCGCCCGGGAACACGTGCTCCGATAAACGATGGCTCCCGGGGTAGTACGCGAGCTCGCCCGAACCGGGTTGGATGTCCTCGAGCGCGATCCACGCCGCGGCGAACTCCATCGGCGAACGCGTGACCACGTACGCGGTGTCTTGATGGATCGGCTGCTCGCTGCCCTTCTCGAACGACAGGCCTTGGAAGAGCATCGGCGTGCGCTCGAACACGATGTTGAGGAAACGCACGAGCTGCGGAGCGAACGCCGCCTCGCGCGCACTCTTCGAGAAGACGTAGAGATCGAGCAGCTTCGCGGCCGCGCCGCGCGCCTTCGGATCGAGAGGCGTCACGGTGCCGCCGCGTTCCACGCGGAAGCGCGGATCGAGCGTGCTCCAGATCGTCTCGACCTCGGCGTTGATCCGGTCGACGACCGCTGGATCCACCGCGCCGGGCAGGATGACGAAACCGTCGGTGCGCCAACGGCGCAAGAGCTCGATGTCTTTCGGCGTGATCGTTCCCGAAGCGAGCTTCGCCTGCGTGAGCGCGTCCGCGTCGTTGCGATCGGTCCACAGTCCGCCAAAGCGGCTGAAGTAACCGGGGCGTGCCTTCTTCAGGGCGAGTCGGGCGAGGAGTCTTCGGATCATACGTGTGTCTCGAGCGAAGGCGGGATTGTCACCGAACTCCCGCGGCGACGGAAGCGGTCACCAGCGCATGTACTCCGTCAGCAGCCAACGCGACGGCCGCTGCGCTGCGCTGGTCGCGATCTCGTTCAGCTTCGCCGCGTCGCCCGCCTCGATCGCGGGCTTCAGGTCCGCGAGGAGCTCGCGCGGGAAGCGACCGCTCATGGTCTCGAGCTTCGCGGCGCACTCCTGCGCTTGCGTCAACTTGTCGGCCGGTTTGGCCTTGGCCTTGACGCGATCGACGAGCTTCAACGCTTCCTGCCAGTCCTTCGCGACCTTGCTCTCGCGCACGGCCTTGAGCGTCACCTGCGTGTTCTTGTCGAAGGGCTTTTCGACGAGCGGCGCCCACTTCATCACGATCTCGATCGCGGGATCGGCTTCCTCACGCGTGAACGTGGCCGCGGTCGCGCTGATCGCGGCGCACGCGTTCTCGAGCGCGTCGAGCTTCGTCCGCGCGTCGTCGATCGCCGCCGTCAATCCCTTCTGGAAGCCCTTGGCCTGCCGCAGGATCGGCAGCGCCGTCGCGACGTCGCCGCCCGCGAGCGCGGGAACGGCGCGCTCGTTCCACTGCTTCGTCCAGGCCGTGAGCTCCTTGAGCTTGCGCTTTTCGATCAGGTCGGCGAGGGGCACGTCGAGGAACGTTTCCTGTCCGGCAGCCCACGGCGCAGCGCTCGAAAAACCCGGATCGCCTTCCCAGACCACCTTGCCGTCGATGTCGAGGAGCAATAGGCGCGGCAAGTTGAACCGATCGACGGCGTACGCAGTGAACGTGTCGCCGATGCCCTCGCTCGAGCGCGCATCGACGGCGACGACGCCGGGGAACGCATGCGACTTCACGTAAGCGTCGACGTCCTTCTCGTCATTCGGCGACGCGAGGCACACGAACTCGAGCCCGACGTCGGCGTGCCGCGACGCGAGGTCGGCGAGCCACGCGTCGATCTTCACGAGGTTGTTCTGCGGGATGCTCCACAGCACGAGCAGCTGAGGCACCGGTCCCTTGTCGTTCCAGCGTTCGCGCTGGCCCTGCACCCAGCGCTCGGTTTTCGGCCAGGGCGGAACGCGACCGAGCCAGCTCCCGTCGATGCTCGTGCCGGTGTCCTTCGCGAACCCCTCCATGCGGATCTCGCGCTCGATCTGCGCCGCCGGGTCGCGCGGCGCGCGCGACATGAAGCGGATGTTGCTGAAGCGCGCGTTGCCCGGACCGGTGATGAGCCCGAAGCCCCCGCGCAAGACGTCGACGCTCGCGAACTCCTGCGTCGCGAGGAACTCGCCGTCGAACCACGCGTCGACGAGCGCACCCGACACGTCGATGCGCAGCTTGTGCACGCCCTGCGCCACCGTCCCGGACTCCGTGCCCGCGTTCTTCGACGTCTGGACCGCGTTGTGTCGCCACGTCTTGAACGCCGCGTTGCCGTAGGAACTCGCGAGGTCGATGAACCCCGAGCTGGAGAGGCCCGACTTGTCGTCCTTGCCGCGCACCTTGCCGGGAAAGAGCATCAGCGCGTGGAAGCTCGAAACGCTCTTCTTGCCGAAGAGCAGGCCGCAGAAGTTGACCTTGCCTTTTTCCGCGAGCACGTCGGCCTCGAGCGAAAAGTCTCCCGACGTCGCCTTGTCGAGCGTCAGCATCCGGAAGTCGAAGAGCGAGTCGGAGTACTCGCCGAACTTGGTCTGGATATACGCGCTGTCCGCCGTGAACACGCCGTCCTCGGAGAACGACCAACCGTCGAGACTCTTCTCGTCGTACGCGACCGACCACAGCTGCAGCGACTT
>JANOFY010000114.1:0-5323 GCA_031413895.1 Planctomycetota bacterium | reverse complement strand
CCAAGGCACCGCGAGCCTCGGCAACGGCAACGTCTCGCCGTTCTACGACGGTCTCGAGTGCGTCGGCGGCACGGTCGTCCGTCTCGGCCGGATCAACACGATAGGTGGCACGAACACCCTCGCGGGTGTTGCCGGTGTGGGCGGACTTGCGGCGGCGGCCCAGACGCGTCACTACCAAGCGGCGTACCGCAACTCGGTTCCGTTCTGCACGCCGGCGACGCTCAACACGCCGAACGCGTTGACCGTGAACTGGACCCCGTGATCCCACCAGGCTCGCTGGCTAGCGCTGGCGCGTCCTGATTCGATGAAGGCGCGAGGCCGGTCCCCTGGGATCGGCCTCGCGCGCTTTTGTGCGCGCATCGCTCGCGGCATGCTTCGCTCGCGCGCGTACGAGTGAAGGGTCGAGTATCGTGTCGACCCCCATGCGAACGACGAGTCGAGCTCCCACTGCAGCGCAGCTGCTCGCGTGCCTGGTCCTCGGGCTGCCATCGCTCGCGCAAGGCGCTCCTCCGCCCGAACTAGTGCGCCTGGGCGCGTATCTCTCGGAGATCGTCGATCTCGCTCGGCCGGCCGCGGTCGCCATCGACGCACACGATCGCGTGTACGTCGTCGAGGAGCTCGCGCGACGCGTGGCCGTCTTCGACTCGGCGGGAGTTCGACTGCGGACGTTCGGCGAACTCGGCGGGGCACACGGCGAGCTGCGCGAGCCGCAAGGCATCGCGGTCGGGGAAGGTGGGAACGTGTACGTCGCGGACACCGGCAACGACCGCGTGTGCGTGTTCGACTCGGAGGGTCGATGCGAGCGCGTGATCGGCCGCCGCGGCGCGGGCCCCGGCGAGTTCAATCATCCGCTGGGCTTGGCGGTCGTCGCCGAGCGGCTCTACGTCGCGGACTCTCGCAATCACCGCGTGCAGGTGTTCGATCGCGAGGGCGCCCTCGTGCTCCAGATCGGTCGCCGCGGGCGCGGCCGGGGCGAGCTCTTCCGCCCCGTCGACGTCGCCGTCGATTCGGCCGGGGCCGTGTACGTCGCCGACCTCGACAATCAGCGCATCCAGAAGTTCGACGGCGCGGGCGGATTCGCCGCGAGCATCGGCGACTTCGGTCCGTACTTGGGGCTCTTCGCATCCCCGAGCGGAGTGCGCTGCGTCGACGACCGGCTGTACGTCGCCGATCGCGACAACCACCGCGTCCAAGTGTTCGATGCGCAGGGCGCCGTTCTCTACGAGTGGGGCCTCCACGTCCTGCGTCCACGCGAAGGCGCCGGCAAGCTGCACTATCCGAACCAGCTTGCGATCGCGCCGTCGGGCCGCTTCGCCGTTGTCGCCGAGTCCGTCGAGAACCGCTGCCAATTCTTCGGGCCACAGAAAGCGGATGCGCCCGCGCCGCTCGTGCAGGACAAGGGCGCGTCGTCGCACGTCGGCGCGGGCATCGACGTCCGCCAGGAATTGTGCGCGCTCGTCGAGCCGTCGACGCCCGGTGCGCTGATCCTCGACTCCTCGACCGGGAGCGCGGTCGAGATCACGCGCTTGGGTGGCTACGGATCGAAACCGGGAGAGCTGATCCGGCCGGTCGACGTCGCGCTCACGAACGATGCGCAGTCGGTCTGGATCAGCGATCCGGGGAACGCGCGCCTGTCGATGTTCAAGGTGGCGCGCACGCCGGGCGAACCGTTGCGCTACGACCCGGTACTCGCGCGGTTCGTCAAGTCGATCGACCTGGACCGGCTGTCCGCGGAGTCACGATCCGCGAGCGCGCCCTGGCCGATCGAACCGGGCACGATCGAATGCGATGCGCGCGGAGATCTCTACGTGGCGGACCTCGCGAATGCGCGCATCGTCGTGATCGGGAGCGATCTCTCGGTCCGCCGCACGTTCGGACGCCACGGCACTGGTGCGGGCCAGCTCCTGCGACCGACCGCGATCGCGTTCAGCCGCTCGAATGAACTCGTGTACGTCGTCGACGCGGCCGCGCAACGCATCCAAGCGTTCGATCGAGACGGGTCGGCGTCGTTTGCGTTCGGCGGACGCGGCGAAGCTCCGGGTGAATTCGCCCGACCGTTCGGCTGCGCGGTGAACAGCGATGGATTCGTCTACGTGACCGACGAGGGCGCGCACGTCGTGCAGAAGTTCGACGAGCACGGACGCTTCGTCGCACGTTTCGGCGGGCAGGGGCTCGGTCGCATCGAGTTCTTCGAGCCGCAGGGCATCGCCTGCGATCGCACCGATGCGCTGTGGGTCGTCGACTCGGGAAATCACCGTGTGCAGGTGTTGCCGACGGATGGATCCTTCCGAGAAGCAATCGGTGCGCGCCTCTACGTCCTGCCGACGCTCGCCGAGCCTCGCTAGCGGCCGGCCGACTCGCAGCGTGCGCGGCTGCTAGAATCCAATCGTGGTGACCACGAACCGAGAATCGTCGACACGCGCGCGCAGGTCCGCACTGCTGTGTGCCCTGGCGCTGACGGCGTGCGGCGCACTGCCGGCCCATCAGCCCGTCGCACCGCATGCGGACGCTCGTGCGAACCCGTCGGCTCACACGAACTGGCAGGCGCCACCCGGAACGCACGCCGTCGTCAGCAACGACGGCGCTTGGCGGATCGTCTACCGCACCGAGCCCGAGCCTCCCGAACGCGGCGCGCCCTTCTCGGTCGAAGCATGGGTCTGTGCGACCTCCGCGCCGGATCGACTGCGCGCGGACGTCGCACTCCGGATCGACGCGGCGATGCCGCAACACCAACACGGCATGAATCGCGTGCCCGCGATCTCCCCTTCGGACTCGGGAGGCTTTCGCGCGCAGGGTCTATTGTTCCACATGGCCGGAAGCTGGGAGCTCTTCTTCGACGTCACGGAAGGCGCGATCACCGAGCGCGCGCAAGTGAAGCTCGAGGTCGAATGATCCGCGGCATGCGAGCGCACGGGATCGTGGGCGCGCTCGTCTTGGCGCTAGGATTGACGTCGCTCGCACCGATCGTCGTGCGGCGTAGCGACGCGGCGCCACTCGACGACGCCACGCTCGCGCGCATCGTGAAGCTCGCGCCGCTCGGCGATCCACCGCGTGATTCCACCAACGCGTACGCCGACGATCCCGCGGCCGCACACCTGGGCCAATTCTTGTTCTTCGAGAAACGTCTCTCCGCCGACGGTCAGGTCAGCTGCAGCACGTGCCACGACCCAGCGCGCGGCTTCGCCGACGGTAAAACGATGTCGACGCACGATCGCCATGTGCCGAGCCTGTGGAATGTCGCGTGGCAGCGTTGGTTCTACTGGGACGGTCGAGCCGACTCACTCTGGAGCCAGGCGCTCAAACCGCTCGAGGACGCGACCGAAATGCACAGCGACCGCACGGCGTGCGTTCGAGTGGTATGGAACGATGGCGAGATGCGAGCCGCGTACGAGGCCGTCTTCGGCGCTTTGCCCGACATGCGCGACACCGTGCGCTTCCCGCAGCACGCGCGCCCCGTGCCGCGCGAGCCGAAACATCCCGAACACGCGGCCTGGATGAGCATGACGGCCGCCGATCGCACCGCGATCGATCGCGCGTTCGTCAACATCGGCAAGGCCATCGCAGCGTACGAGCGCCGGCTCGTGAGCCGCAGCTCGAAGTTCGATCGGTTCGCCGGTGCCCTGAAGAACGGCGACGCGTCCGCACAAGCGGAATACGGCGCGGCGGAGCGGCGCGGGCTCACGCTCTTCCTTGGCAAGGGCGAATGCCGCCTGTGCCACGCCGGACCTAACTTCAGCGACAACGAGTTCCACAACATTGCCGTGCCCCCGCTCGACCGGCGGCCGCCGCGCGACGCAGGCCGCCACGCGGGCATCGAATTGGTGCGCACCGATCCGTTCAACGCGCAAAGCGCGTTCAGCGACGATCCGCGCGGCGAACGGGCCCTCGAGCTCGACGCGCTCACGCGCACTTTCGAGATGTGGGGCCAGTTCAAGACGCCGACGCTCCGCAACGTCGCGCGCACCGCGCCGTACATGCACCAGGGGCAGATGGCGACGCTCACCGAGGTGCTGCGTTACTACTCGAAGCTCGAGAATGCGATTCCGGCCGGACACCACAACGAGCTGGTGTTGAAGCCGCTCGACCTCTCCGAGGGTGAGATCGCCGACCTCTCGGCCTTCCTCGAATCGCTCACGGACGAGTCGCTGCCGAAGGAGCTCTTGTCTGCGCCGAGCTCACCGCGCTTCACGCCCGCGAACGCCGAAAGCGCCGGACGCGGGAACTGATCTCGCGCGCGATCAGCCGAACTCGCACAGGTACGCGAGGACCTCCGCGCGCGCCTTGAGGACTCCCGCTGACGGCGCTTCGATGCACGACAGCAGCACGAACGAGCTCCTGAGCAAGTTGTTCGTGTTCTGCTGAGCGGCATAACGATCCGGATCGAAATCGTCGGCCTCGCGCGCGCCGCGGCGTGCTGCGCGAAGGCGCGTGAGCCAATCCGCGAACGCCGCGCCGTCGAGGTCGCTCCGCAGAACGATCGACACGACGGCACGCGCCAAGCGATCGTCCTCACCATGCGTGAAGACGACGGCGCCGGTCCGCGCCAGCTTTTCGCTGATCCCGTTCAAGACGCGCGCTTGGCCTGCCGCCGTGAAATGAGGGCTGCGCGCGAGGAACTTCAGCAGGTCCGCGGTGTGAGCCGTCGCGTGAAGCCAGCCCTGCGTGCGCTCGAAATCGCGCAGGTCGCGTTCCGCGGCGAGATAAGCGAGCGCGGCGGCGAGGAGTTCCTCGTGTTCTTCCGGCGTGAGAAACGGATGATCGTTGTCGAGCGCGGCCGCGATCGACAGATCGAGCGCGGAAAACGAGCGCAGGAACACCGTGTCATCGCCGGACTGTCCGATGCCGACCTTCAAGTTCGACGACCATATCGTCACGAGTTCGATCAGCGCTTCGCGATCGAGTAGCCGCTGGCGGTAGATCCATTGCGCGGAGATCGCGTAGGCCAGCTCGTCGCGCAGCTCGGGATCGGGTGAGCCCAAGCAAGCGGACAGCTCCCGCATCAACGCCAGCGCGGATTCGCCCTCGGGAACCTTGTATCCATCCCGCGCGATCGCGCGCCAAAAGTCCTTGTCGTGCTCGACGGCGCGCGCCCCGAACGCGAGCGAAGCGACGAGTGCACACGAAACCGCGACCGTCCCCCTGCGAAACCACAGCATGCTTCCTCCCATTCGCCGATGGTGATTTCGGCCAGGTTTTCCCGACTATCGTGCCTCGGGAGCCCCTGATATACACGAGGTTAGGTATCCGGCCCCCGCAAACGGAGACCCGTGAGACGCACACTTCCAGCTCCAGCGAGGAGCCACTCCTGGTGGTTGCCCGCGAC